>NZ_JBFAOM010000016.1:0-203885 GCF_040675235.1 Nonomuraea sp. NPDC049637
GCGGCTTTGCGGCGTCTCTTGTGATTGGAGGTGGTCCGGGATGAAACCTGGTGATCCCAGCAGTACGTGCTCTCCCACGTACGCCCCAGTTACCCCCGACCACTCCAATCCGGCAGCCTGATCGTGCCTCCACGCATTTGTGTCGATTGAGGTGACTTTTCATCGCGCGTGGAGCGTGCCAGGTCGGGCGGAAAGGGACTGCCATGCGCTCGTCCACGCTTTTCCGTCGCATCAACCGTCACCCTGTTCAGCCGCATGCCGCACGCCCGCTCACCAAGCCGGTGCGTGAGGTCTGCGTGCCCCCTGTCGACTCCATCGTCGAATTCGGTGCCTACATCCAGGGCAAGAAGGTCTGCGCCCCGGGCATCGTCGAGTCCCTCGAACTCGTCCGCGAGCACAACAAGAGCTCCGACGGCGCGAACGCGTTCGTCTGGGTCGGGCTGCACGAGCCCGAGGCGCCCGAGGTGGAGTGGTTGTCCGAGGTCTTCGGCCTGCACCCGCTGGCCGTCGAGGACGCGGTCAAGGCCCACCAGCGTCCCAAGGTCGAGCGCTACGGCGAGTCGCTGTTCATGGTGCTGAAGACGGTCGCCTACCTCGACCACGACGAGCTGACGGCCAACAGCGAGATCATCGCCACCGGCGAGATCATGGTCTTCCTCGGCGTCGACTTCGTGGTCACCGTGCGCCACGGCGAGCACTGCCCGCTCACCCTCGTCCGCGAGCGCCTTGAGGACAAGCCCAAGCTGATGAACCGCGGCCCGGCCGGCGTGCTGCACGCCATCGCCGACCACGTCGTCGACCAGTACCTCCAGGTGGCCGACCTGATGCAGCTGGAGCTCGAAGAGGTCGAGGCGACCGTCTTCGCCGACGTCAGCTCCCGCGACATCAACCGGATCTACCAGCTCAAGCGGGAGATGCTGGAGATGAAGCGGGCCGTGACCCCGCTGCAGTCGCCGCTGTCGGCGCTGCCGCAGCGCCGCGTGATCCCCTCGGAGATGCGCGAGTACTTCCGCGACGTCGGCGACCACCTGTCCCGCGTGTGCGAGCAGGTCGAGTCCTCCAACGAACTGTGCAGCTCGATCCTGCAGGCCGCCCTGGCCCGCTCGAACGCCCTGGCCAACGAGGACATGCGCAAGATCTCTTCGTGGGTCGCCATCCTGGCCGTGCCGACGATGATCGCCGGCATCTACGGCATGAACTTCGACTTCATGCCCGAGACCAAGCAGGTCTGGGGCTATCCGGCGGTGCTGGCTGTGATGATCACGGCCTGCGTGCTGCTGCACCGCGGCTTCCGCCGCAACGGCTGGCTCTGAACGACGCGTCCGGACGCTCGGGGCTCGCGGCGCTCAGACGCTCACGGGCTTGAGCGGCCGGACGCCCTCCGGCAGATCGAGGCCGCGCTCGCGCCACAGCTCCCGCATGCGGTCGGGGTAGTCGGTCACGATCCCGGCCACGCCGAGGTCGATCATGCGAGCGGCCAGGGCCTGGTCGTTGACCGTCCAGACCGCCACGTCGAGGCCCGCCGCGGCCGCCTGGGCCATCAGCTTCTCGTCGACCATCACGTGCTCGGGCGAGAGCGTGGTGGCCCCGGCCTCACGGGCGGCGGCCGGGATGTCGTCGCCCAGCCCGCCCTCGTGCCAGTGGAGCGTGTCGAGCTCGATCAGCGCGAACCGCCTGGCCGCCGGGGCCAGCCGGGCCGCGTGCCCGATGACGCGCCAGTCGAAGCTGAGGAGGGCGGCGTTGCCCAGCCTGCCGTGCCGGTCGAGCTCCTCGACCACCAGCTCGGTGAACATCTCCGGGTCGGCCGTCAGCTCCGGCCTGGTCGGGTCGGACTTCAGCTCGACGTGCAGCCGTACGTGCTCGGCCTCGTAGGCGTTGACCAGCCCGAGCACCGCGCCGAGCGTCGGCATCCTGGTCTCCGGCATGGCGACCTGGGTGAGCGCGAACGGGTCGTCGAGGTGGCGCGGCAGGCGTACGCCCACGTCGAGCGTGCGCAGCTGGGCGAGGCTGAGCGCGTTGATCGGCTTGCCCACGTACGGGAAGAGCGGATCGCCCGGCCGCAGCGGCCGGCGGTCGGCACTGGTGACGGCCGAGACCGTCAGGTCGTGCGTGAGCACGAGGCGGCGATCGGCGGTGAGGGCGACGTCGAACTCGAGCGCGTGAACGCCCAGCTCCATCGTGTGGCTCAGCCCTGGCAGGGTGTTCTCCGGCCACAGGCCCCGAGCTCCTCGGTGACCATGAATCTCAACGCGCACACCGGGGACACTACCCGCCGCGAGGCCCGCTGAGGCAGTGCCACGCCGTGTCCTTTTTATCCTGCTACGCCCCGGTCGCCGGTGAAGGTGCCAAGAGAACTCTCCGCCCGCCTATTGCACGATAAATGCAACTACCTTGCAATAAGCTGGAGCTCATGACGGAGGTTCTCAAACATGCCCATTCCGCAACAGTCCGGGCATGGGTGGACGGCTGGGTGATCTCCCGCAACGCCCCGCGGCCCGTGCCCGAACCGTGGGGCCTCAGAGTGGACGTCGGCCTCCCCGGCCACGTGACGCGGCACGTCGTCCCCGCCCCGACCGCGGAGATCCTGGACCACCTGACCGGCACCCTCACCGTCCCCGGCACCTGGCTCAAGCTCTGCGCCCCCGCCGAGGCGGTCGCCCCCTCCCTGCCTCCGCGGTGGTCCGTGCAGGAGCAGGAGTACATGATGACCACCGCGTCCCTGACCCGCACCACCCCGAAGGCCCCCGCGGGCTACACCCTGGCGATCACCACCAGGGCGGGGGTGACCGTGGCGCGGCTGCTCACGGCCGCGGGCGAGGTCGCGGCGCGCGGCCAGTTCGCCGTCGCGGACCGGGCCGCCGTGATCGACCAGGTGGAGACGGCCGCCGAACACCGCCGGCGCGGCCTCGGGACGGTCGTCATGGCCGCGCTCGCCGCCGCCGCCGTCTCCCGGGGCGCCCGCACGGGCATCCTGGTCGCCACCGAAGCGGGGCAGGCCCTGTACGAGACCCTGGGCTGGACCCTGCACACCCCGATGACCGCCGCCGTCCTCACCGCCGGAGGCCCGGCGGACGAGCAGCCCGCCGGCCGGCCGTAGTCCGGAGACACGCGAGGGGCCCGGCGCGTTCCCGCGCCGGGCCCCTTCTCACGTGCCGGTCAGACCAGCGACCGCACCACGACGGTCTGGTCGCGGCCGGGGCCGACGCCGATCGCCGAGATGGGCGCCCCGCTCATCTCCTCCAGGGCGCGCACGTACGACTGCGCGTTCGGCGGCAGGTCGTCGAACGACTTGGCGTTGGAGATGTCCTCCTTCCAGCCCGGCAGCTCCTCGTAGACCGGGACCGCGTGGTGGAAGTCGGTCTGGGTCATCGGGATCTCGTCGAACCGCACGCCGTCGACCTCGTAGGCCACGCACACCGGGATGCGCTCCAGCCCCGACAGGATGTCGAGCTTGGTGAGGAAGTAGTCGGTGATGCCGTTGATCCGGGTGGCGTAGCGGGCGATCACCGCGTCGAACCAGCCGCAGCGACGGTCGCGGCCGGTGGTGACGCCGTACTCGCCGCCGGTCCTGCGCAGCCACTCGCCCGTCTCGTCGGTCAGCTCGGTCGGGAACGGCCCCGAGCCCACGCGGGTCGTGTACGCCTTCAGAATCCCGATGATCTTCGTGAGCCGGTTCGGCGGGATGCCCGCCCCGGCGCACGCGCCCCCGGACGTCGGCGAGGAGGAGGTGACGAACGGGTACGTGCCGTGGTCGATGTCCAGCAGCGTGCCCTGACCGCCCTCCAGCAGCACGAACTTGCCCTCGTCCAGCGCCTTGGAGAGCACCAGCGAGGTGTCGGCGATGTGCGGCTTGAGCCGTTCGGCGTAGGCCAGGTACTCCTCCAGCACGGCGGCCGGGTCGATGCCGCGCCGGTTGTAGACCTTGGTCAGCACCTGGTTCTTCTCGGTCAGGGCGACCTCGATCTTCTTGGCCAGGATGCCCGGGTCGAGCAGGTCCTGGACCCGCACGCCCATCCGGGCGATCTTGTCGCCGTACGCCGGGCCGATGCCGCGTCCGGTGGTGCCGATCTTGGCCTTGCCGAGATAGCGCTCGGTGACCTTGTCCAGCGCCTTGTGGTGCGGCATGATCAGGTGCGCGTTGGAGGAGATCAGCAGGCGTTCGGCGGAGATGCCCCGCTCGGCCAGCCCGTCGATCTCGCTCAGCAGCACCCCCGGGTCGATCACCACACCGTTGCCGATTACCGGTACGACGTCCGGCGACAGGATCCCCGTCGGCAGAAGATGCAGAGCGTATTTCTGGTCACCGATGACGACGGTGTGTCCCGCGTTGTTGCCACCCTGATAACGGACGACGTAGTCGACGTCGCCACCGAGCAGGTCGGTGGCCTTGCCCTTGCCCTCATCGCCCCACTGGGCCCCAACGAGAACGGCAGCCGGCATTGTTCAGTCTCCCGAGCACAAAACGAAACCCCTGGCGCAAGTGCGACAGGGGCTCTTGCGTAGAGAGACTACCCGAGTCTGCCCATTCGTCCCAAGGCGCGTGGGTCCAATGCGGGCCCAACGCGCCGCTAACCCTTGGTCAGCGCCTCATATCCGGTCTCGCTGCTGTCCTTGAGGAACTGCAGGCAACGCTCGGCCTCGTCCTTCTCGCCGATGGACTGCGCCGCCCTGGACAGGGCGTGCAGGCAGCGCAGGAAGCCGCGGTTGGGCTCGTGCTCCCAAGGGATGGGACCGTGGCCCTTCCAGCCGTTCCTGCGCAGCTGGTCGAGGCCGCGGTGGTAGCCCGTGCGGGCGAAGGCGTAGGAGGTGACGGCATGGCCCTGCGCGAAGTACTCCTCCGCGAGCGCGGCCCAGGCCGCCGGGTGGGCGGGGAAGCGGGCGGCCACGTCGGCGGCCTTGGCCCCGGATTCCAGCGCCTCCCTGGCCTCGGGCAGGTCCGGCAGGTGAGTCGGGGGCGGCCCGGCGAGAAGGTTATCCATAGGACAAGTCATACCCGCCGTGCCGCCCAAGTGGCTAGGAGATCTTCGTCCCACTGCTCTTGAGGTTGTGGCAGGCCTCCGCCACGCGGGCCGCCATGCCGGTCTCGGCGCTCTTGCCGTAGGCGCGTGGGTCGTAGGCCTTCTTGTTGCCGACCTCGCCGTCGACCTTCAGCACGCCGTCGTAGTTGCGGAACATGTGGTCGGCGATCGGCCTGGTGAAGGCGTACTGGGTGTCGGTGTCGACGTTCATCTTCACCACGCCGTAGGAGATGGCCTCGTGGATCTCCTCCAGCAGCGAGCCGGAGCCGCCGTGGAAGACCAGGTCGAACGGCTTGTCCTTGCCGTACTTGGCGCCGACCGCCTCCTGGATCTCCTTCAGCACGCTCGGCCGCAGCTTCACGTGGCCCGGCTTGTAGACGCCGTGCACGTTGCCGAACGTGGCGGCCAGCATGTAGCGGCCCCGGTCGCCGACGCCGACGGCCTCGGCCGTGGCCAGCGCGTCCTCGGCGGTGGTGTAGAGCTTCTCGTTGATCTCGCCGACGACGCCGTCCTCCTCGCCGCCGACGACGCCGATCTCCATCTCCATGATGATCCGGGCGCGGGCGCACTTGTCCAGGAGTTCCTTGGCGATCTCCAGGTTCTCCTCCAGCGGCACGGCCGAGCCGTCCCACATGTGCGACTGGAAGAGCGGGTCGAGGCCCTTGGACACCCGCTCCAGCGAGATGTCGATCAGCGGCCGCATGTAGCCGTCGAGCTTGTCCTTCGGGCAGTGGTCGGTGTGCAGCGCCACCGTGACCGGGTACTTGGCGGCCACCACCCGGGCGTACTCGGCCAGCGCGGTCGCGCCCGTCACCATGTCCTTGACCGTCGTGCCGGAGAGGAACTCCGCGCCGCCGGTGGACACCTGCACGATGCCGTCGCTCTCGGCCTCGGCGAACCCGCGCAGCGCGGCGTTCAAGGTCTGAGAAGAGGTCACGTTGATCGCCGGATAGGCGAACCCGCCCGCCTTGGCACGGTCGAGCATCTCGGCGTAGACCTCTGGAGTCGCGATGGGCATGAGTCATCTCCCTGAGAAGTACGGCTTCGCGCCTGCCCAGTATCCCGGCTCCCAACCACAACTGGTAGTGACAACGCGAGCCGGATGGCCACATCCGATTCGCTCGGCTCCAGGTAGGCTCACGGGGTGGACTGGCTCTGGAATCTCCTCGACCCGACGTGGTGGCTCACCATCCTCGGCGCCTTCGCCACCATCGGCGTCCTGGCGATCATCTTCGCCGAGACGGGTCTGCTGCTCGGCTTCTTCCTGCCGGGCGACTCGCTGCTGGTGGCGGCGGGGATCTTCAGTTCCGCGTCGCTGGTCGTGGGCGAGGCGCCGCCGATCTCCTTCCCCGTCCTGGTGATCGGCACACCGCTGTGTGCCATCGCGGGCGCCCAGCTCGGCCACTTCCTGGGGGCCAGGTTCGGCAGGAAGATGTTCGACCGGCCCGACTCGCGGCTGTTCAAACGCGAACACGTGATCCGCGCCGAGGAGTTCTTCCAGAAGTTCGGCCCGGCGCGGGCGGTCGTGCTGGCGCGGTTCGTGCCGATCGTCCGCACGTTCATGAACCCGGTGGCGGGCGTCCTGGAGATGCCCGCCAGGCGCTTCTTCGTGTGGAACGTCATCGGCGGCGTGGTCTGGGTCGAGGGCCTGGTGCTGCTCGGCTACTTCCTCGGCAGCAAGGTCGATCCCAAGCAGATCGACAAGTACATCCTGCCGGGCGTGTTCATCATCGTCTTCATCTCGCTGATCCCGATCATCGTCGAGGTCGTCAAGAAGCGCCGCGAGCGCAAGCGGCTGCCGCTGCCCAACGGCAAGCACCACCGCGTGCCCTCCAGCACCGACCCCCAGCACTAGCGTCCGGCGCCGGCGCTGGGGGCCCGGAGTCACTGCCGGGTGCAGGCGCGCCCTGGTGCGCAGGGCGCGAGGGAGGTCTTCAGAGTCCGAGGTCCTGGAGGGTGAAGGCGGTGCGGTAGTCGAGCCCCTCCTCCGCCATCCGCGCCGCCGCGCCCCGGTCGACGATCGTGGCCACGGCCACCACCTCGGCGCCCGCCTCCCGCAGCGCCTCCACGGCGGTCAGCGGCGAGCCGCCGGTCGTCGAGGTGTCCTCCACGGCCAGCACCCGGCGGCCCTTCACCTCGGGGCCCTCGATCCGGCGCTGCATGCCGTGCGACTTCTGCGCCTTGCGCACCACGAACGCGTCGAGCGTGCGCCCGCGCGCCGCCGCCGCGTGCAGCATCGCGCAGGCCACCGGGTCGGCCCCCATCGTGAGCCCGCCGACGGCGTCGAAGTCGAGATCGTCGGTCAGGTCGAGCATCACCTTGCCGACGAGCGGCGCGGCCACCCCGTCGAGCGTGATCCGCCGCAGGTCGAGGTAGAAGTCTGCCTCCTTGCCCGAGGAGAGCGTGACCTTGCCGTGGACGACGGCCTTGCGCTTGATCTCGGCCAGCAGGTTGTCGCGGTCTGTCATGCGCCCAAGCTTAGGGTCCCAGGCTCAGCGTCCTGATGAGAGCCAGGGCCTGCGCGTGCGCGCGGGGGAGCCGGCGCACCCGGACACGAGGGTGGCGGCCGTACAGGATCTCCGTGGCCCGCAGCTCGGCGACCTTCTCGGCCAGCCGATCGTCCTCCCTGGTCACCGCGCCGACGCGGGTGGGCGCGAGCAGCGCCAGCGTCTCGTCGCCGGTGAAGGCCCTGCGCAGCGCCGTGGCCAGGTTGAGCGCCGCCGCCAGCCGCTCGGCCAGTTCCGCGATCCGCCCGTACGGCTCGGCCACCACCAGCAGGTGCCCGCCCGCGACCGCCCCCCGGTAGAGCTCGCCCACCCTGGTACGCAGGTAGGCCACCGTGGCCAGCCCGGTCAGCGGGTCCTCGCACTGCAGGTCGTTCATGGGCGCGAAGCTCTGCTCGGCCCACCCGGCCGCGTACGCCCGTACCAGCGGGAACGTCGGCTCGCCCCGATCGGTGACGTCCTCGTCCATGCGTCCTCCCGTGGTCCTCGGAGGTAAAGACGGCGCTTCGGTTTAGTCATGACGCAGAATGCGGAATGATTGCGCGGGGCAACCCGCTGTAATCGTGAGGTCACAATGAGTGTGGAATCGCCGCGAAGCGATGCGGACCTGCTGAAGGAGGTCCGGGCCGGCGACGCGACCGCGTACGGACGGCTCTACGAGCGTCACGTGGCCGCGGCCCGTGCGCTGGCCAGGCAGCTCGTCAGGGGCGAGTCCGAGGCCGAGGACGTCGTGGCCGAGTCGTTCACGAAGATCCTCGACCTGGTGGGCAGGGGCGGCGGGCCCGAGTCGGGGTTCCGCACCTACCTGCTGACCGTCGTGCGCCGCACCGTCTACGACCGCGGCCGGGTCGAGAGCCGCCAGGTGACCACGGGCGAGATCGAGCGCTACGACGCGGGCGTGCCCTTCGTCGATCCCGCGCTCGTCGGCCTGGAGCGGTCGATGATCTCGCGCGCGTTCCTGTCGCTGCCCGAGCGGTGGCGGGCGGTGCTCTGGCACACCGAGGTGGAGAAGTGCAAGCCCGCCGAGGTCGCGCCGCTGCTCGGGCTGTCGGCCAACGGGGTGGCGGCGCTGGCCTACCGGGCGCGCGAGGGGCTGCGGCAGGCGTACCTGCAGATGCACCTGCGCGCGGCGCCGCAGCACGAGTGCCGTCCGGTGCTCGGCAAGATGGGCGCCTACGTCAGGGGCGGCCTGGCCAGGCGTGACTCGCGCGCGGTCGACGAGCACGTCAACGAGTGCGAGGAGTGCCACGGCGTCCTGCTCGAACTGACCGACGTCAACCGCGGCCTGCGCGTCATCGTCGGCCCGCTGATCGCCGGCCCGGTGTTCGGCGGCTACGCCGCGGCGCTGGCCAAGGCGGGCGCGGCCGGCGGCGGAGCCGGCTGGCTGCTGCGGCTGTTCGGCTGGTTGCGGCGGGCGCCCTCGCGGCAGCAGGTCGTGGCGGCGGGCGGCGTCGCGGTCGCGGCCGCGGCGGTGGCGGCGTTCGTGCTGGTGTCCGGGGAGTCGCCGGTGGCCGAGCGGCCGGCGGCCACGCCCACGCCGCTGGCCCAGCCCTCTGCGTCGGTGCGGCCGGTGCCGCTGCCCGTGGCGAGCGAGCCGCCGGCGCGCGTCCCGCCGCCGCGGAAGGAGCCGCGGGGCAGGGCGCGGCTGCGGGCCACGATCGGCGCGCTCGGCGCCCTCGTACGCGCCCAGCCCGGCATCGTCGGCATGCGCCTGCGCAACGACGGCGACGGCCCGAGCGGCGAGCTGGCCGCGACCGTCGAGCTGCCGCCCGGCGTGACGCTCCTGCCCCCGGCCAGGCGCGGGCACGGCGTGGCGCTGCTCGAACCCGTGGGCACGGTCGACGGCTGGTCCTGCCGGCAGGCCGGCCAGGGCGCCCGGTGCGCCAGGCAGCCGCTGGCCGCCGGGCAGGGCACGGCGGTGTTCCTGCGCGTGCAGGTGTCGGAGCTGGCCCCCGAGGGCGCCGGGCCCGCCGTGCGCGTCGACGCCGACGACCTCCACGTCAACGCGCGGGCCGCGCAGGGCGTGCGCACGGTGGGGGCGTCGGCCCGGTTCGCCACCGAGGGCAGGGTGGCCGTCCGGGCGATCGGCAACACGTTGCTGAGCTGTCCCGAGGAGCACGACGGTTGTCCCGAGGCCAGGCGCCGCCAGGGCGACCAGCGCGACAACGACCTGTGGCCGATGACCCCGCTCGACCAGGACTCCAGCCCGGCCACCAGCGCCTCCAGCGCGGCCCGGCTCACCCTGCCCAAGGACGGCCGGGTCGTGTGGGCCGGCCTCTACTGGTCGGCGAGCGGCGCGGCGGCGGGGCCGGTCAAGGTCAGGGCGCCGGGCCGGCGCACGTACGTGTCGGTCCGTCCCGACCACGTCACGGCGCTCGACATGCCGCTCGGCCCGGCCTACCAGGCGTTCGCCGACGTCACCGCGCTGGCCGGGCAGGCACGGCCGGGCGGTCTGTGGTGGGCGGCCGACGCGCCGATGGCGGAGGGGGCCTCCAGCCATGCCGGGTGGAGCCTGGTGGTGGTCGTGGCCGGGCCGCGGGAGCCGTACAGCCAGGCCGTGGTGCTCGACACGGCGACCGTGATCGGCGGTGCGGCCAGGAAGGTGCGCATGCCGCTCGGCGGTCTGAGCCGGGCCGCCGCGCCGGCCCGGGCCGAGCTGGTCACCTGGGAGGGCGACGCCGACCTCCAGGGCGACAAGGTCTCGCTCGGCACCGGCGCGATCGTCCCGGAGGGCGGCGACCGCGAGCGCGCCAACGTCTTCGACGGCTCCGCCAACGGCGCCACGGGCATGACCTTCGGCGTCGACGTCGACACGGTCGACGCCGAGCTGGGCCGCGATCCGGCGCTGACGATCGTGACCGACAAGGACGTCGTGCTCTTCGGAGCGGCCGCGCTGACCGTCCGGGCACGCTCATGACCGCAAACAGGACGAACTGGTACGGTCTGCCTAAATGGTCTGGCTGCACGGCGGCCCGCGGTCGAATCGTCGGGATTCACCCTCGCGCGATCACCTGCTTTCATTACCCTGAAAGAGGGCCGCCGAGTCCGGTCTCTGACGGTGCAGAGCCAGCAAGGTCGGACCACCAGGAAAGGGGCGGTGTCAGTGGATCGCTGTGCGCTGTTCGTGGACGCCGGCTATCTGCTGGCAGACGGAGCGATGGCCGTGCACGGCACTCGCCATCGAGAGGCCGTCGCCTGGGACTATCCCGGGCTGCTCCAGCTGATGACCAACCTGTCGCGCGAACGCACGGGCCTGCCGCTGCTGCGGTGCTACTGGTACGAGGCGACCATCGAGGGCCGCCGCACCCCGGAGCACGACGCGCTGGCCGACATCCCGGGCCTCAAGCTCAGGCTCTCGCGCATCCGGCCGGGCCGCCGCGAAGGCGTCGACGCCCAGGTCCACCGCGACCTCATGACCCTCGCCCGCAACAACGCCATCTGCGACGCCGTCGTCGTCAGCGGCGACGAAGATCTCGCCCAGGTGGTGTGCGACGCACAAGACCTCGGCATCAGGGTCACCGTCATCCACATCGCCGCCGACGGCGGGTGGGCCGTGTCCCGGTCGCTGCGGCAGGAGTGCGACGACCTGGTCGAGCTGGGCAACGCCCACCTGCGGCCCTACGTCACGATGGTGAGCGGCGTCACCGAGTCCTCCAACGGCCACCACCAGCCGCTCAGCAACGGGCACGCCGCCCACTCGCTGCCGCCCGCGCCGCCGGCCGCGCCCCCGGTGACCCCGACGGCCTCGCTGCCGCCGGCGCCTTCCGCGCCGACCGCGCCGTCCGCGCCGTCCGCGGGCAGCCACGCGGCCGGGCAGCCCTCCGGGAGCCACGCGGCCCCCTCCTCCGGCCAGTCGTCCGCCAACGGGCAGGCGTCCTCGGGCGGGCGGTCGGCCACGCCGCCGGTGCTGCCCTCGTACTCGGGGTACCAGGAGCAGCCGCCGTCGATCCCGCCTTCCGTGCCGCCGTCCGCGCCGGCCACCGGGCCGCTGCAGCAGCCGCAGTCCGCCTCGCCCACCACCGGGCAGTTCGCCACGCCGTCCTCGGGGGGCGCCTACCAGCCGGCGCAGCTCGGGCCGTACACCGGGCCGCAGGCCGCGCCCGTCTCGCCGCCGCCCGCCGTCACCGCCGGGGCCACCACGCTGGCCGACGCCGTGAAGGCCGCCCATCGCGAAGGGCACGACTTCGGCGAGTCCGTGGCCCGCGACGCGCCCGCGCTGTGGCTGGAGGCGGTGCTGGCCCGCAAGCCCCGCATGCCCTCCGACCTGGAGGCCCGCCTCCTGCAGGGCTCCTCGCTGCCGATCGACTTCCTGCTGCACGACGAGGTCCGCCACGCCCTGCGCCGCGGCTTCTGGGACGCCCTCGAACGCGCCCGCCACTGACCCGTCCCGCACAGCAAGCCGGACGCCCGGGCGCCGTGAGCGGCGGCCCGGGCGTCGGACGGCACGGGGTCAGGAGAGCGCGTCGAAGCCGGCGCGCAGGTGGGCGAGCCGATCGCCCAGGTCGGCCAGCGGCACGGCGAGCGCCGGATCCTGCGACTTGCGGGCCAGCTCCCGCACCCGGGCCAGCTCGTCCTCCACCGCCGTCAGCCGCCGGGACAACTCCGGCAGCACCGAGGCGTGGTCACCCGCTCCGGGCGGCAACTCGCCGGTCAGCCGCTCGCGCAGCAACGACGCCTGCTCGGCCAGGCGCTTGTTCATGTTGTAGAGCTCGGTGAACACCGACACCTTCGCCCGCAGCACCCAAGGGTCGAACGGCTTGGTGAGGTAGTCGACCGCCCCCGCCGCGTATCCGCGGAAGGCGTAGTCGGGGGCGCTGTCGACCACGGTCAGGAAGATGATCGGGATGTTCCTGGTCCGCTCCCGCCGCTTGATGTGGGCGGCCGTCTCGAAGCCGTCCATGCCCGGCATGCGGACGTCGAGCAGGATCAGCGCGAACTCGGTGTTGAGCAGCGCCTTGAGCGCCTCCTCGCCGGACCTGGCGCGTACGGGCACCAGGTCGAGCGAGCTGAGGATCGCCTCCAGGGCGATCAGGTTCTCCTCGCGGTCGTCGACCAGGAGGATCTTTGCACGGTCCGGCATCGATCACGACCCTTCAGCGGTTGAGGGCGACGAGTCGGTCGTGGCTCCCCGCCCACGGCTGAGCCAGCCGCGCAGCCGTTCGAGCAGGCGATCGACGTCGACCGGCTTGGGCACGTAGTCGGACGCGCCCGAGGCGATGCTCTTCTCGCGATCACCACGCATGACCTTAGCGGTCAGCGCGATGATCGGCAGGTCGGCGAACTGCGGCATGCGCCGGATGGCCGAGGTCGTGGCCCAGCCGTCCATCTCCGGCATCATGATGTCCATCAGCACGAGCGCGACGTCCTCGTTCCGTTCGAGCTGCTCGATCCCCTCGCGGCCGTTCTCGGCGTAGACGACCGTCGATCCGTGTCGTTCCAGCACGCTGGTGAGGGCGAACACGTTGCGGATGTCGTCGTCGACGATGAGGATCTTGGCGCCGTTGAGCGGGTCGTCGCCCTGCCACTGGGCGGGCGTCTCCACCGGCGGCTCGACCAGCTCGGGCATCGGCATGTCCAGCGGCGGCGGCTCGGGCAGGGTCGCGGCGGCGGCCTGCTCCTCGGCGGGCGAGGTCATGAGCTGCCGGCGCGGGGCCGTGCTGCCGTCGGTGGCGGCCAGCGGGCCGGTGTAGGAGGCCGGCAGGTAGAGGGTGAACGTGCTGCCCCTGCCCAGCTCGCTCTCGACGTGGATCTCGCCGCCGAGCAGCCGGGCGATGTCGCGGCAGATGGCCAGGCCGAGGCCGGTGCCGCCGTACTTGCGGCTGGTGGTGCCGTCGGCCTGCCTGAACGCCTCGAAGATGACCTCGCGCTTGTCGGGCGCGATGCCGATGCCGGTGTCGATCACCTGGAAGGCCAGCAGGTCGGTGGCGTCGTGGAGGGTGTCGTCGTCGAAGTCGACGTCCCGGGGCGCCGCCGCGACCCGCAGCTTGACCTCGCCCTTCGGGGTGAACTTCACCGCGTTGGACAGCAGGTTGCGCAGCACCTGCTGCAGGCGCTGCTCGTCGGCCCGCAGCTCGCTCGGCACGTCGGAGGCCACCTCGACGCCGAACGACAGGCCCTTGTCCTGGGCCAGCGGCGCGAAGGCCGCCTCCAGCAGGTCGACCATCTTGGGCAGCGACACCTGGATCGGGTGGATGTCCATCCGGCCCGCCTCGACCTTCGACAGGTCGAGCATGTCGTTGATGAGCTGCAGTAGCGCCGAGCCCGCGCTGTGGATCGTGCGGGCGAACTCGACCTGCTGGGACGTCAGGTTGCCCTCGGCGTTCTCGGTCAGCAGCTTGGCCAGCACCAGCAGGCTGTTGAGCGGCGTGCGCAGCTCGTGGGACATGTTGGCGAGGAACTCGGACTTGTACCGCGAGGAGACCGCGAGCTGCTCGGCGCGCTCCTCCAGGGTGCGGCGGGCCTGCTCGATCTGGAAGTTCTGGATCTCGATCGCGCGGTTCTGCTTGGCCAGCAGCGCCGCCTTGTCCTCCAGCTCGGCGTTGGACCTGCGCAGCTCCTCCTGCTGCCGCTGGAGCTCGTCGGAGCGCTCCTGCAGCTCACGGGTGAGCCGCTGGGACTCGGTCAGCAGGTCTTCGGTGCGGGAGTTGGCGATGATCGTGTTCATCGTGACGCCGATGGTCTCGACGAGCTGCGTCAGGAAGTCGAGGTGCACCTCGCCGAACGGGGTGAAGGAGGCCAGCTCCAGCACGCCGAGCACGCGGTTCTCGAACAGGATCGGCAGCACCACGATCTGCGCGGGCGTGGACTGGCTGAGCCCGCTGTCGATGGTGATGAACTGCGGCGGCACGTCGTCGAGGATGATGTGCCGGCCCTCGGCCGCCGCCTGGCCGACGATGCCCTCGCCGATCGCGAAGCGCCGGCGCGGCCCCCGGTCGGGACGCACGCCGTAGCCGCCGATCAGCGTCAGCTCGTGGTCGCCCTCGGGGTCGATGCCGTAGAAGGCGCCGTAGCGGGCCGAGACCAGCGGGGTGAGCTCGCTCATCGTCAGCTTGGCCACCTCGAACAGGTCGCGGTGGCCCTGCATGAGCCGGGAGATGCGGGCCAGGTTGGACTTGAGCCAGTCCTGCTCCTGGTTGGCCTGGGTGGTCTCGCGCAGGTTGGCCACCATCGAGTTGATGTTGTCCTTCAGCTCCGCCAGCTCGCCCTGCGCCTCGACGGCGATCGACCGGGTCAGGTCGCCCCGGGCCACGGCGCTGGTCACGGTCGCGATGGCGCGCACCTGCGTGGTCAGGTTCCCGGCCAGCTCGTTGACGCTCTCGGTGAGCCGCTTCCAGGTGCCCTCGACGCCCTCGACCCGGGCCTGGCCGCCGAGCTGGCCCTCCGAGCCCACCTCGCGGGCCACGCGGGTGACCTCGGAGGCGAAGGAGGACAGCTGGTCGACCATCCGGTTGATGGTGGTCTTCAGCGCCAGGATCTCGCCCTGGGCGTCGACGTCGATCTTGCGGGTCAGGTCGCCGTTGGCCACGGCCGTGGTGACCTCGGCGATGTTGCGCACCTGATAGGTCAGGTTGTTCGCCATGAAGTTGACGTTGTCGGTGAGGTCCTTCCACACGCCCGACACGCCCTGCACCCGCGCCTGGCCGCCGAGCTGCCCCTGCGTGCCCACCTCGCGGGCGACGCGGGTGACCTCGTCGGCGAACGACGACAGCTGGTCGACCATCGTGTTGAGGGTGTCCTTGAGCTGCAGGATCTCGCCCTGCGCGTCAACGGTGATCTTCTTCGACAGGTTGCCCTGCGCCACCGCGGACGAGACGGCCGCGATCTGGCGCACCTGCGAGGTGAGGTTGTTGGCCATCGAGTTGACGTTGTCGGTGAGGTCCTTCCACACCCCGGACACGCCGCGCACCTGCGCCTGGCCGCCGAGCTGGCCCTCGGTGCCCACCTCGCGGGCCACGCGGGTGACCTCGGAGGCGAACGAGGACAACTGCTCGACCATCGTGTTCATGGTCGACTTGAGTTCGAGGATCTCGCCCTGGGCGTCGACGTCGATCTTGCGGGTGAGGTCGCCGTTGGCCACGGCCGTCGTCACCTGGGCGATGTTGCGCACCTGGTAGGTCAGGTTGTTGGCCATCGAGTTGACGTTGTCGGTGAGGTCCTTCCAGACGCCCGACACGCCCTTCACCTCGGCGCGTCCGCCGAGCTTGCCTTCGGTGCCGACCTCGCGGGCGACGCGGGTGACCTCGTCGGCGAAGGAGGACAGCTGGTCGACCATCGTGTTGAGGGTGTCCTTGAGCTGCAGGATCTCGCCCTCGGCGTCAACGGTGATCTTCTTTGACAGGTTGCCCTGGGCGACCGCCGTCGCGACGGTGGCGATCGAGCGCACCTGCGAGGTCAGGTTGTTGGCCATGAAGTTGACGTTGTCGGTGAGGTCCTTCCAGACGCCCGACACGCCGGTGACCTGCGCCTGGCCGCCCAGCTGGCCCTCGGTGCCCACCTCGCGGGCCACACGGGTGACCTCCTCGGCGAAGCCCGAGAGCTGGTCGACCATCGTGTTGACGGTGTTCTTCAGCTCGAACATCTCGCCCACGGCGTCGACCGTGACCTTGCGGCTGAGGTCGCCCTTGGCGACCGCCGTGGTGACCACGGCGATGTCGCGGACCTGCGCGGCCACGCGCGAGGACATCGTGTTGACGGCCTCGGTGAGGTCGCGCCAGCTTCCCGACATGCCCCGCAGGTTGGCGCTGCCGCCCAGCCTGCCCTCGGTGCCCGCCTCGCGGGCGACCCGGGTGACCTCGGAGTTGAACAGGGCGAGCTGGTCGACCATGCCGTTGATGGCCTTGCCCAGGCGGCGCACCTCGCCGCGCGCCGACCGGTCGAGGTCGATGCGCCGCGACAGGTCGCCCTTGGCGACCGCGTCGATCACGTCGGCCGCGCCGCTGACCGGGCTCACCAGGGCGTCGATCAGCATGTTGACCGACTCGACGCTCTCGGACCACGCCCCGACGCCCGGGCCGGGCGTCAGCCGCTCGCCGAAGCGCCCTTCCTTGACGACCTCTTTGCGAACCCTTGCCAGCTCGTTGGCGAGATGTTCGCGGCGGTCGGCCACTTCGTTCAGCAGCAGGCGCACTTCGCTGAGGATGCCGGGAGGAGCGTGCGGGACCCGACGCCGGAAATCGCCGTCACGCCAGGAGAAGAGAGTCTCCAGCACGGGAACGAGATCCGATTCTGTATAGGTCCGCTCCTCCGGGCTTGATGCGGCCTTGGCCGTGGTCATGGGGCCTCCTTCACTCGCGATGGGTCCCGGCGAGTGATTCAAGTCTGTCACGATGAGTAGCTCGTAGTCCTGCCCTTGGATTTACCCCAAGTCAGTGAGAAGTGTGGTAGGCACGATGGGATGACTGCTTCTCCCCACGCGGTCCTGGCCGCGACCTTCGCGCCTGGCGATACCGCTGTGACGGCTGCGATGAGGTTCACGCGCGAGGTGATGACCGCGTGGGCCACCGTCAGCGTGCTCCACACCGCCGAGCAGGTGGCCGGCGATCTGGCGGAGCAGGTCTCTGACGAGCCGTTTGAGGTGATTTGGAAGCATTACGGGGACGCAGTCCAGGTCGAACTGCGGCAGCGGATCACCGCGCACGGTGACCCGAAGGCTCCTTCCGTGAACGTGGAGGAGTGGGGAGTCACCTTCGCGGGCGATTCCCGTGTCCATTGGGCAAGGCTCACGCTACCCGGCTCCGTGGACCAGGTGGCCGCCGAATGGGCGGAGGAGAGCGCGCGGGGCCCCCACTGGCTCGGGTTCCTGGCCGACGCCAGCGACCTGCTGGCCGGCACCCTCGACCCCGACATGGTCCCGGCGATCATCGCCCAGATCGTCGTGCCCCGCCTGTCGAGCTGGTGCGCGGTCTACACCGCCGGCAACTCGGGCGGCCCGCTGCGGCTGGTCTACCTCTGGCACGCCGACGAGGCCCGCATCGACGGCCTGCGCGAGCAGCTCACGGACATGGACGTCGGCGCGGCCGACACCAGGGCCACGTCCGTCATCCACCTGAACGACTCCCAGGTGCTGGCCGTGCCGCTCACCGCGCGCGGCCGCGGGCTCGGCATGATGTGCCTGGGCCGGTCCGACCGCTTCCCCGACGAGGTCATCCAGTTCGCCGACGACATCGGCAGGCGCGCCGCGCTGGCCATGGACAACGCCCGGCTCTACGCCCAGCAGGCCGCGGCCAACCGGGCGCTGCAGCGCAGTCTCCTGCCGCCCAACGAGCCCGAGGTGCCCGGCCTCGACTACGGCGTCATCTACGAGCCCGCCGGCGAGGCCAACGAGGTCGGCGGCGACTTCTACGACCTGTTCAAGGCGGGCGACGACTCCTGGCGCTTCGCCATCGGCGACGTCTGCGGCACCGGGCCCGAGGCCGCCGCGGTGACCGGCCTGGCCCGCCACACGCTGCGCCTGCTGGCCCGCGAGGGCTACGGCGTCGCCGCGGTGCTCGGCCGGCTCAACCAGGCGATCCTGGAGGAGGGCGAGCGGGCCAGGTTCCTCACGCTGCTGCACGGCGACATCACGCCCGTGGAGTCCGGTCTGGAGGTGCGGCTGGTGTCCGCCGGCCATCCCGAGGCGCTGCGGCTCAAGCCGAGCGGCAAGGTGGAGGCGGTGACCACGCCCCAGTCGCTGCTCGGCGTCTTCCACGAGGTCGTGTTCGAGGCCGACACCATCCATCTCGACCACGGCGACGTGCTGCTGGCGGTGACCGACGGCGTGACCGAGCGGCGCTCGGGCGGGCGGCTGCTCGACGACGACGGCGGCCTGGCCAAGCTGCTGGCGGAGTGCGCCGGGCTGTCGGCCAGGGCGGTGGCCGAGCGCATCCGCAGGGGCGCGGCGGAGTTCGCCGCCGAGCCGAGCGCCGACGACCTGGCCATCGTGGTCCTGCGCGCGCGCTGACCCGCCCGGGGACGCCCCCGCAGGAGCGCTCCCACGACGTGCGCGACAGGTCAGCCGACGTGCACGTGCTTGCGGGCGAACTCCAGTTGCAGGGCCGTCTGCGCGATGCGTTCGGCGACCACGAGCGAGCCGCGGATGGCGCCGTAGGTGTAGAGCTCGTGCTCGCGGCCGTGCTCGGCCAGCTTGGCCACGTACTTCTCGATCTGGCGCAGCGGGCAGCGGGTGTCGTTCTCGCCGGCGAGGATGAGCAGGGGGCTCTTGATCTGGTCCACGTACGTGATCGGCGAGCAGAACGCGTACCGCTCGGCCTGCTCGTCGGGGGAGCCGCCGAGCAGGGCGCGCTGGTAGGCGCGCAGGCTCTCGGCCTCGTCCTCGTAGCAGGTCTGGTGGCAGGCGATGGGCACCGCGGCGATGCCCGCGGCCCACAGGCCGGGCTGGACGCCGAGCCCGAGCAGCGAGAGGTAGCCGCCCCAGGCGGTGCCGGCCAGGATCAGCCGGGCGGGGTCGATCGTGCCCCGGTCCACCAGCGACTGGCGGACGGCGGCGATGTCGGCCAGCTCGATGTGCCCGACGTCGCCGTGCAGCGCGTCGCGCCAGGCGGAGCCGTAGCCGGTCGAGCCGCGGTAGTTGACGCGGACGACGGCGAAGCCCGCGTCGACCCAGGCCGCGACCTCGGGGGAGAAGGCGTCGCGGTCGTGGTCGGTCGGGCCGCCGTGCATGAGGAAGACCGCCGGATAGGGCGCCGCGCCGGTCTCGGGCTTGGACACCAGCGCGTGGATGCGCCCGCCGGGCCCCTCGACGTCGAGGTCCTCGACGGGCACGCTCGGCGGCGCCGGCGGGCCGCCCGCGTTGAGCACGACCTGGCCGTTGCTCGACCGGATGACCGGCGGGCGCGAGCCGCTGGACCAGGAGTACTCGATGTGGCCGCCGGGCCGCGGCGCGGCCTCGTCGATCACGCCGTGCGGGGTGTCGATGAGCGTCAGTACGCCGCCCGCCAGGTCGTAGCGGTGCAGGTAGCTGCGGGCACGGTGGTCGCGCACGATCAGCAGGCCGCGGCCGTCGTCGAACCACTCGGCGGCCAGGTCGCCGGGGTCCTTCAGCCAGATCTCGCGCTGCTCGTCGGTGACCGGGTCCCAGACCAGGGGCTCGTGGCGCTGGCGGCGCTCGTGCAGGGTCAGCAGGCGGCGGTCGCCGAGCACCGGGGCGAAGCGGAGGCCGTGCACGCCCTTGTCGGGGCCGTCGTAGAGCTCGCCGACGGTCTCGCCGTGCTGGTCGACGACGCGCAGCGCCGGACGCCGGAAGTCGCCGTACTCGCCGTGGTTGATGGCGATGAGGGAGCCGTCGAGGGACATGTCGGTCACCCAGGCGGCCTCGGCGTGCTCGTACAGCAGCTCGGCCGGCCCGCCGGGAGGCACCAGATGGATCCGGAACGTGCCCTCGCTGGCCAGGCTGATGGCGGCCAGGCCGGTGGCCGACAGCGCGATGCCGCCCGGCTGACCCGGCGGCAGGCCGGGCGCGGCCGGCTCGCTCGGACCGCCGGCGAACGGCTGGCGCCACCAGGTGCCGAACTCGTCGCCGTCGGTGTCGGCGAACCAGTAGATCCACTGTCCCGCCGGGTCGATCGCCGCGTACGCGGTGCCCTTGGGCCGGTCGGTGACCTGGCGCACGGCGCCCGTCGCCCGGTCCCAGGCGTAGACCTCCCACGTCCCGGTGGCGTTGGAGCGGTAGATGGAGCGGTTCGGGGCCTGGCGGGCCCAGGTCGGCAGCGTCATGCGCGACGCGCGGAACCTGGCCTGCCAGCGTTCCTCCGCCTTCATCCGGCGCGCCCCCTCCCATCGATGGCCCACGCCCTCTGGGTGCGGGATGCCGTCCAGTATTGCGCCTGAGTCGGGGAAATACTCGGGGAATGTGGGGGAATTTCGGACTAAATGCCCCATCAGTAACACCAGTCGCAGATGCCCGTCAAGGAACAGGTCTTGAACGGGACTCAGGCTCGAAGATAGACAGATGAAACGCGGCTCTGACCGTAACTTTCTTCTGGCCATTCTTGGCATGTCGGCGGAAATAACCGGATATGCGGGCGGCCAGCTCGGCGGAATCAGTGTGCCACGCGCTCGGGCCCATTCCCACGACCTGGATCAGCTCGTCCGGTCCGAGCTCCATGTCGAACTCGATCGTGCGCCGCCCGGTCTGAGCGAACCCCTGCATGCTGCGGGCGACCCGGCGATCCTTCTCCTCGTCCACCGAGAGCAGCCCCAGCTCCTCGACCAGCGGGCTCAGGTGCGCCGCGGCCGGGGTCGCGACGACCGCGGCCCCTCCAGGGCGCAGGATCCGCCGGAACTCGGGCCCGTTCCTGGGCGCGAACACATCGATCACCACATCGGCCACCCCATGCCGGATCGGGAGCGGCCGCCACACGTCCGCCACGAACGCCCCCAGCCTCGGATGCGCCCGCGCCGCCCGCCGTACGGCGTGCTTGGACACGTCGAACGCCATCCCGATGCCATCGTCCACCGCATTGAGCACGGCCGCCAGATAGTGTCCGGTGCCCGTGCCGGCGTCGACGATCAGCGGTGCGACCCTGCCCGCCGCGCCGAGACCCTCGACGGTCACCGGCCCATCTTGCGGACCGGCCTCCACTCCCGCCCCACCGTACGCTCTCGGCCCGGTTTCGTCATTCGATTCAGTAGAAGATTCACGTTTTTCTCCGGCCGCCACCCGTACGCGTACGGTTTCCGCCAGCGCCTGCGCCAGCGGGGCGTAGTGCCCGGCCGCCAGGAACTCGGCCCGCGCGGCCACCATCGCGGGGCTGTCGGCGGTGCCGGGCGGGCGTGACCCGGTGAGCAGGCTGACGTACCCCTGCTTGGCGACGTCGAAGGAGTGTCCCCGCGCGCACCGCAGGGCGCCCTCGGCGAGCTCCACGTCCGCGTGGCAGACGGGGCAGATCAGGTGTTCGACGATGTCGGCCAGCATGCGCCCATTCTCCAGCGGCCTCACGCCGCCGCGCGCAGCGCCTCCAGCAGGAACGCGGCGTTGGACGGCGTCGCGCGCAGCTTGCCGACGAGCGTCTCCAGGGCCTGCTGCCGGTCCAGCCCGGCGAGCGTGCGGCGCAGCCGCCAGATCACCTGGCGCTCCTGCGGATGCAGCAACATCTCCTCGCGCCTGGTGCCGGAGGCCTCCAGGTCGACCGCCGGGAACAGGCGCCGCTCGGCCAGGTCGCGGGCGAGGTGGAGCTCCATGTTGCCGGTGCCCTTGAACTCCTCGTACAGGCTGTTGTCCATGCGCGAGCCGGTGTCCACGAGGGCGCTGGCGAGGATGGTCAGCGAGCCGCCGCCCTCGACGTTGCGGGCCGCGCCGAAGAAACGTTTGGGCGGGTAGAGGGCGCGGGCGTCGATGCCGCCGGTGAGCACCCGGCCGCCGCCGGGCGCGAGGTTGTTGTAGGCCCGGCCGAGCCGGGTCAGCGAGTCGAGCAGCAGCACGACGTCGCGGCCGCCCTCCACCAGGCGCTTGGCGCGTTCGAGAGCCAGCTCGGCGACGGCGGCGTGGTCGCGGTCGGGGTGGTCGAAGGTGGAGGAGAAGATCTCCCCCTGGACGGAGGCTCGCATCTCGGTCACCTCCTCGGGCCGCTCGCCCACGAGCACGACCATGAGGTGCACCTCGGGATGGTTGCGGGTGACCGCGGCGGCCAGCGCCTGCAGCACCATCGTCTTGCCGGCCTTGGGCGGCGCCACGATGAGACCGCGCTGCCCCTTGCCGATGGGCGCGACCAGGTCGATGACCCGGGTGCTGAGCGACCCGGTCTCGATGACCAGCCGCTCGTCCGGGTGGACGGGCGTCAGCTCCTCGAAACGCGGCCGGTCCCGCCACTCGGTCAGGCCGTTGACGGACTGGACGGCGGCCGGCTTGTTCCCGGCCACGGAGGCCACGACGTGGTCGCCGCGCCGCAGCCCCAGCTGCCTGACCCGCTCGACCGGCAGGCGTACGTCGCCCGGCCCGGGAAGGTGTTCCGCGCGGATGAAGGCGGACTTCTCCTGCACGTCGAGGAGGCCGCTCACCTGCCCTGCGGGCGTTTCCGCGCGCTGTTGCGGAATGGTGTGAATAGACATGATGAGCCCCTTTGGGGGAGATGCGCCGATGCGGGATCGGCGAGTTCGATGAAGAAGCCGGGCCCGGAGAGCCTGGGCGGGGCTTGACGAGGAAAACCAGCGGAGCAGAAGCTCAACGCTTGTGGGGAAGATACCACACGTTCCGCCCCATAAAACGCCTAGCCCTCTTGGACTATTCCCGGACGGTTCTGGTGTGTTCTGCCGCGCGTCCCGGCCCGTACGCGTGACAATGTTCTTCATCGCACCACGCCGTGAGGAAGACGCCCGGCCGGCGGTGCGGCGAAGACACACAACCCCCATCAGCGCAGCGGCACCGTGTCAAGTGACATGCAGGACCCCTGCAACTCGGCGGGGGTTCCATGGACACATCCGAGCTCCTTGGGGGAACGCCATGAACACCGTCCACTGCCCGCAGTGCCAGCACACGCTCGACGAGGGCCCGATCATGTACCGGTGCGCCCACTGCTGCCGCGCCGTCTACGCCGCCGACCTGGAGAACGAGTACGTTCCGCGGCAGCCCGTCGCCGCCTAACCTAGGCGGGATGAAGCACAGCCCCATCACCGTCTCCGGCGTCGAGGTGACGCCGCTCTGCGACGCGGTGGGCCCGATGGGCCCCGCGATCCGCCTCCCGCTCGCCGAGATGTTCCCCGGCTCCGGCCCGGCGGACGATCCGTGGGTCCTGCACTTCCACTGCTACCTGCTGCGTGACGGCGCAGGCCGCCTCACCCTCGTCGACACCGGCATCGGCGGGGAGGACTCCCCGGCGGCCGGCTGGGCGCCCGTGCCCGGCGTCCTGACGGACGAGCTGGCGGCGGTGGGCGTCACGCCCGCCGACATCGGCACCGTCGTCCTCACCCACCTGCACAGCGACCACGCCAGCGGCGCGGTCACGGGCGGCCGGCCGGTGTTCGAGAACGCGCGCCACGTGCTCCAGCGGGCCGAGGTGGACTCGGCCTCCGGAGCCATGTCCGACCTGCTGACCCTGCTCAAGGACCAGCTCCACGTCGTCGAGGGGCAGGCCGAGATCGCGCCGGGCGTCCACGTCCAGCACACGCCCGGCCACACCGCCGGCCACCAGATCGCCAGGGTCGGCGACCTGGCCATCACCGGCGACCTCGTGCTCCACCCGGTGCAACTGGCCGACCCGGGCATCCACTACGCCTACGACGACGACCAGGAGACGGCCGCGCGCACGCGCACCGAGGTCCTGGCGGCGCTGCGGGCCGAGCGGGCGACCATCGCCACCGCGCACTTCAGCGAGCCGTTCATGCGTCTTTGATCCGTTACGGCACCATAGGCTGTCATGAAGATTCGTGTTGTGGCCGGGCTCGCCCTCGGCGTCGCATTGCTGGCCCCCGCCCCCGTGTCGGCGGCCACCGCGCCCGAGCTCTCCGGCGCCGCCGTCTACGCGGGCGACGGCCACCGGCTCGCCCGCTACGAAGGCGGGGAGTGGAGCACCCTCGCCAAGATCGGCGCGCTGCCGCAGTTCGCCGTCTCGCCGGACGGCAGGAAGGCCGCCTGGGTGACCGACGGCGGCAACCTCCAGGTCAAGGACGGCGCCAAGACCGTCACCGCGGCCACGAAGCTCCAGGGCGGCACGCCATGCCTGACTCCCGTCTGGTCGCCCGACTCCACGCAGGTCGCCTACGTCGGCAAGGGCGAGACCGTCATGGCGGTCAAGGCCGACGGCACCGGCAGGCGCCGGCTCGGCACGACCAAGGGCGTGTGCCACCTGGCGTGGGCGGCGGGCGGCCGGTACCTGGCGGGCTACACCGGCGAGGCCGACGCCGTCTACCGGCTCGACGTCCAGACCGGGAAGGCCGTCAGGGCCAAGGGCGTCAAGCTCGTCACCCACGTGCAGAGCCTGTCGCCGAACGGCCGCAACGCGGTCGTCGCGGTCCCCGCCGATTCCGCCGCGCTCGGCGATGGCAGCTGGCCGGCGGCCTTCAAGCCGGCCGTGGTCGACCTGGTGACGGGCCGGAAGCTCACCCCGGCCGTCAAGGGCCGGCTGATCGGCGCCTTCTACCTGGCCGACGGGCGGCTGGTCGTCCGCGTGGCGGGCGGCGCGCACAACACGCTGGTCGTGCTGGACGCGGCGGGCAAGGAGAGCCAGCGGATCGAGGAACCGGCCAAGGCCAGGACCCAGGCGCTGCTGCAGGTGCTGCCGTAACGTTGGCCCGGTGAACGATTTCTGGTCCACCGTCAACAGGGTCGTCACCGGGGCCGCGGCCTACATCACCGACGAGCGGGGCCGCGCCCTGCTCGTCAAGCCCAACTACCGCGACCACTGGTCCTTCCCCGGTGGCATCATCGACGCGGGCGAGCACCCGGCGCAGGCGCGCGCCAGGGAGGTGGCCGAGGAGCTCGGCCTGACGCTGGAGGTCGGCCGGCTGCTCGCCGTGAGCTGGGTCGACGGCCTGGCCTACGTGCCGTACGCGATGGTCAACTTCATGTTCGACTGCGGCGAGCTGCCGCCGGGCACGGTGATCACCTTGCAGGCCGAGGAGCTGGACGACCACGGCTTCTACACCCACGAGGAGGCCGCCCGCCTGCTGCCCGCCCACGGCCACCGGCGGCTGCTGGCGGCCGCGCGGGCGCGGGCCTCGGGCGGGACGGCCTACCTAGCTCCCGGCGAGGACCGGCTGGTCGGCCAGGATGGCTGAGGGCAGGAAGACCATCGCGGTCAGGCCGCCGTAGGGCGAGGGCGCGAGGGTGACCTTGATGTCGTGCCGGGCGGCCAGCCGGCCGACCACGAACAGGCCCAGCCGGTCGCTCTGCGCCAGGTCGAACTCCGGCATCTTGGCCAGCCGGTCGTTGAGCTCGTCCAGCTCGACGCGGGGCAGGCCGAGGCCGCGGTCCTCGATCTCGATCATCAGGCCGTTCGGGGTGCTCGAACTGCGCACGTCCACCCTGGTCTGCGGGGGTGAGAAGAGGGTGGCGTTCTCGACCAGCTCGGCCAGCAGGTGGGCCACGTCCGTGACGGTCGCGCCGAGCAGCGCGGTCTGCGGCGGCGGCAGGATCTCGACGCGCTCGTACTCCTCGACCTCCGCGACGGCCGCGCGCAGCACGTCGAGGATGGCCACCGGGTTGCGCCAGCCGCGTCCGGGGGCCTGGTCGGACAGGATGATCAGGCTCTCGGCGTGCCTGCGCATGCGGGTGGTGAGGTGGTCGAGCTTGAACAGGTCGGCCAGCAGGTCGGGCTCCTCGGTGGCCCGCTCCATGCTGTCGAGCTGGAGCAGCTGGCGGTGCAGCAGCGACTGGTTGCGCCGGGCCAGGTTCACGAAGACCTGGCTGACGCCGTGCCGCAGCCTGGCCTGGTCGACGGCGGCCTCCACGGCCGTGGACTGCACGTGGTTGAAGGCCCGTACGATGTCGGCGACCTCGGAGGTCTCCGTCCTGACCTCCAGCGGCGCGACCTCGGCGGCCGTGGGCGGGCGGGTGTTCGTGCGCAGCCGCTCGATCAGCCCGGTCAGCCGCACCTCGGCCAGCTCGGTGGCCGCGTCGCGCAGCCCGGCCAGCTCGCGGACCAGCCGCCTGCGGAAGCGCAGCGACAGCAGGATCGAGGCGAGCACGGCGAGCAGGCCCACGCCGCCGGCCACGCCGATCTTGATCAGGATGCTCCCGGCGGCCGGCGTCACCCGGGCCACGATGCCCTCCACGGCCTGGCCCTGGTCGCGTTCGAGCACGGCCCACAGGTTCTGGCCGTCGATCTCCCAGGTGGCGGCGGTGGCGGGCAGGCCGTTCATCGCGGCCTGGCCCCGGATGGCGTCCTCGGCGTCGAGGAACTCCTTGTAGACGGGCGAGGCGGCCAGTTGCTCGTACGGGCCGCGCAGGCCGCCGTCCAGGTGTGAGAGCGCCTGCGAGTACAGCAGCCGCCGGGTCGCCACCATCCCGGTGAACGCCTCCCGCTCGACCGCCTCGACCCGCCCTCTGGCCAGCACCACGACGATCATCGCGCGCTCGCGGGAGACCAGGTCCTTGGCCTCGCCGAGCATGGTGACGGCCCGCGCCTGCCGGTACAGCGACATGTCGGGCACCAGGACCATCGCGTCGTACATGCGGAAGGAGGCGTCCACGATCTGGCTGTAGCCGTCGATCACGGTCAGCGGCGCGACCGTGTTGCCGTCCACCTCGGCGCGGATGCCGGACAGCAGGTCGAGCTTGGCGTTGAGGGCGTCGAGCTGGGTGCGCATCTCGGGCGACATCCCGCGCTGGTCCTTGGCCAGCTTGCGGAAGGCCGCGACGGCCCGGTCGGTCTGCCCGCGCTGCCTGGCCAGCTTGTCCGCGCCGCGGTGGGTGGCCAGGAACTCGACCGAGGCCAGCCGCTCGTCCTGGAGCTCGGCGTTGACGCGCTCCGACGGCGTGGCCAGGTTGGAGGCGAGCTTGTTGATCTCCAGCAGGCGCAGGCCGTCACCGCCGGTCAGGCCCGCCGCGAACGCCCACAGCCCGACCAGGGACAGCAGCGGCACGAGCAGGAGGATCAGGAGCTTCAGAGCAATGGGACGGCCACGCGTGGGGGGCATGCGACCTCCGGGTGCATGATGAGATCGCCTCGCAGATTACACCCCCCTTTGGAAGGATTTCTGTGCGTCTTCCGCGTTCCGCCGCCGGCTGGACCATCGGCGTCTTCGGCGTGCTCGCCTTCGCGCTCGGGCTCGTCGGGCTGCTGTCGCCGGACTCCCTGCTGGTCCTGCTGGGTTTCGAGGTGCTCGGCGTACGGCCGTCCGGCGACTACACGCTGGTCTACATGGCGGCTTCGTCGATGGCGGCGGTGAACATGGGGGTCTATTACGTTTTCGCGGCATCCGCCGACTACACGCCGTTCTTCCGGTGGACCGTGCCGTTCCGGCTGGTGACGTTCGCGGTCTTCACGACGCTGGTCGTCACGGGGGCGGCGCCGGGCGAGTTCTTCGGCGTGGGGCTCTGGGAAGGCGTGGGAGCGCTGGTCACGGGCTTCGCGCTCTGGCGCGAGGGCAAGCTGCTGCCCTCGCGCCCATGAGCTCACGGCCTGGTGTCGTCGGGGCGGCGGCCGCCGGCCACCAGCCGGTCGCCGTCCACCCGTTCGTGCGCGGCTCGCTCGCTCGCGACCCGTTCGTGTGCGACGCGGCCGTCCGTTCCGCCGTCCGTCACGCCGTCGTGCGCGGCGCGGTTGCGGTCGCGTTCGAGCCGCCGTTCGAGGTCCCGCTTCTCGTTCTCCAGGCGGGAGACCCGGTCGGATTCCTCGGCGCGGGCGGCCCGCAGCCTGCGGCGCTTCCTGGCGGTCCTGCGCGACCCGGCGCCGATCAGCCAGATCCCCGCCAGCAGGGCGGCCGCGACGACCGCTCCGGCGAGGAACATCTGGACGTGGTCGAGCTGGTAGGTGTTGCCGAACAGGATGTACCTGGAGCTCTCCTCCGTCGCCACCAGGGCGACGGCGCCGCCGGCGAGCAGGACCAGGATCAGACCCAATAAGACCATCCGAACTCACCCCTTGTCGTCAGAGCGCGTTTCTTCTGCCCTGACGGAGACGGGGTATGCGCATGATGGCGGGTATGAGACCCGAGCCCGGCCAGGTGCTGCACTTCTCCGAGGACCCGACCATCGAGCGGTTCGTGCCCCGGGTCGCGCAGACGTCCTCGCTCGGCGAGCCGTACGTGTGGGCGGTCGGCCACGACCGCTGCCCCGACCACTGGTTCCCGCGCGCCTGCCCGCGGGCGATGGCCTGGCGCGGGCCGCACACCACCGACGAGGACGTGGCCAGGATCGCCGGCGCGGGCTGCGGCGACCGCGTGCACGCCGTCGAGTACGCCTGGCTCAGGGCCGTCATGGACGTCCGCCTGTACGCCTACCGCCTGCCCGCGGCCGGGTTCGCGCCGATCGGCGACCCGCCGCACGCCCTGGTGTCGAGGGAGCCGGTCGTCCCGATCGGCCCGCCGGAGCCGGTGGGCGACCTGTTCGAGCTGCACGAGCAGGCCGGGATCCAGCTGCGGGTGCTGGACAACCTGTGGCCGTTCTGGCACGAGGTGACCGGCAGCAGCATGGAGTTCAGCGGGATCAGGCTGCGGAACGCGCGTCGATGAGCGCGGTCAGCTCGGCCACCGGCATCGAGGCGGGCGGCAGCTTCTCGCGGGCGACCCGGTTGGCCTCGCGGCGCAGCACTTCGTTGACCGGCGTGGGCACGCCGTGCTCGCGGCCGAGCAGGACGATCTCGCCGTTGAGGTAGTCGGCCTCGATCGAGCCGCTGCCCCTGGCCAGGCTCTGCCAGGACGACCCGCCGCCGCGCCGGACGCCTTCGATCGGGACGACGTCCACCTGGTGGCCGCGGACCCGGCGCTCGTCCTCGGGGGTGGAGTAGGGGATGCCCGCGTGCTCGAACACGCCGATGGCCTCGGCACGGGCCCGGTCGGCGAGCTCGGCCATGCCGTCGGCGTGCCCGACGAGGGCTTCGACGGCGTTGCCGAGGTTGTTGAGCAGCTTGCCGTGCTTCCAGCGCATGACGTCGGGGGTGGCGCGGGCGAGGAGCCCGTGTTTGCCGAGGTCGTCGGCGATCTTCCCGGCGAGGTCGTCCACACCCTGGGGATAGCGGCCGACGTGCAGCAGGCCCGAGTACGGGTGGCCGTGGGCGGCCACGACGCCGGGTTCGAGGTGCTGGGACGGCAGCCACACGCACATGCCGTAGACCCGCTCGGACCTGCGCAGGACGGTGCGCTCGTTGGCCACGCCGTTCTGCGCGCACACGACCGGCAGGTCCGTCGGCCAGGGATCGAGGGCGGCCAGGGTGTCCTGGGACTTGGTGGCCAGGATCAGCACGTCGTCGTCGCGGGTGGGGATCGGGCTGGAGGCCGCGGGGATGGCCAGGGTCTCGTCGGAATCGGGGGTGATCAGGCGGAGTCCGTCACGCTTGAGCGCCTCGTGGTGCGCGCCTCTCGCGACGAGCACGACCTCGTGCCCGCCCTGGTGGAGGCGGGCGCCGATGGTGCCGCCGACTGCTCCTGCTCCGATCACTATGTAGCGCATTGTCGGAGGATGTCACTTCCTACTTCGCCAGCGCCACCTCGGTCTGCGGCATCAGGGCGGTCCCGCGCGTACGCTCGCGCATGATCGTCTTCAGCACGCGCCAGCCGTCGCGCACCGCGTGCAGGTTGCTCGCGCCGTGGATCCGGGAGCGCTCGTGGCTGGGCACCTCGTGGATGACCAGGCCGGCCTGGGCGGCCCGGACGTTCATGAGGGTCTCGATCTCGAAGCCGTCGCAGTCGAGCTCCATGACGTCCAGGTGGTCGCGCCAGAAGGCGTTGTAGCCGTAGCACAGGTCGGTGAAACGGGTGCCGTACAGCATGTTGGTCAGGCCGGTGAGGAACTTGTTGCCCAGCGACCGGATGGGGCTGAGGTCGTCAGAGCCGCCGCCGGGGGCGTACCTGGAGCCCTTGGCGAAGTCGGCGCCGTCGATGAGGGTCTCGACGAACGAGCGGATCTCCTTGCCGTCGGTGGATCCATCGGCGTCGATCATGACGATGATGTCCCCCCGGGCGGCCTGGAAGCCCTCGATGAGGGCGTTGCCCTTGCCGCGCCGGCTCTGCACGACGACCCGGAGGTCGGGGCGCAGCCTGCGCGCGACGGCGACGGTGTCGTCGGTCGAGTTGCCGTCGACCAGGATCACCTCGTCGATCCAGTCGGGCAGCGTGGCGAAGACGTGGGGAAGGTTCTCGGCTTCGTTCATCGCGGGGACGATGACACTGACACTGGCGGCGAAGGGCTGCTTGTTCATGGGTACAAGGTGCACCTGCACACATGCAGCCCACTTGACACTGCCTTGCAGTGATCCTACTTATATGCGATCTCCACCGACCAATGCCTCGTCCGCCCGCGCGAGGATCTCCTCGACGGTCTCGGCGGGGGACTGGGCGGAGGTGTCCAGCCACAGGCCGATGCGCGGCGTCCCGGCCCGCAGGGCGGCGTCGAGCTGGGCGATCGTCCAGGTGCCGTAGCCGGTCTTGGCGCGTTCGCGCTCGCGGCGCTCGACGGCGGCGGCGTCGGGGGCGAGCACGACCACCCGCAGCGGACGGGTGCGGATCCACCGAGTGAACCGCTCCAAGTCCTCTCCAAGAACCACATCTTGCACAATTGCTGTAAATCCGGATTCGAAATACAAGTCCGCCGTCCGGGCCGCGAGCCGGTAGCGCAGGTGCAACTGGCGCACCGCCTCCTCCTCCGACCCGGGCGTCATCTCGGCCCGGCCGCCCACGACCATGCGGCGGAAGGTGTCGCCCCGGACGTGGGCCGACCGCGGCAGGCGCTCGGCCAGCGCCTGGGCGACCGTGGACTTGCCCGCGGCCGAGATCCCGGTGACCAGGACGACGCCGTTCACCCGCGGCCGCCCCTCACCCGCCGACCAGCTTCCGCACCCGGTCGGCGCCCACCGCCATGAGCAGCGTGGGCAGCCGCGGCCCGGTGTCGCGGCCGACCAGCAGCCGGTAGAGCAGGACGAAGAACGCGCGCTGGGCCGCCTTCAGCTCCGGCGTGGGCTTGGCGTCGGCGTCGAGGCCGGCCTGGAGCTTCGGCACGCCGTAGACCAGGTTGGTGAGGCCGTCGAGCGTCCAGTCGTCGAGGCCGTCGGCCAGCAGCCGCAACGACTCGCGCTCGGTCTGGCCGAGGGAGTCGAGCAGCTCCTGGTCGGGCGTCTCGCGCACGTGGGTGCGCTGGTCGGCGGGCAGGTGGTCGGCCACCCAGCGCTGCGCCCGGTCGAGCCGGGGGCGGGCCTCGTCGAGCCGGTCGACGGCGTCGAGGTCGCGCAGGATGCGCAGCGCCTGCTCGTCGTGGCCGGTGGTGATGTCGAGGATCGAGGCCAGTGTGCGGTAGGGCACCGGGACCGGCGTGGCCGGCAGGGGCCCGGCGGCGGTGCCCACGGCACGGGCGTGGGCGGCCAGCTCGGCGGGCTGGGCCTGGCCGGCTGCGACCTTGCGGGCCAGGGCGTCCCACTCGTCGTAGAGGCGCTGGATCTCCTGGTCGAAGGCGATCTTGAAGGACTGCGCGGGCTTGCGGCGGGCGTACAGCCAGCGCAGCACGGGCGCCTCCATGATCTCCAGCGCGTCGGCCGGGGTCGGCACGTCGCCCTTGGAGCTGCTCATCTTGGCCATGCCGGTGATGCCGACGAAGGCGTACATCGGGCCGATGGGCTGCTCGCCGCCGAAGATCTCGCCGACGATCTGGCCGCCGACGATCCAGGCCGAGCCGGGGGAATGGTGGTCGACGCCCGACGGCTCGAAGACCACGCCCTCATGCGCCCACCGCATCGGCCAGTCGACCTTCCACACCAGCTTGCCGCGGTCGTGCTCGGCCAGGCGCACGGTCTCGCCGAACCCGCACTCGCAGGTGTAGGCCAGCTCGGTCGTCTCGTCGTCGTACGCGGTGACCTTGGTGAGGTCGCGCTCGCACAGCTCGCAGTACGGCTTGTACGGGAAGTAGTCGGCCACCTCCCGGCCGCCGTCCTTGGTCCGGTACGCCGCCAGGATCGCGTCGATCCGCGACCGCTCGCGCATGGCCAGCAGGATCTGCTCCCGGTAGGCCCCCGAGGTGTACTGCTCGGTCTGGCTGATGCCCCGGTAGTCGACGCCCAGCTCGGCCAGCGCGGCGGTCATCGGCGCCTTGAAGTGCTCGGCCCAGTTGGCGTGCGAGCTGCCCGGCGGGGCGGGCACCGAGGTCAGCGGTTTGCCGATGTGCTCGGCCCAGGACGGGTCGACGCCCGCGGGCACCCTGCGGAAACGGTCGTAGTCGTCCCAGGACAGCAGGTGCACGCAGTCGAGGCCGCGCCGCCTGATCTCGTCGGCGACGAGGTGGGGGGTCATGACCTCGCGCAGGTTGCCCAGGTGGATGGGGCCCGAGGGGCTGAGCCCGGAGGCGCAGACGATCGGTTTGCCCGGGGCACGACGCTCCGCCTCGGAGATCACCTCGTCCGCGAACCTGGAGACCCAGTCGGCCTCTGCACTTTCCGCCATCGAGCCATTGTCGCGGCTCGCCCGGGTCATACGCGAACCGGCCGAAAATCCGGTGCGTCGCCGACGAGCCCTGCAGTAGCCTCCGGCGCATGACGCCACCCCGTGTACGTCCGCCCTTCGTGGCCGACGAACGTACCCAGCTCGTCGGCTGGCTCGACATGCAGCGCGCGATCGTCCACTGGAAGTGCGAGGGGCTGGCCGAGGCCGACGCCCACCGGCCGGTGCTGCCGACCTCGCCCCTGATGACGGTGGCCGGCCTGGTCTCCCACATGCGCTGGACCGAGCACTGCTGGTTCGAGGTGCTCTTCCTGGGCGGCAGCGCCGAGGGCAACCCGCAGTTCCAGGACGAGCCCGAAGACGCCGACATGCTGGTCGAGGGCGTCACGCTGGCCCAGCTCCTCGACGACTACGCCAAGCAGTGCGAGCGCTCCAACGAGATCGTCGCCGCCCACTCGCTCGACGACGTCGGCAAGCACCCCGACTTCCGGTCGGCGGCCTCCTCGCTGCGCTGGGTGCTGATCCACATGGTCGAGGAGACCGCCAGGCACGCCGGCCACCTCGACATCGTCAGAGAGCTGGTCGACGGGAACAAGGGCTACTACTGACCCGTCACACGCCCAGCACGTCCGCGGGGTCGGCGACGATCCGCTGGATGATCAGCCCGGCCGCCCCCAGCACCGCCGCGTCGGCGCCGTTGGCCGAGACCACCAGGGCGGGCGGCGTGCCGCGCATCTGCCCCAGCCGGGCCGCCAGCACGTCCCGGGCCGGGGTCTCCAGCCACGGGAACAGCGGGGCGAAGATGCCGCCGAGCACGATCCGGCCGGGGTCCAGCAGGTGCACGGCCGACGTGAGCGCCACCCCGAGCGCCTCCCCGGCCCGCGTGCAGGCGGCCAGCGCGCGGCGGTCGCCGCCGGCCAGCGCGGCGGCCAGGGCGGCGACCGAGTCCAGGTCGCCGAGCAGGGCGTCCTGGCCCGCGTACACCTCCAGGCAGCCCCGGCCGCCGCAGCGGCAGGCGGGGCCGTCAGGGGTCACGACGACATGCCCCAGCTCGCCGGCCAGCCCGTACGTGCCCCGGAACACGGTCCCGTCCACGACCAGCCCGGCGCCGACGCCGATCTCGCCGGAGACGTAGAGGAAGTCCGTCGCCCGCGAGCCGAACCACAACTCGCCCAGCGCCGCCAGGTTCGCCTCGTTGTCGACCGCGCACGGCAGGTCGAGCAGGTCGGCCACCCGTACGTCGCGCCAGCCCAGGTGGGGGGCGTTGCGCAGCAGGCCGTCCTCGACCGTGCCGGGCACGGCCAGGGCGGCGCCGATGATCCGCAGCCCGGCCGCCTCGGCCTCCGCGGCGACCTCCTTCACCAGGTCGCGCAGCAGGTGCAGCACGCCCGCCGGGTCGGAGCCGCGGTTGTCGGCCGGGCGGATGCGGCGCAGGCGTACGGACCGGGTCAGGTCGACCACGCAGGCGGCCAGATAGTCGATGTTGACCTCCAGCCCGAGCGCGGCCACCCGGTGCCCGCTCAGCTCCACGGCCACGCCGGGCCGCCCGCGCTCGCCGTCGCGCACCGCGCCCGACTCGCTCACCGCGCCGGCCTCCAGCAGGGCCGCGACCAGGCTGGACACGGTGGTCTTGGTCAGCCCGGTGAGCTCGGCCAGCGCCGCCCTGGTGAGCGGGCCGTGCCCGTGGACGGCCTGGAGTACCACGGCCAGATTACGGGCACGCATGGAATCATGCCGGACCCCCCTTGACGCCACCATGCATGCCTCCTCAGGATTATGTACAGATTATGGACTAAAGGTAGGGGACGTCAGCAAATGTCATCCTTCACTCCGACACCCGCCGATCGCTTCACCTTCGGACTCTGGACCGTGGGCTGGCAGGCCCGTGACCCGTTCGGCGACGCGAGCCGTCCCGCGCTCGACCCCGTCGAGAGCGTGCACCGGCTGGCCGAGCTCGGCGCGTACGGCGTCACCTTCCACGACGACGACCTGCTGGCCGTCGAGCCCGACCGGGACAAGGCGATCGCCGCCTTCCGCAAGGCCCTGGACGAGACCGGGATGAAGGTCCCGATGGCCACCACGAACCTGTTCACCCACCCGGTGTTCAAGGACGGCGCGTTCACCAGCAACGACCGCGACGTGCGCCGGTACGCCCTGCGCAAGGTCATGCGCAACATCGACCTGGCCGCCTCGCTCGGCGCGACCACGTACGTGTGCTGGGGCGGACGCGAGGGCGCCGAGTCCGACGCGGCCAAGGACGTCAAGGCGGCCCTCGACCGCTACAAGGAGGGCCTCGACCTGCTCTGCCAGTACGTCCTCGACCGCGGCTACGACCTGCGCTTCGCCCTGGAGCCCAAGCCCAACGAGCCGCGCGGCGACATCCTGCTGCCGACCATCGGCCACGCCCTGGCGCTCATCAACGACCTGGAGCACCCCGAGATGGTGGGCCTCAACCCCGAGGTCGGCCACGAGCAGATGGCGGGGCTCAACTTCGTCCACGGCATCGCCCAGGCGCTGTGGCACGGCAAGCTGTTCCACATCGACCTCAACGGCCAGCACGGCCCCAAGTACGACCAGGACCTGATCTTCGGCCACGGCGACCTCAAGAGCGCCTTCTTCCTGGTCGACCTGCTGGAGAACGGCGGCTACGACGGCCCCCGGCACTTCGACTACAAGCCGCTGCGCACCGAGGACCCCGACGACGTGTGGGACTCGGCCGCCGCGAACATGCGCACGTACCTGATCCTGAAGGAGAAGTCGCGCGCCTTCCGCGCCGACCCCGAGGTCCAGGAGGCCCTGCGCGCCTCCCGCGTGGACGAGCTGGCCCGGCCCACGCTGGCCGCCGGCGAGACCTGGCAGGACCTGGCCGGCGACGACTTCGACCCCGAGGCGGCGGCCCGGCGCGGCTTCCACTTCACCCGGCTCAACCAGCTCGCCCTCGAACACCTCATGGGGGTCCGTGGATGACCAGGCCGCTCAGCGTCCAGCTCTACACCGTCAGGGAGCAGCTCGCCGCCGACCGCGACGGCACCCTTGAGCGCATCGCGGGCATCGGTTACGGCGCCGTCGAGCCCTTCGACCCGACCGCCGACCCCAAGGGCTTCCGCCAGGTGATCGACGACCTGGGGCTCGCGGTGAGCAGCACGCACGCGTACGCGCTGCTCAGCCAGGAGCCCGCCGAGGTCTTCGACGCCGTCGCCACGGTCGGCGCCGACCTGGTGATCATCCCCGGCGGCGTCCCCGAGGCCGAGTTCACCACCCGCGACGGCCTCTCGCGCACCGCCGACCTGCTGAACGGCCTGGCCGAGCAGGCGGCCGGGCACGGCATGCGCATCGGCTACCACAACCACTGGTGGGAGATCGAGCCCAGGATCGACGGCCGGCACGCCATCGAGGCGCTGGCCGACCTGTTGGTCCCCGAGGTGTTCCTGGAGATCGACACGTACTGGGCGGCCGTGGGCGGCGCCGACGTGCCCGCCCTGCTCGGCCGCCTGGCCGGGCGCACGCTCGCGCTGCACGTCAAGGACGGGCCGATGGTCAAGGGCGAGCCGCACACGGCGGTGGGGGCGGGCGCGATGCCGGTGCCCGAGATCCTGGCCGCCGCGCCGGACGCCTGGCGGATCGTCGAGCTCGACACGTGCGCGACCGACCTGTTCACCGCCCTGGCCGACAGCCACGCCCACCTGACCGGCCTGGAGGGCTCGTGAGCGGCGGGCCCGTCGGTGTCGCGGTCGTCGGCGCCGGCGTGATCAGCGCCCAGTACCTGCGCAACCTCACCGCCTTCCCCGACGTGCGGGTGCTCGGCGTGGCCGACCTCGACACCGGCCGGGCCGCCGCGGCGGCCCGCGAGCACGGCGTGCCCGCCTCGGGCGGCCTGGCCGAGATCCTCGCCCTGCCCGAGGTCGAGATCGTGGTCAACCTGACGGTTCCGGCCGCGCACGCGGCCGTCGCGCTGGAGTCCCTGCGCGCCGGCAAGCACGTGTACGGCGAGAAGCCGCTCGCCCTGGACATGGACCAGGCGGCCAAGGTCATGGCCGAGGCCGCGAACCTGGGCCTGCGCGTCGGCGGCGCCCCCGACACCTTCCTCGGCCCCGGGCTCCAGGCCGCGGCGCACGCCCTGCGCTCCGGCCTGATCGGCGAGCCGGTCGGGATCACCGTCGCCTTCCAGAACCTGGGCCCGGAGTCCTGGCACCCCGATCCCGAGTTCTACTACCGGCCCGGCGGCGGCCCCCTGTTCGACATGGGCCCCTACTACCTGACCGCGCTGGTCTCCCTGCTCGGCCCGGTCGCCCGGGTCGCGGGCGGCACCCGCAGGGCCCGCGCCGAGCGGGTCGTCGGCTCCGGCCCCAAGGCCGGCACCCTGTTCCCCGTGGACGTGCCCACCCACGTCAACGCCCTGCTGGACTTCCCCGGCACGGCCACCGCCACCGCGACCTTCAGCTTCGACTCGCCCGTCAGCCGCAAGCTGATCGAGGTCATCGGCACGGAAGGAGCCCTGCTGCTGCCCGACCCCAACACCTTCGGCGGCCCGCTGCTGGTCCGCGGCCCGCACGACGCCGACTGGCGCGAGCTGCCCGTCGCCGCCGAGCAGGCCGGGCGCGGCATCGGCGTGCTCGACCTGGCCCGGTCGCTGCGCGCGGGCACGCCGCACCGGGCCTCGGGCGAGCTGACGCTGCACGTGCTGGAGCTCATGACGGCCATCACCGAGTCGGGCGAACGCGCCGAGTTCCGCCCGATCACCTCGGCCGCGACGGCCCCCGAGCCCCTGCCCGCCGGCTGGGACCCGTACGCGAGCACGCTGTCCTGACGGGACGGCTCAGAAGAGCGGCTTGGCCAGCCGGATCGTCAGGATCCGGCTGGTCACGCCCGAGTCCACCAGGCGGCCGTCGGCGTCGAAGGTGCCGAGGCCGAAGTCGTTGTCGTTGGCCACGGCGAGCGTCACCGGGTCGAGCAGGGCGACGCCCTCGATCTTGCCGGGCAGGCCGGGGATCGCCGCCAGGTCCACGGCCAGGGCCTTGGTGGCGACGGTGACGTCCGACGGCAGCGACGCCTCCAGCGAGGGCGTGGTGGCCGGGTCGTCGTGCCGGCCGCCGAGCAGGTTCGTCGCCCGGCGCAGGTCCACGGTGTAGAGGCGGGCCACGGCGTCGGTGCGCTCCTGGAGCAGCAGGCGGCCGGGGCTCAGCACGTTCAGGGCGGAGATCTTCATGTCGCCCTGCTCGGCCGCCGGGTCGAAGGCGGCGACGTTCTCCATGGTGTAGGCCCACTCGCCGGTCGGGCGGCCGGTACGCAGGTCCACCCGCAGGATCCGGGCCGTGCTCGACGCCTTGCCGGTCTTCTTGTCGGGGTTGGCGAGCGGGCTCTGCACGGCCAGGTACAGGGCGCGCTCGGCCTGCGAGACGCCGAGCGCCTCGATGCCGCGGTTCTGCTGCCGGGTCGCCAGGATCGCGGGCAGCGTCTCGTGGACCGGGTAGCCGGCGCCGGTCAGCTTCAGGCCCTTGGGCACGTACCTGGCCAGGACGCGGCCGTCGCCCGCCACGTGCAGCAGCGAGGGGGAGTACTCGTCCACCAGCCAGAAGCCGCCGCGACCGTCGGTGACGAGGTCCTCGGTGTCCAGGCCGTTCGGGTCGTAGGGGAGCTGCGTCAGGCCGTCCCAGGTGTAGGGGATCTCGTCGTGGCCGGACTGGTTGGACAGGCCGGTGATCGGGGTGCCGTCGGAGGTCTTCAGCGGGATGCTCTGCACGATGCGCGCCGTGTCGTGCCGCACGGCCACGCGGACGATCGCCGGGGCGAACTCCGGCACCGGGAACGTGCGCCGCTTCTCGCCGTTGATCTTGGGCTCGCCGTTCGGGCCGCGGTCGGTGACCATCCAGTACTCGCCCGCGCGCCTGGCCGGGAACAGGCCGCTGCCGAGGCCGCCCAGCTTGACGCCGCGGGAGTTCTTGACGATGTCCGGCTCGAAGGCGGCCAGGTCGGGGGCGGGCAGCGTCACGTCGGACAGGACGCGCGGCTGCCGTCCCGAGGCGGCGTCGGCGGGCGCGGCGACGGTGGTGGCGAGGGCCGCGCCGACGGCCAGCAGGGCGATGAACGAACGAGACATGACGCTTCCCTTGACAGCAAATCTACAGATAAGGGTCGAAAGGTATCCACGCTGGATGTCCTGCCGTTGAAGGGCGCGTGAATTCGTCACACGACATTCTGCGAAATTTATCGATGGCCGGTGACATGTCGTACTAGGTGGTCCTCCGAGGGCTTCCTACCGTGGAGCCGTGATCCTCATCCGGCGTACGGCCGTCGCCGCGGCGGCCGCGCTCATCTGCTCGCTGCTGCCCGCGCAGGCCGCCCGCGCCGACGGCGCCTACACCTGCTTCCTCGGCCGGATCGACCACGGCACGATCTCCGGCCGGGACTGCGAGGGCGTCGGCTACGTGAACGTCAACGTCACGATCATGGCCGGCCCCGACCTCGGCACGTACCTGTGCCGCACGGCCTTCTCCTGGAACGGCTCCCTGTCGGGCGAGGGCTGCACGCGCTGAGCCCGAGCCGGGCGTCCTTTCCTGCCGGTGAGGTCCCCGGACCGGCCGTTCCCTTCCCCTTGTTCGGGGCAGAGGGCTGCTCATGACCCAAGACCCTTTTGAACCCCCCGGAGCCGGGCTCATCACCTCCTGGATCGCGCTCCTCGACAACGCCCGCCACGAGAACCGGGTCATCTCGGTACGCCTGCTCAGCGGTGACTCCTTCACCGGCCACGTCACCCGCCGGGGCGACTCCGTCGTCACCGTCGAGTCCTCGGAGCGGACCTCCGGCGTCCGGGAGCACAACCTCGCCATCAGTGCCATCGTGTCGATCACCTTCGAGTCGCCGGCCGCTCCCGGCGGGACCTCGCCCGCCTGAGCACCCGCCGGAACGCCCGGCTGTGTGCCGGAAGCGCCGGACGCGCCGGCCTGTCGCACGGGAACGCGTCGTCCCGTATCGTCCCCACCAGCGGACCCCGTCCACGTGAGGAATGATCAACATGTCCCACGATGTGGTACGACGCGTTTTCCAGGCGGTCGACTCGTTCGACCCCGACACGTTCGCCGAGCTGCTGGCCGAGGACGCCACCCTGGTGTTCGGCAACGCCGAGCCCATGGTGGGACGCCACGCCGTCGCCGCCGGCCTGCGGACGTTCTACTCGACCATCGGCGGCCTGCGGCACCGGATCGTCCGGGACTGGCAGGTGGGGGCCGACACGATCGCCGAGACCGAGGTGACGTACCGGCGGCTCGACGGCAAGGACGCCGCGGTGGTGGCCGTGTCGATCTGGCGCACCCGGGACGACGGCCTGATCTCGGACTACCGCATCTTCGCCGATCTCGCCCCCGTCCACGAGGCGTAACGCGTTCCTGCTATTCCTGTCGGTATTGTGGACAACTCCGTGCGCCGCCGGCGGCCACGTACCGACAGGAGAACCGCCATGCCCACCTACGAGCCGCCCACCCCCACCCCGACCGGTACGCCCGCCCCGAGCCCCACGCCCCCGACCCCCAGTGAGCCCCCGACCCCCAGCCCCACGACCCCGTACCCCACCCCGACCCCCACCTCCACGGCAACCCCGTCGCCCACCGGGACCCCGACTCCGACCGGAACCCCCACTCCGACCGGAACCCCCACTCCGACCGGGACAGCCTCTCCGACCGGGACGCCGACGCCGACCCCGACCGGGACCGGCACCCCGACCCCCACCGGCACCCCGACCCCCACCGCAAGCCCGACCCCCACCGCGACCACCACCCCCAGTGCGACACCGAACCCTTCAGGGGTGGCTCCCGCCCCGAGCGCCACCCCCTCGGCCCCCGCCCCGGGCGCGGCCGGCCCCCCGGGCCCTGGGATGCCGACCACCGAGGTGCACGGCACCACCTTCACCAAGGCCGCCGGCGCCTTCCTGGCCGAGCGCACCGAATTCGCGAACGACACCCGCCGCATCCTCGACGCCCTCGACGCACTGGGCGACTTCGCAGGCACCGACGAGACCGCGAACACCTTCAAGAAGAACTACGCGACGGCCCTGGGAAAGGCCGAGACCTACGTCGACGCCCTGCGCGAGGTCTACCCGGCGGTGGCCGACCGCCTGGCCGACATGCGGACCAGCTTCGACGTCGCCAACTGGGCCACCATCGCATCCCTGCCCGAAGTGTCCGACCCGCCCAAGCTCGCCCCCAAGGACGGACAGCTCATCTGACACCCCTGGAGCCCCCGATGACCACCCCCGAAGACCCCACCCCCTACCTCGACGACGAGATGCGCCACCTTCTCGGCCAGTTCCAGGCCGATGTCCGCCCGCTGGAGGAGTTGCAGGAGAGCCTCGACGCCGTCCGCGGCCGTGGCGAGGCCGCCGACGGCCAGGTGACGGCCGAGGTGTTGCCGACCGGCGCGCTCGGCGGCCTGCGCATCGATCCGCGGGCCATGCGACTGGGCGCGGACGCCCTGGCCGAGGCCGTCCTGGCCGCCGCGAACGCCGCGGCCGAGGACCTCGCCGCCCAGATGACCGGCCTGATGACGACCGGTCTGAGCCCTTTCGCCGACGAGATCCGTCGTTTCACCCGGGACTGACGACGTGACCGGCACTCAGTACCGGCGCCACCGCCTGAACTGGTCCTGGCCCGCGGCGACCCCCAGCTTGGCGAGCATCTGCTGCCAGGTCGGCAACAGGCTGACCGGGTCGTCCACGACGTCGCCCGGCCGGTTGAGCGCGTTGGCGGTGGTGCTGAAGATGGTGGACCCGGTCAGGAACACGACCGCGTTCCGCGCCGCCGGGTTCTTCGGCAGCACGTTGGCGGCCTTGCCGAAGTTGGCCGGGTCCACGTGGTAGAAGACCATGGCCGCGGCGAAGTTCTTCAGCATGTACTCGCCGCGGTCCCCCCAGGAGCCGGTGTCCTCGCCCCTCGCGAGCTTGAGCCCGTCGACGACCGCCTGGTCGAGCACGGTGTAGGCCAGGCTGCCCCCGACGGCGTAGATGAACCGCTTGCCCACGGCGTTCTCGAACATCTTGAGCAACAGCCGCGCCTGCGACCTGCGTATCGCCCAGTTGATCATCACCTGGACCTTCTTGTCGATCGCCGGCCAGCAGAAGAACATCAGCAGTTCGATCCACTGGATCATGGCCATCGTGCGCAATGTGTGCTGGGTCCGTTCCAGCAATTCGGCGTAATCCTCGACCGCGTCCGCCAGTCCTCGGATGTAGGCGGCGACGCGCGGCGGATAGGGCGCGATCTCCTGGTTGAAATACGTCCGGAACGCGTCGATGCCCACGCCGGAATTCGGCGGCAGCCAGACCCGGGACGCGACCTCCTCGACGTCGTCAAGGCTGGCGTCCACGCGTCCCGCCAATTGCCGCAACAACCCCGCGGCCGCCCGCGCCTTCGCCGGATCGCCGTCCGGATAGGCCACGCTCAACATCTGCAGAACCACGCCGCCCACTCCGACGGCGGAGAACATGAACCCCGCCATCGGCAGCGCCCGGGAAGACGGACTCATTCGACAACCCCTTCTGCTGGAATCGACAATCAGTTGTGGGATCATCCCATCAATAACATCGATAACGCCAGTCCCAGATTTCCGCCGCTGTTCACCTGCCGGTCCGGTTAGGGTTTCCGGTCATGAGCCGAACGCCCATCGTCCCGGTTTCACAACTGGCGAGTTACGTGGAGACCGCGCGGGCTTATTACGAACCTCAGATGCAGCTCATGGGGCTCGGCCAGCAGCAGATCGAGCAGCAGTCCTTGACCGAGCTGAAGGATTCGCTCGACCGGGTGAACCGGGCCATCGCGCACCCGTCACAGTTCGGCACGCTCGCGCTGAAGATCAGCGCCTCGGCCGGCGCGATAATCGCCAAGACCGGCGCCGAGGCGACGGTCTCCATCGGCGCCCTGCCCATATTGCTGGAGCGAAAGCGAGCCGTCATCGACCGTATTCGCGTCGTCTATCCGCAGGAACAACTGCAGGACGTCCAGGAGGTCGTCAGCCGGAAGGTCGACGACCCGGAGGTCCGCGACGAGCTCTACGGGATGATCTCTTCTCTGCTCACCGAGCAGCGCGCGCTGGCTGAGCAGACCGCCGCCTCGCAGCTCGACGACATCGACATGGCCCTGAGGGACATCGAGATCAGCGAGCGGAAATGGCGGATGCGCTGGTCGTTCCTCGAGCGCGAACCGGTGGCCATTCTCATCGGCGCGGTGCTGCTCATTCTGCTGGGCGTCGCCCTCGTCATCGCGATGTTCACCGCGACCGCGATCCCCGAGCTCGTGGCCAGCGCCTTCCTGGTCATTCTCGGCTTCTTCTTCGGCCAGACGACCTCCGGGGCCCGCGCTAACGCCGACCGGCAGGGCGAAGGCGGCGTCACCGACCCTCCGAGATAGCGGCACCGACGCCGAGCGGCCTTCTCCGTATTCGTCTGTCACGCCTGGAACCATCCGGACACCTGCTTGTTGTGACATACCCCTACGGAAGGGACGACCGCGTGGGCCCACCGGACCCCCGGCAACGCTTCGAGGAGCTCTACACCGAGCACTACGCGACCGTCTCCGGCTATGTGCGGCGGCGCAGCGACGACCCTCACGACGTCGCCGACGTCATCGCCGAGACGTTCACGACCGCGTGGCGGCGGCTCGGCGAGGTGCCGACCGGCGACCGCGCCCGGCTCTGGCTGTACGGCGTGGCCCGGCGCACCCTGGCCAACCACCGCCGCGGCGAGTCCCGCCGGGCGGCGCTCACCACGCGCCTGCGCACCGAGCTCGCGGAATGGACCGGCCCGGCGGCGGACCCCGTGCCCGAGACCGCCCGCGCGGCCTTCATGCGGCTGTCCGCCGACGACCGGGAGGTGCTCTCGCTGGTCGCCTGGGAGGGGCTCGGCAACGCCGAGCTGGCGCAGGTGCTCGGCTGCTCGCGCCTCGCCGTCCGGCAGCGCCTGCACCGCGCACGCAAGCGCCTGGCCGCCGAGCTCGCCGCCGCCGACCCCGATCTCGCCCGGTACGGCCCGCGGGCCGTCCGTCTCGCCAAGGAGACCTCATGAACCCGCAGCCCGACGACATCGTCAGGCGGCTCGCCCCGCCCGCCGGGCCGGGACTGACGCCCGGCGCCATGGAGACGATGTACAAGATCATGGAGGACGAGCCCGCTCCGGCCGTGCCCGCGCCCAAAAGGCGGCGTGCCCTGTTCGTGCTGCCGGCCGCGCTGGGCGCCCTCGCGGCGTCGCTGGCCGTCGTCGTCGCCCTCGGGCCCGCCTCGGCCTCTGCCCTGGACGTCAAGGAGGAGGGCGGCTACTTCGTCATCGAGGTCAAGGACGTGTTCGCCAAGCCGGAGGAGTACCAGCGGCAGCTGCGCGACGCCGGCCTCGACATCAAGCTGCGCCTGTTGCCCTCCACGCCCAGCAGCGTCGGCTCGGTCGCCCCGAGCATGGTGGAACCGGACGGGATCAAGGTGATCGACCGTCAGGAAGGCTGCGAGGCGGTGGGCGGCTGCCCGATCAGCATCAAGGTCCGCCGGGACTTCAAGGGCTCGGCCGAGCTCTTCCTCGGCCGGGAGGCGCGTCCCGGTGAGGAATACCAGATCATCACCGGCTTCGACGTGCCCGGCGAGCCCATGCATTGCGCGCCGTACTACAACAGGCCCGTCAGCGAGGTGCGCGCCCTGCTCAAGGACCGGGGGGTGGACATCCAGGCGTTCGACGTCCTCGGTCCCGCCTTCTGGACGGACGAGGGCAAGAACACCGAGCCGGTGACCAAGACGTCGGTCCCGGAGTCCATGCACGTCGTCGGCGGCTACCTGACGATGGCCGGCAAGGCGGCAGTCCAGGTCAGCGACTCGGACCTGCCCGCCGACCTCGTGCGCACGCTGAAGGAGAAGGCCGGATGCCCGTGATCCCGAACAAGGCGCTGGCCGCCGTCCTGGTGGCCGCGACGGTCGGCGTCGTGCCCGCGCCGGACCGTCAGGACGACCTTCCGCAGCCCGTGGACGCGGGCCGGGCGGGCGGCGTCACGCTGATCACCGGTGACCGCGTGGTGGTCACCGGCGGCGGCGGATACCGCGTGCAACCGGGTCCGGGCCGGCGGGTGGCGTTCAGCGGCCAGGTCCAGGACGGTCACCTGTACGTGATCCCGTCCGACGCCCGGCCGCTGGTCGCGGCGAACCTGCTCGACCGGCGGCTGTTCGACGTCACCCAACTGCTGGCCTGGCGGTACGGCGACGCCGACCGGCCGGACATCCCGCTGATCGTCCAGTCGTCCCGAGGGACGGCCCCGGCGCTCCGGGGGACCGAGCGGGCCCGGCCGCTCGGCGGGCTCGGGATGAGCGCGATGAACGTTGCCAAGGCGTCCGCCGGGCAGACCTGGCGGCCGGCGCCCGCTCCCTGACGGCCGGATCCACCAAGCTGTGGCTGGACGGCCGCCGCTCCTACAGCCTCGACCAGAGCGCCGAGCAGATCGGCGCGACCCAGGCCTGGAAGCAGGGTATGACGGGCAAGGGGGTCACGGTGGCCGTCCTGGACAGCGGATACGACCCCGACCACCCCGACCTGAAAGGCGTGGTCCCCCAGGAGAAGAACTTCACCGACGAGCCCGACATCCGCGACAACACCGGGCACGGCACCCACGTCGCCTCGATCATCGCGGGAGCCGACGCGAAGTACCGGGGGATCGCGCCCGGCGCGAAGCTCGCCGTCGCGAAGGCCGGCACCGCCTTCGGACTGACCGAGTCGGCGATCCTGGCGGGCATGGAGTGGGCCGCCGCCGAGGTCAAGGCCAAGATCGTCAATTTGAGCTTCGGCGCCCCCGACACCCTGGACCTCGACCCGGTCGAGCAGGCGGTGAACACGCTGTCGCAGCGGTACGGCACGCTGTTCGTCGCGGCCTCGGGCAACCGGAGCACCACCGTCACCAGCCCCGGCAGCGCGGACGCCGCGCTCACCGTCGGTTCCGTCGACCACCAGGACCGCATCGCCGCCTCCTCGGGCAGCGGCCCCCGTGAGGGCGATCACGCCATCAAACCGGACATCACCGCGCCCGGCGTGGGGATCGTGGCTGCGAAGGCGGGCGGGGCCGGGACCGAGGCGCATGTGGCGATGTCGGGCACCTCCATGGCCGCGCCGCACGTGGCGGGCGCCGCGGCGATCCTCGCCCAGCTTCATCCCGACTGGACCGGGCAACGGCTCAAGGCCGCGCTGACGGGCAGCGCCACGCCGCTTCCCGGCCTGACGCCGTACCGGCAGGGGACCGGCCGGGTGGACGTCGTCCGCGCGCTGGCCCAGCAGGTCGTCGCCGTGCCGGAGCGCGTGTGGGCGTACTTCCCCTCCGACGGGACGGGCGAGCGGGTCTCCACCGGGACCGTCACGTACGACAACGCCGGTGACGCCCCCGTCGACCTCGACCTGACCGCCGACGGCGAGGTGGTGCGGCTCTCCGCGCGACGTCTCCAGGTGCCCGCCAAGGGGCAGGCGACGGTCACGGTGACGATCGACGCCAAGGACAGGCGTCCGGCGATCACCTGGCCACGATTATCGCCAGGTCGGGCGACACGGTGATCCGCACCCTGGCCGGCGCGTACGTCGAGCCCGAGTCCCACAACGTGACCGTCAAGGCGCTCGACCGGGCTGGCCGGCCCGCCGAAGCGGGTTTCATCCAGGTGTACGACGCGCGGACGGGCGCCGGCCGCGACGTCCCCCTCGTTGACGGGACGGCCCGGCTCAGGCTGCCCGAGCGCGAGTGGAACCTGTACACCGAGATCTACGACGACGCGAGACACACCCTGGCCCACGCCCGGCTCGATCTCGACCAGGACCGGCAGGTGACCGTCGACGCCCGCGACGGCAGGCGAGCCGGTTTCAGCGTGGACGACCCGGACGCCGTGCCGGGCGCCGAACTCATCGTCGAACTGGCTGACGGCGCGTGGTCCTACGGGTTCTCGAGCTGGTCCGCACCGGGCTGGGACACCTACGTCGTCCCGGCACGCGCGCCGGGCCTGCGATTCCTGACCAGGAACATGTGGACGAGCAGGACCCGCACGCCGAGCCCGTACGTCTACGACCTGGTCAACACCCACACCGACGGGCTGCCGGACAACCCCTTCTACGCCGCCCGGCGGGTTGACCTGGTCAAGGTGACGGCGACGTACCGGGCCGCGGCCGCGGCGGCGACCGGACTTCCGTACTTCGGCCCGAGGCTCGTCGAGGACAGGCCCGGGATCATGGCCGCCCCCGGGCAGGACGTGGAACTGCCGAGCATCCTCACCCACTACCGGACGCCGGGACTGGTGTGGGACAGCGGCTTCCAGGTCGGCACGTCCCTCGTGGCCGGTGCCCCGGTCAGGCTGGAGCGGGGGAGCACCACGGAGGTGTGGAACGCCGCCGTGACCGGCCCGTCCGCGCCCGTCGCGACCCGATCGGGTGACGAGCTGACCGTTCGTGGGCGACCTGTTCGCCGACGGCGTCGCCGGCCACAGGGGCGCCGACGACGCGGCCACCGGCACCGCCACCCTCACCGCCGGCGGCCGGACGCTGGCCGAGACCGACCTGGCGGGATGCGCGACGGAACGGCCCAATGAGTGCGTGCTCCACGCCGCCCTGCGTCCGGAGCCCGCCACGTACACCCTGAAGGCGTCGGCCCGCCGCGGGGTGCCCTACTCCGCCCTCTCGACCGCCGTCGAGTCCGTCTGGACGTTCCGCGCCTCCAGCGCCGACGGCCACCGCCCGCCGCCCCTGACGGCGGTCCGCCTCACCCCCACCCTGGACGACCACAACCGCGCTCGCCCGGGCACCCGCACCCCCCTCACCCTCGACCCCTCATCCCGCCAGGAGGGCACCCGGGTACGCCTTGAGACCTCCGACGACGACGGCCGAACCTGGCGTCCCGTCCCGGTAACACGATCCGCCCGGGGCTGGCTGGCGGTGGTCCTCAACCCCCGCACAGCGGGATTCGTCTCCCTGCGCGCAACCGTCACGGACACCCCCACCACCCGGCTGACCCAGACGGTCATCCGCGCCTACGCGGTGGGCTGAACCGGTGCCCGGCCGTGCATCGGGGGCACGGCCGGGCACAGCCGGCTGACTCACCCGCCGCCCGTGCGCGTGCTACGTCGAGCTCACCTCGTCGTCGGGGATCGGCGAGGGCGCGGAGAAGTACGGCAGGCCGGACGAGCGATAGAGCACGACGATGAGCACGACCAAGGCGGCGAACCACGCGACGAGCAGCACAGGTGACAGCTCGGCGTAGCCGTACCCGGCCAGCAGGCCGGCCGCGCCCAGACCGGCCACGGCCCAGCGCAACACGTCCAGCAGGGCGGCCTGGGAGTTGTCGCCGTGTGCGCGCATGGCGGTGATAAGGGCGTCCGCGATCAGCCAGACCGTGATCAGTGGGCCGGCCGTGCCGACGAAGCCGATCACCAGCCTGATCGGCTCGTCCGTGCCTGGGCCGATCGCGACGGGCACCAGCGAGACGAGGCCCATGCAGAACGCCCACTGCCGGGCCGTGGCGAAGGCGTCGCCCGGTCGCTGCAACGAGAGCAGCCCGGCGGCGCACAGGCCCCAGCCGACGGGGTCGAACAGCAGGTCGAGGCCATTGAGGCGGAGCGCACCGAAGGCGATGACCAGCCCGGTGGCGATCTTCGTGACGGGACGCACGTGGTGCCCTTCTCTCCCGAGGCCCTGAGGTGGTCGTCAGAACTCGCCGCTCACTGCCTTGTTGCACACCGTGCCGGCCAGGGCGCGTTGCCAGGCCACGGGAACGCGACGCTCGCCCACCGTCATCTGCCACGGGTCCAGCACCACCTCAGACGTGCCCGAGACCAGCCAGGTCCGGTAGGTGAATCGGATCGGCTGCGGCTCGTGCGGCACCGCCGCGCAGTCGGTGATGACGATCCGCCGGATCACCGTCTCCGAGTCGTCGCCCCTGACGGTGAACTTGGCGGGATCGTCCTGCGTGTCCTCGGGAGGGAGCAGTCGCAGGCCCGGTATGGCCATCGAGATATCCGTGATGGTGAATGGAGAAATCGCCTGGTTCTCCAGCTCGATCCAGGCTCTGGTGGACAACACGCCATTGTCGTCAACGTGGGCGGTGAGAAAGAAGCTGTCGATTCTCCAGCGGATGTTCGGCGTTATCGACCCCGTCCACCACAAGCCGCCCGCGACGCACATCAGCACGAGACAACCGGACACCACGAACGGTAATCGTGTACGCGGGGCGACGCCAAATTGCTGCCATATATCCGCTGAACTCACGAGACGGAACCATATATCGTGACGCCTTGTGACGATACCCCCCTTGATCTTCTGGGCGGCGGCGCTGATCACCGTGCCGGCGGCAGCCGCGCCCCTCGGTCAGGGGCGTCTCGGCAGGTTCGTCGCCCTGACGGGCCTCCCGGCCGAGGAGACCGACGCCCGCCGGGTCGTCGGCCATCTCGCCGGTGTGCGCCGGTGGCGGCTGGCGGCCGTCGTCCTGGCGGCCCCCGTGGCGGGGCTGACCGCGGATCCGTTCTATCTCGTCGTGGGGTGGTGCGCCGTTTCGGTGTTCCGCGTCGTACGGGCGCCGGTCACGGAGGCCGTATATCGCCAGGCATGGCTGCTCGCCGTATTCGCGTCCGCCGTGACAGGCTGCTACCTCCTGGCAGCGCAGGGAATCACTCTCACGCGGCTTGCGCACGCCGTCATCGTGGTCGCGGTGATAGCGGCGATACTGTACGCCGAGCGGAATGCCGGGCCGGAAAAGGCAGATGAAACCGAGTCCGCCATTGGCCGATGGTCTGTTCGCGCGCGCTATTCGGCGGGCGCCGCGATTGTGCTGGCTGGCGTTTTCCTGGCTCCCGGACGGGCGCTGCCGAGCGAATCGCCGCAGTACACGATGCCCATACGGGTCGAGGAGCAGCAGGTCTCGTTCCAGGAGATCGGCGAGGTCAAGCGGCCCACCTGTCCGTGGATCGACGAACTGGACGCGCCGTGCCGCTACTGGCTGGTTGACGACGTGCCGTTCCCGCAGGCCGCGCCATATGTCGTCATGAAGGGTGGGGCGCCGAAGGCGGCGCCGTTCGTGGTGAGCCCCGATCGGCGATCCGTCGTCTACCTGGACCGGACCTCGCGTCGTATGGTCCACCAGAACGAAGCGAACCGGCATGAACTCGGCGGGCCGCTCGCCGACACGGACGTGCCCGAGGTGAGCATCAGCGAACGCGGCAGGTACGTCGCCCTGACCAGGAACGGCACCCGCGTCATCGACACCAGGGCCTGGAGCGGAATCACGCTTCCCGGCGTGCTGAAGGTGCTCGAAGTCAACTCGGCGGGGACGGTGGTCAGGACGGCTTCCCGCCTGATCGCCTACGACCACCGCGGCAAGGAGCTGCTGAGCACCGCCATCCCGGACGGGCTCCTGCGATCCCACACCGCCTTCCTCAAACCGGACGGAAGCCGACTTCTGATCATCAGTGACGACGGGAACCTCGTCGAGACCTACGACCTCACCACCGGCGAGCGCATCCATCGCGTGCGCCCCCGACTCCCCGACGGGGACCCGATCGATTCGGGCACCGGCTGGTCGAGCAAGGGCCCGTTCCAGGTCCGCCGGGACTCGGGGGACGGGGAGCGCAAGAACTTCTTCCTCGACCTGGCGACCGGCAGGACCTGGCACATCAAGAACGGCCCGCCGCCCGGCTACCGACCCGGGAACCAGTAGGCGGCCGCCTACTTCCCGGGCCTTCCGGCCCGCCTGTGGCCGTGACTCCGGATGAGGCTTGGGTGTGCCGATGGAGTGCAGGCCGCCCGGGAGCTCTCCGGCTCGATGGACCGGCGGGTCCTTCGCGAACGTCCTAGCAGGCGTCGACCCACTTGTGCGAGGCGACGTTGTCGTTGAGGGACTGCCCGTAACCGGACAGGCCGGCGCCGCCGTTGAAGGTCTCGCGTCCCAGCGAGAGGTTGTCCCAGTGGTTGCCGCTCGCCAGGCAGCGCCAGGCGCCGGTGTAGTTGCGGCCCCAGTAGAGCTTGACGACGCTGTAACCGCCCGGGAACCCGTTGTTGAACATCTGGGAAGCCTGGTTCTCCATGCTGATGGTCTGGTTCTCGCCGTTCAGGCAGTCGGCCCAGGAGGTGTCGTAGAGGAGCCACCTGCAGTACTTGCCCAGCCCGTTCGGATGCTCGGCCGCGTAGAAGAACCCGTCAGGGATCAGGAGGTTCGCGGGCGTGACCGCCTTCTCCGCCGTGCCGTCGGCGGGAGCGCCGGACGAGGGGGACGAGGCGGACGAGGTGGACACGGCGGGCGCGGCGGGCGCGGTGTCGTCTGCCACGGCCTGGCCGGCAGGCAGGACGGCGGCCAGGCCGGCGACGGCCAGCCCCGCGGCCACGGAGATGATGGTGCGCATGGTGATCCTTTCTCGCGTTCGACAGAAGGCGGGAACTCAGAGGGACTCGGTGACGGTTCGGGCTCGCGGAAGCGCGGAGAGCGCCAGGCGGCGCCAGGTCGCCAGCTCCTCGCGGTATCGGGCGCGGATGCGCTGCTCGTAGTGCCGGTCCAGGCGGCGCGCCGTGGCGGCGAAGCCCGTCCGCAGGGCGCAGGTGGCCTCGGCGACGGCGGTCCGGCGCCACCGGGCCTCCGTCCCGTTCTGGCGGCTGTTGTCGAGGGCGACCCGGATCTCCACGGGGGATGCGAACGCCTGCCCCTGCCCGCGCATGCAGGCCGCCCATCCGGCCATGGCCGTGGCGAAGGCCGGATCGCCGCTGACGGCCTCGTACCGGACCGCGCGCAGGCTCGTCCTGATCTCCTTGACGCGGAACCACGTCCGGGCGTCGCCGTAGAGCTGCTGCTGGGCCTGGGACGTGCAGCCGCGCGAGCTGTGACGTACGCGTCCGCCCGACGGCAGATTCGCCTCGAACTGCTCGTCCGTCAGGCTGCCGTGGATGGCGAGGAGCCAGGCGTGCCGCCGCTCCGGCGGGAGGCTCATCCCGTGCACCTGGTTGGGGTGGGGTGATCCGCCACGCGTTCCGCCGGTGTCGTAGCCGCGGGCGCCGGCCGCGTTCACGTCGTCCACGACGTAGGGGAACGCGGGGGCGGCGCGTACTCGACGACCCAGTAGGCGAAACCTCCTTGCCGCATGCATCGCTGGATGAGGAGCTCCTCCGCGTCGTGCAAGAGTGCCTCGTCCCGCGGCGTGGGATCACGAGAAGCGGTGAGCGCCGGCGTCGGGACCGCGGCTCCCGAGCCGGCGGCGACCGTGGCCAGCACGCCCGCGAAGGCCAGCCACCGCCGCCACCGCGAGGACGGACTCATCGGCCCGGCCGCGCCGCGGGGCGCGGGATTCTTCGAGGCATGGCGGCGGCCTTTCTGGAGGAAGGGGATGCGCGAGAAGCCGCCCGGACGCGGGCTGCGCGGCGAGCGCCGCGCCACTAGCCGGCGCTCTCACGACCCTCAGTCTCGGCCGCCGGAGAATTGTCCGGCACCCCCATCCGCCACCCCGGACAAATCTGATCGCCCTGCCCCGCCTCCCTCCCGCACCAGCGTGCGCAACGGTAACACCCCCGTCGCCCGTCGACGGTGGCCTGCTCGTGTTCGCCTCACGTTCCGTGGGGCGCTACGCAGCCTGTCGCCTGGGACGCATGTCGAACATGTAGAAGACGAGCAGCAACACGTAGAACACGAGCGCGCCAATCGCGCTGAACGCGCCGATGACGGTCGCGACGAGATAGAGCACCGGCCCCATGCCCCAGCGGAATCGCAACGAGCGCGCCTCGGCCGGAGTGATGTGCCCGCCGAGGTGGCGGTGTCCCGACGAGGCGTACCACCACACGGCGTTGTAGAAGATGCCGCCGATCACCAGCACGATTCCGTAGAAGACGGCGGCCATCTGGGTGCCGTGGTCGGCGTGCAGCGCCTCGGCCAGCACGTGCGTGGGAAACGGCAAGAAGGCGACATCCATCAGGAGGAGCACGTTGAGGGCCAGCAGCGGGCCGTCGGTCCGGCGGATGAAGTGGAACATCCGATGGTGGTTCATCCAGATCATCCCCACCAGCAGGAACGTCACCATGTAGGCGAGGTAGGACGGCCACAGGCGGATCAGCGCACCCCCGAGGTCCTCTTCCAGCCCTCGGGCAGCCGGATCTCAAGCACCAGCAGCGTGATCGCGATGGCGAAAACGCCGTCGCTGAACGCCTCCAGGCGCCCGGTGCTCATCACGAAGAGTCATCACTCACGCCGCGTATCGTAGCGAGCGAACCAAGTCGCCCGACGACGGGCAGTTCGCCGCATTTCCACTGCTAGCCGGGCCTCGATGCACCGTTACGTCCCAGTGGCACGGCGAGGCTCAACCCCGTCAGCACACCGAAGAACCTCAACCCAACCTCTGTAGTGCTCCGATTCGGCCGTCCGCGCGGCGCGGTCAAGCAAGGGGACCGCAGCGCTGCTCCGACAGGTTGAGTCCGAGTGAGATGGCTCCCCTCGGCTTCCGGAAACGGAAAAGGGCTCGACCCGCTAAGCGGATCAAGCCCTCTACCTGGTCAAACTGTGTCGGGGTGGCGGGATTTGAACCCACGACCTCTTCGTCCCGAACGAAGCGCGCTGCCAAGCTGCGCTACACCCCGGTGCACGCCCGTCTTGCGCGTGCTTGAGAAAGTCTAGCGGACTTCGCGGGTACTCGTGACCGCCTCAGCGCCGCGGAACCAGCGTGAGCAACGTCGCCTCCGGGAAACACGCGAAACGGGCCGGTGCGTACGGCGAGGTGCCGAGGCCGGCGGACACGTGCAGCCAGGCGTTCTCGTGCCGGCTCAGGCCCTTCACGCGGGCACGGTCGATGCCGCAGTTGGTGACCAGGGCGCCGTAGAACGGGACGCAGAGCTGGCCGCCGTGGGTGTGGCCGGCGAGCAGGAGCTGGTAGCCGTCCTCGGCGAAGCGGGTCATGTTGCGCGGCTCGGGGGAGTGCATGACGCCGAGGCGGAGGTCGGCGTCGGCGGGGGCCGGGCCGGCGACCAGGTCGTAGCGGTCGCGGGAGATGTGGGAGTCGTGGATGCCCGCCACCGCGACGTCGAGGTCGCCGATCTTGACGCGGGCGGTGGTGTTGTTCATGTCCAGCCAGCCCTCGGCGGCCATGCCGGCGCCCAGTTCCTCCCACGGGAGGTTGGGGATGTGCTGGCGGCGGTCGTTCTTCGAGGTACGCCAGAGGTAGCGGGCCGGGTTCTTCGGCTGCGGGGCGTAGAGGTCGTTGGACCCGTAGACGAACAGGCCGGGACGGGACAGCAGCGGCTCCAGGGCGTGCAGGAGCGCGGGGACCGCTTCGGGGTGGGCGATCGAGTCGCCGGTGTTGACCACCAGGTCGGGTTCCAGGGCGCCCAGGGAGCGCACCCAGTTGATGAGCATCGTGCGCCTGGGGGTCAGGTGCAGGTCGGACAGGTGCAGCACGCGTACGGGACGCCGCCCGCGCTCCAGCACCGGCACGTCGAAGCGGCGCAGGCGGAACCAGTTGCGCTCCACGACGGAGGCGTAGCCCAGCCCGGCCAGGCCGAGACCGATCATGGACAGGGGCACTGCGACGGCTTTCCTCACGTACTCATGATGCCTGACAACGGGCACGAGCCGTCCCGGCAGACGGCAAGATGGACCGCATGAGCGCAATGAAGGACAAGCTGAAGGCCGATCTCACGGCCTCGATGAAGAGCCGGGACGAAGTCCGTCTCCGGACGATTCGCATGGCTCTGGCGGCCGTGAACGTCGAGGAGGTGGCGGGCAAGGCGGCCAGGGAGCTCAGCGATGACGAGGTCATCAAGGTGCTGACCAAGGAGGCCAAGAAGCGGCGCGAGGCCGCCGAGGCGTTCCAGAACGCCGGACGCACCGAGCAGGCCCAGGCCGAGCTGGACGAGCAGGCGGTGCTGGAGGAGTACCTGCCGGCGCAGCTCTCCGACGAGGAGCTGGCCCAGATCGTCGACGCGGCCGTGGCCGAGACCGGCGCGTCGGGGCCGCAGGCCATGGGGCAGGTCATGAAGGTGGTCAACCCCAAGGTCGCGGGCAGGGCCGAAGGCGGCCGCGTCGCCGCCGCCGTCCGCGCCCGCCTCACCGCCTGACCCCGGCACCACTTCACCCACCGACCGCCACCCTCGCGCCGCCTTCGCGTGGGACGCCTTCGCGTGGGACGCCGCCCTTGGGACGTGACTGCGGCGGTCCTACATGGCGGCGGCGGTCCGAGGGAGTGGCGGTGCCGGTTCACCGGGCGGTGTCGTGGCCTCGCGGCGGTGTCGGTCTGAGAGGTGTTGTGGGAGGTGGCCAGGGGCGGCTGTTGAGGGCCGTCCCTGGGAAGCCTCTGGAGGCGTTGCAGGAGGGGCTGGGCGGCCATGGAAGGGCAATCCGGCGGCAAAGGCTGTTCGGGGCCGCCCAGCGCCTCTCAGCGGCGGGTTCGGGCCGCCGGGGCGGTGAGCCCGGTGTCGGCCCGCCCGCCGAGCCCATCGCCGAGCCCGCCGAGCCCGCCGACTCCCGGGCCGCCGCCCAGCCCGCCGCCGAACCCGTTGCCCGGCCGCTGCCAGTCGCCCGGCCCGCGCCCGTCCCCGCCGCCGTCGCCACGGTCGTTGTGGTCGCCGAAGAAGTTGTCGAACGGGTCGCCGTCCCCGGGCCCCTCGTCGCCGCGCTTCTTCTTCTTGGGCTTCGGCGCGCACTTGTCGGAGCAGCCGCCGAACCGCGAGTGGTCCACCGGCGTGAACTTCGCCGGCTCCACCCCCTTGAGCGCCTGCATCATCGCTTGTTTCCAGATGGGCCCGGAGATGGAGGCGCCGTACACGTACGGGAAGTACTGCCCCCCGATCGTGACCCCGATCAGCTTGTGGGTGGAGGCGCCGCGCGGGTCGCCGAGGCTCACGGCCGAGGACAGGTTCGGGGTGTAACCGGCGAACCAGGCGGACATGTAGTCGTCGGTCGTTCCGGTCTTGCCGGCCGCGTCACGTCCGATGCCGCCCACGCCGCTCATCGTGCCCTTGGTGAACACGCCCGACAGGATGCCGCTGACCGCGTCGGCGACCTCCTCCTCCATGACCTGCGAACACTTCGGCTTGTACTGCTTGGCGGCGCCGTTCCTGTCCTTGATCTCGGTGATGGCCAGCGGCTGGCAGTACTGGCCGCGCGAGGCGAACACGGCGTAGGAGTTGGCGATCGTGACGGGGTCGACCTCGTTGACGCCCAGCGTGAACGTCTCGACCTCGCGCAGCTTGCCGCCGTCGGCCCGCTTGACGCCGAGGCGCTTGGCGAGCTTGACGACCTTGCAGAGCCCGACCTCCTGCTCCAGCTTGAGGAAGAACGTGTTCACCGAGCCCCACGTGCCGGTCTGCAGGGTCTTGAAACCGCCGCCGCCCTCGCTGGAGTTGTGCGCGGTGTGCGAGGGGTCGCCGACGTTCTCGCCCTTGCAGTCCTTGAAGGAGTTGTAGCCGCTCGCGGTGAACCCGGCCGGCGCGGGGAAGCCGTCGCCGTACTTCAGGCCCTCCTCCAGGGCGGCGGCCAGCGTGTACGCCTTGGCCGTCGAGCCCTGCTGCAAGCCGCGCCCGCCGCCGTGCGCGGCGTCGGCGACGACGTTGTAGCTCATCTCGTTCTTCTTCTTGCTGCCGCCGAACTTGCGCGAGGCCGCCATCGCCTTGATCTCGCCGGTGCCGGGCACGACCATGGCCTGCGCGGCCACGGGCTTGTCCTTGGGGCTGACGTACTTCTTGATGGCCTTCTCGGCGGCCTTCTGCATCTTGGGGTCGAGCGTGGTCTTGATCGTCATGCCGCCGCGCTGGAGCAGCTTCCTGCGCTCGTCCTGGTTCTTGCCGAAGTCGTCGTTGTTGAGGATCTCGTACTGGACGTAGAGGCAGAAGTACGGGAACTTGCTGGCCTCGCAGCCGCCGGGGAACTTGACGTCCTTGTAGCCGAGCTTCTCGGCCTTGGCCGCGTCGGCCTCCGCCCGGGTGATCTTGCCGATCTCGGCCATCCGGTCGAGCACGGTGTTGCGGCGCAGCAGCAGCCGCTCGCGCGACTCGGGGCCGACGTTGGGGTCGGTGCGGGCCGGGTTCTGGACGGCGCCGGCCAGCGTGGCGGCCTCCGACAGGTCCAGCTCGGAGGCGGGCTTGTCGAAGAAACGCCTGGCCGCGGCCTGGATGCCGTGCGCGCCCGCGCCGAAGTAGGCGATGTTGAGGTACTTCTCCAGGATCTGCTGCTTGCTGTACTTGCGCTCGATCGCCATGGCGTACCGCAGCTCCTGGAGCTTGCGGGACATCGTCGGGGCGATGGCCGCCTGCTGCTCCTCCGGCGTCTCGGCCTTGTTGACCAGCACCTGCTTGACGTACTGCTGGGTGATCGAGGAGCCGCCCTGCATGACGCCGCCGCCGGTGAGGTTCTTCACCAGGGCGCGGGCGGTGCCCTCGACGTCGATCGGGCCGTGCTCGAAGAAGCGGAAGTCCTCGATCGCGATCAGCGCGGTCTGCATGATGGGCGCGACCTTGTCGAGGGTCACGGACTGCCGGTTCTCGTAGTAGAACTGGGCGATCTGCTTGCCGTTGGCGTCGACCAGCTTCGTGCGTTCGGGCAGCGGGGGTTCGTCGAGTTCCTGGGGCTTGAGTTCGAGGCCGTCCATGGCGGTCTTGGCCGACACGCCCGCCCCGCCCACCGCCGGCAGCGCCACCGCCGCCGCCAGCACACCCGCCGCCGTCCCGGCGATGATCAGACGCAGGACGCTGACGAGCGGGTGGGAGCGGTCTTTGCGCTTCGCTTGCACGCTCCCAAGGGTACGTCGAAACACTGTCCTTATCGGTAACACGACACCATTTCGCCTTGACTGGGAGGGGTGACTAGTCATTCCCGGTCAACAGTCCGGCGAGAAATTGGTCCTCTGGGGTCTGTCGGCCCGAACGTGAAGTTGCGTACGTTCATCCTCTGCGGCAACTGAATACGGAGGCTCGGCGCCCGCGCCCGTCGGCCCCAAATGACGACTGACCACCTAAGGGGAGTGGGGTCGAAAAATGTGGATCACGGATTGGACCTCCCGTGCCGCCTGTAAGGGTGCGGACCCGGACGCGCTGTTCGTCCAGGGCGCCGCACAGAACAGGGCGAAGCTGATCTGTCGAGGATGCCCGGTCCGTACCGAATGCCTCGCCGATGCGCTGGACAACCGCATCGAGTTCGGGGTGTGGGGCGGTATGACCGAACGCGAACGCCGCGCGCTGCTCAGGCGCCGGCCCGACGTGGACTCGTGGCGCGACCTGCTCGAGTCCGCGAAGGAAGAGTACGAACGGACCAATGAGCTGATCGCGGGCTGATCGGGCCCGCGGCGGGAAAGCACGGCCGGCGCCGCCCGTCGGCCGTGCTTTCTCTACGCGCTCGCCAACAGGTTCCCGATCTGCCGCAAGCCGGCTAGGTCGTGGACATCTCCGGACATCGCACGTACCTGTGCCACGGGCACCGTGGGATGCGCCGAGACGAAATGCTCCTGCTCGCGGCTCTCGCGAGTGGCGAGTTGCATCCGGCCGGTGTGCAGCCGCAGCACAGCGGCCGTCAACTCGTGTTCGCCCCTCGACTCCAGGTCCTCGGCCGCGGCGGCGCTGCGTGCCGCCGAGAGCGCCGAGCCGGGCGACACGTGCACCCGGTTCACCACGAGCCCGGCGAGGGGCATGCGCTCCTCGGCGAGCCGTTCCACGAAGTACGACGCCTCCCTCATCGCGTCGCGCTCCGGCGCGGCCACCACGAGGAAGGCCGTGCCCGGCGCCTGCAACAGCTTGTACGTCATCTCGGCCCGCTGCCTGAACCCGCCGAACACGGCGTCCAGCGCGGACACGAACGTCTGCAGGTCCTTGATCACCTGCGCGCCGAGCAGCTTGGTCATCGCCCCGGCCATCAACCCGAACCCGGCGTTGAGCAGCCGGAACGCGCTGCGTCCGCCCGCCTTGGCGGGAGCGGTGAGCAGCCGGATGAACCGTCCGTCGAGGAAGCGGCCGAGCCGCTCGGGCGCGTCGAGGAAGTCCAGCGCCGACCGCGAGGGCGGCGTGTCCACGATGATCAGGTCCCACTCGTCGGAGCGGCGGAGCTGGCCGAGCTTCTCCATCGCCATGTACTCCTGCGTGCCCGAGAAACTGGAGGACAGCGACTGGTAGAAGGGGTTCGACAGGATCTGGCGGGCCCGTTCCGGGTCGGCGTGCGCCTCGATGATCTCGTCGAACGTGCGCTTCATGTCGAGCATCATGGCGAAGAGCTGGCCGCCGCCCTCGGGCGAGCTGACCAGGCGCGGGGTGTTGTCCAGCTCGGTCAGGCCCATCGACTGGGCCAGGCGGCGCGCCGGGTCGACGGTCAGCACCACCGCGCACCGGCCGCGTTCGGCGGCGCGCAGGCCGAGGGCCGCGGCGGTCGTGGTCTTGCCGACGCCGCCGGAGCCGCAGCAGACGATGATCCGGGTGCCCTTGTCGTCGAGGATCGCGTCGACGTCGAGGGGGATGGGCTTCTTCACGCGGCTCCCCGGTGGGTGCGGAGGATCTCGGCCAGCTCGTACAGGCCGGCCAGGTCGACGCCGTCGGCCAGCAGCGGCAGCTCGACGCGCGGCAGGCCGGCCTCGGCCAGCGACTCGCGCTCGGCGTGCTCCAGCTCGGTGCGGCGGGCGTGCTCGACGACCTCCTCGGCGAGCGCCTCGGCCATCGCGGCGGCGTCGGAGGTGTCGGCGAGACCGGCCGCCTTGAGCCCGAGCGCCAGCTCGCCCACGTCGAATCGGCCCTTGACAGCCATGTCAAGAGCGGCCTGTGGAAGCAGTGATTCACGGACCATGTTGATGAAAACGCAACCTGCGGGGAGCCCGGCCGAGCGCAATTCGGCGACCCCGTCGAGGGTCTCCTGCACCGGCATCTCCTCCAGGAGGGTGACGAAGTGCACCATCGTCTCCCTGGACTTCACGACGCCGTTCACGAGTTCCGAGTGGTTCTTGATCGGTCCGACCTTGGCCAGGCCGGCGACCTCCTGGGTGACGTTCAGGAAGCGCGTGATGCGGCCGGTGGGCGGCGCGTCGAGGACGACGGCGTCGTAGACCCGGCGGCCGTTCTTGCCCCGCCTGCGCACGGCCTCGGTCGTCTTGCCGGTGACCAGGACGTCGCGGAACCCGGGGGCCACGGTGGTGGCGAAGTCGACGATGCCCATCTTGGTCAGCGCGCGCCCGGCCCTGCGCATGCCGTAGAACATCTCCATGTATTCGAGCATGGCCTCTTCGGGATCGATGGCCAGCGCGTACACGTCGCCGCCGGAGGGCGCGACGGCGATCTTGCGCTCCTCGTAGGGCAGTGGCGGCAGGTCGAAGATCTGGGCGATGCCCTGCCTGCCCTCCACCTCGACGAGCAGCACCTTGCGCCCGCCCGCGGCCAGTGCGAGGGCGAGGGCGGCGGCGACGGTCGTCTTGCCGGTGCCGCCCTTGCCGGTGACGACGTGCAGCCGCACGTCGCCCCAATCCGTGTCCGGGAAGTCCACGTTTCGAGGCTACCGAACGGTTACTTGTCGAAACCCGACGGCCACCGTTTGATTGCTCACATTGTGGTCACCGCCTCCCGTATGGGTGGGGTGACAGGCCGGGAAGCGGCTTTCCATGAGATCGTCATGCCATGAAGAAATGGGAGTACCTCACCGCTCCGGTGCTGATCCACAACACGAAGATGATCCTCGACAACTTCGGGTCCGACGGCTGGGAGCTCGTCCAGATCGTCCAGGGCGCCTCGCCCGAGCAGCTCGTCGCCTACTTCAAGCGGGAGAAGGCATGACCCCCGAGGAGCGGATCGCCGAGCTCGGGTACGAGCTGCCCCAGCCGGTGACGCCGCTGGCCGCGTACGTGCCGACCGCCCGTACCGGTGACCTGGTCTACACCTCCGGCCAGGTGCCCATGCTGGAGGGCAAGCTGCACCAGACCGGCAAGCTCGGCGTCGACCTCGGCGTCGACGAGGGGAAGGCGCAGGCGCGCATCTGCGTGCTCAACGCGCTGGCCGCGCTGAAGGCCGAGCTGGGCGAGCTGTCCCGGGTGCGGCGGATCGTCAAGGTCGTGGTCTTCGTGGCCAGCGCGCCGAGCTTCACCGAGCAGCCGCAGGTGGCCAACGGCGCCAGCGACTTCCTGGCCGAGGTGTTCGGCGAGGCGGGCAAGCACGCCCGCAGCGCCGTGGGCGTGGCCGCGCTGCCGCTGGACGCCCCCGTGGAAGTGGAGCTGATCGCGGAGGTCTCCTGACCATCAGGATGTGTCACCATGACCGAGTGATGTTCTAGTAGGAGGTCAGGTGGCCGGTCTTCCCCTTCCCGACGAGCTCGCCGCGCGAGCCAGAGAGATCATCGCCGGGCGGCTCGCCCCCGTCCCGGCGCGCGACGCCGCCACGGTGGTGATCCTGCGCGGCTCGGGCCCGCGCGGCGGGCCCGAGGTCTACCTGCTCCGGCGGAAGTCCACGATGGCCTTCGCGGCGGGCGCCTACGTCTTCCCCGGCGGCTCCGTCGATCCACGCGACACCGACCAGGCGGTGGCCTGGGCCGGGCCGTCCCCCAAGGAGTGGGGAGAGGTCTTCCACGCCAGTGAGAACGTGGCGCGCGGGCTGGTGTGCGCGGCCGTGCGGGAGACGTTCGAGGAGTCCGGGGTGCTGCTGGCGGGCCCGGGGCCGGACAGCGTGGTCGAGGACACCACGGGCGACGACTGGGAGGCCGACCGGCTGGCGCTGATCGACCGGAGCCTGGCCTTCGCCGACTTCCTGGCCAAGCGGGGCCTGGTGCTGCGGTCCGACCTGCTCAAGCCGTGGGCCCACTGGATCACGCCGGAGATCGAGCAGCGCAGGTTCGACACCCGGTTCTTCGTGGCGGTGCTGCCCGAGGGGCAGCGCACGCGCGACGTCGGGGGCGAGGCCGACCACGTGGTGTGGCGGCGGCCGGCCGAGGCGATCGAGCTGTGGCGCGCGGGCGAGATCTTCCTGATGCCGCCCACCTCGCACACGCTCACCGAGCTGGCCGGGCACGACAGCGTGACGTCCGTGCTGGCCGAGGAGCGGCGGATCACCGCGATCCTGCCGGCGGCCGTGGAGGTCGAGGGGGAGATGAGGTTGATGACGCCGTGAGCGGCCTGCACATCCCGCTCGGCACGCCCGACGGCTCCCGTACCGAGCACGCCGAGAACCTGCTGGCGCCCAACCCGTCCGCCATGACGCTCGACGGCACCAACACCTGGGTCATCGGCACCCGCGACGCGGTCGTGGTCGATCCCGGGCCCGACGACGAGGCGCACCTGCTGCGCGTACGCGACCATCTGGGCGAGCGGCGGGTCACCCAGATCCTGCTCACGCACGGCCACGCCGACCACAGCGGCGGCGCCAAGCGGTTCGCCGAGCTGGTCGACGCCCCCGTACGCGCCCTCGACCCGCGCCACCGGCTCGGCGACGAAGGGCTCGGCGACGGCGACGTGATCACGGTCGACGGCCTGGAGCTGCACGTCCACGCCACGCCCGGCCACTCGTTCGACTCGCTGTGCTTCTGGCTGGCCCAGGATCGGGCCATGCTGACCGGCGACACCGTCCTCGGCCGGGGCACCACGATCATCGCCCAGGACGGCGGCCTCGGCGACTACCTGCGCAGCCTCGACCGGCTGCGGGCGGCGGCCGAGGGCCTGGGGGCGCGGGCGCTGCTGCCCGGCCACGGCCCGGTGCTGCCCGACCCGATCGCGGCCCTCGACGGCTACATCGCCCACCGGCGGCAGCGGCTCGACCAGATCAGGGCGGCGCAGGCGCAGGGCGCGCGCACGCCGCGGGAGGTCGTCGAGATCGTGTACGCCGACGTCGACAGGTCGCTCTGGCCCGCCGCGGAGGTCTCCGTGCGGGCCCAGCTCGACTACCTGGAACGGTTGTAGAGCCGGTCCATGTCGAGGATGACCACGGCCTTGGCCTCGATGCGCAGCCAGCCGCGCTGGGCGAAGTCGGCCAGGGCCTTGTTCACCGTCTCGCGCGAGGCCCCGACGAGCTGGGCCAGCTCCTCCTGGGTGAGGTCGTGGTGCACGCGCATGCCGTCGTCGGTCTTGGCGCCGAACCGCTCGGCCAGGTCGAGGAGCTGCTTGGCGACCCGGCCGGGCACGTCGGTGAAGACCAGGTCGGCCAGCACGTCGTTGGTGCGGCGCAGCCGCTGGGCCAGCGCGCGCAGCAGGTGCAGCGCCACCTCGGGGCGGCCGGTCAGCCACGGGCGCAGGTCGTCGTGGCCCAGACCGGCCAGGCGCACGTCGGTCAGCGCCGTCGCCGTGGCGGTGCGCGGACGCGGGTCGAACAGCGACAGCTCGCCGAACATCTCGCTCGGGCCGAGCACGCTCAGCAGGTTCTCGCGGCCGTCGGGCGACGTGCGGGAAAGTTTGATCTTGCCTTCGAGCACGACGTAGAGCCGGTCGCCGGTCTCGTTCTCGTGGAAGAGGGTCTGTCCCTTGGACAGCTGGACCTCGGTGATGCTCGTCCGCAGCGCCGCGGCGCTCTCGCGGTCGAGCGCGGCGAACAGGGGGGCCTTGCCCAGCACATCTTCGGTGTTCACTCTGCCTCCTCTGCTGCCATTGTGACTCACCCCACTCCGGGCGGCACACACAGGCTATGGGAATGCCCGGGTTAGCCCGGTATTGCCCTGTTGTGTGGCGCACTGAAGTGTATGAACAAATCGGGTGACCTGCTTACTTCCGCAGGAGGTCGTCCACGGAGGCGACCGCCGTCGCCATCGTGTGGCCCAGCAGGACGCGTACGACATGGGCCGCCGAAGGGCGGCCGGCCGGCTCCGGACGGCGGCACCGCTCGACGACGCCGCGCAGCGGCTGCGGCAGCGCGCCGGACCCGCTCGCGAACCTCACCAGCTCGGCCCAGTCCCGCACGTCGGCGGCCGGGCCGCCGCGACCGGGCGAGCCCTGCACGCCCACCAGCACCTGGCCGCGCGTGCCGAGCGCGACGTTGTCCGGGGTGAGCCGCAGGCCGGTCACGCCGTGGGCGTGCATCCTCGCCATCGCCGCCGCGCTGCCCAGCGCCAGCCGGTGCAGCGCCGCGCCGCGCAACGGCCCGCCCGCGCGGACGAACTCGGTCAGTGACTCGCCCTTGTGCCGATCGCCCATGGTCGCCGCCCTCCAAGCCGCCAGGTTGTACGCGAACGCGGCGTAGAAGGTTCAACCGTTCCCATAGTCTTGCGGCATGGCCACGAACGCGGCGGGGCGCAAGCCGGAGACCCAGCTCGCCCTGGTACGGCGGGCACGCAAGATGAACCGTATCCTCGCCGAGACCTACCCCGACGCCCACTGTGAGCTCGACTTCCGCAACCCGCTGGAGCTCCTGGTCGCCACCATCCTGTCGGCCCAGTGCACCGACAAGCGGGTGAACATGGTGACCCCCACCCTGTTCGCCAAATACCCCACCGTCGAGGACTACGCCGCCGCCGACCGCGCCGAGATGGAAGACATCATCCGCTCGACCGGCTTCTTCCGCGCGAAGACCAACAGCATCATCGGCATGGCCCAGGCCGTGTGCGAGCGTTACCGCGGCGAGGTGCCCGGCCGGCTCAAAGACCTGGTCACCCTGCCCGGCGTGGGCCGCAAGACCGCGAACGTGGTGCTCGGCAACGCGTTCGGCGTGCCGGGGCTGACCGTCGACACGCACTTCCAGCGGCTCGTGCGCCGCTTCGGCTGGACTGAGGAGACCGACCCCGTCAAGATCGAGCACATCGTGGCCGAGCTGCTGCCCCGGCGCGAGTGGACGATCTTCTCCCACCGGGTGATCTGGCACGGCCGCCGCATCTGCCACGCCCGCCGTCCGGCCTGCGGCGTGTGCCCGCTGGCGAACCTGTGCCCCTCCTTCGGCACCGGGCCCACCGGCGAGGCGGAGGCCGAGAAGCTGGTCAGGCCCGGTCCCTTCTCCTGATCCCCGAGCCGCGGGAAGTGATCGAGGCCGTGCCGTGTTGGAGGTTGGCGTGACAGAAGTGCCCGACTGGCTCGAACGGCTGGCGGCGCAGGCCGCGCGCATCACGGTCCCCCGATACCTGCGTCCCCCGGCCGACGGCGGGCGCCCGGCCGCGGTGCTGATGTTGTTCGGCGAGGGCCCGCTCGGCCCCGACGTGCTGCTCATCCAGCGCAGCTCACGCGGGCGCAGGCACGCGGGCCAGCCCGCCTTCCCCGGCGGCGGCGTCGATCCCGGCGACGGCGGCCCGGTCGGCGCGGCCCTGCGCGAGGCGGAGGAGGAGACCGGCGTCGATCCCCGCGGCGTCCGCGTCCTCGGCACGATGCCCGAGCTCTACCTCGATCACAGCGACAACCGGGTCACCCCGGTGTTCGGCTGGTGGCACACGCCTTCCGCCGTGCACGCGGCCTCGCCGGACGAGGTGGAGTCCGTGGAGCGGGTGCCGATCGCCGAACTGGTCGATCCGGGCAACCGGGTCATGTTGCGGCATCCCAGCGGGCTCGCCGGCCCGGCCTTCCACGTGCGGGGCATGCTGGTGTGGGGGTTCACCGCCATGGTGCTCGACGCCGTGCTGCGCGAGGGCGGCCTCGAACGTCCCTGGGACCAGGCGCGGCTGGAGGACCTGCCGGCCGAGGTCGTGCGGCTCGGCCTGCGCGAGCGCACCACTCCGGCCCCCTGACGCAGGACGCCGGGCCAGGGTCGCTCCGGCGCCCTGACGCGGGACGCCGGGCCGGGGTCACTCCGGGGCCCTGAGCGAGACGCCCAGCGAGGCCCAGTCGGCCACGTCGGCGTCGTCGTCGGCGGCCAGGGTGCGCAGCATCTCCAGGCCGGCCCGGTCGGGCGGGTCGCCGAGCACGTGCTGCAGCGCGTACGCGGCCCCGTACCGCACCCGGGCGTCGCCGTGACAGGCCAGGTCGATCACCGAAGGCAGCGAGCGGGGGTCGGCCAGGTGGCCGAAGGCGATCAGCACGGAGTACAGGACCATGGCGTCGTCCTCGCTGGCGGCCAGGTAGCGCAGCACCGGCAGCGTACGGTCCACGAACGGCCGCAACATGCCCATGATGTCCACCCCGAGCAGGCGCTCGGCCACGTTGTCCGCAGCGCACAGACGGCGTGCCTCGATGAACGACTCCAGGTCGGCCCGCTGGCGCAGCTGGCAGATCACGTGCCAGCGCAGCGGGCCGTCCGGATCGGTGTCGCTGAGAGCTGCCTGGATGAGATCGCGCACTGTTCCCTCGGCCGGCGGCATACCGCTCAAGATAGCCAGGCGGGTGACGCCGTCCTGGCGGAAGACGTGCACACTTGACCGTATCGCTGGCTACCTTTGAAGCGTGCGCGGTGATCTGCTTGACCTCATATTGATCGGCCTCGTGATCGCCTTCGGCGTATCCGGCTACCGACAGGGCTTCATCATCGGCGCGATGAGCTTCGTGGGGTTCGTGGGCGGCGCCGTGCTCGGCATCTTCATCGCTCCACCGATCGCCAAGGCCGTCGTCGACGGCGACACCCCGCAGGCGCTGCTCGCGATCGTGATCGTCTTCCTGGCCGCCACGATCGGCCAGTTCGCCTCCTCCACGGTCGGCGCGGTCGTGCGCAGCCACGTGACGTGGGAGCCGGCCAAGATGGCCGACGCGGTGGGCGGCACGTTCGCCAGCGCGCTGTCCGTGCTGGTGATCGCCTGGCTGATCGGGTCGCTGATCGTCTCGACGACGTTCACCCCGCTGGTCGACCAGGTCAAGAACTCCGCGCTGCTGACCACCGTCGACGACGCGATCCCGCAGGCCGCGCGCAACTGGCAGCAGCCGTTCAAGAAGTTCGTCGACAGGTCGGAGTTCCCGCCCGTCTTCGACGCGATCGGCGCCGACACGCTGATCGACGTGCCGCCGCCCGCGCAGAGCATCCTCCAGGGCGCCAAGCTGGGCCGGGCCCAGCGGGCCATCGTCAAGGTCCAGGGCAACGCCGAGAGCTGCAACAAGCACATCGAGGGCACCGGCTTCGTCTACGCCGACGACCGGATCATGACCAACGCCCACGTCGTCGCCGGCGTCACCCGCGATCTCGAGGTCATCGACTACAAGAACGTGCGCCACCCGGCCAAGGTCGTGCGCTACAACCCCCAGCGCGACATCGCGATCCTCTACGTGCCCGGCCTCGACCTGCCGCAGCTCAGCTTCGAGGCCGACGGCAAGCGCGGCGCCAACGCGATCATCGCCGGCTTCCCCAGGGGCAAGGGCTTCACCGCCGAGCCGGCCCGCATCGGCGGCCGCCTCGACGCCGAGGGCCCCGACATCTACCACGGCAGCAACGTCCGGCGGAAGGTCTACGCGATCCGCGGCAAGGTGCTGCCGGGCAACTCCGGCGGCCCGCTGCTCACCGTCGACGGCCGCGTCTACGGCGTGATCTTCGCCGCCGCGGTCAGCGAGAAGGACACCGGTTACGTGCTGACCGCCGAGGAGGTCGCGCCCGACGCCGGCCAGGGCCGGAACGACACCTCCGCGGCCAGCACCCAGGAGTGCGACTAACCGGGCAGCTCGCCCAGGATCAGGGCGATCGCCTCGGCGGGGTCGCTGTCCTGGGTCAGGCCGGTGGCCGCCCTGCCGACGGCGTCGTAGTCGCCGCCGTACGCCTGCGCCCTGGCCGCGCCGCGGCTGAACAGGGTGACCGCGCCGCGACCGTTGCCGCGCTGGAGGTGCGTCAGGCCGACGCAGATCTGCGCGAGCCCCTGCCACAACTCGCGCTCCTCCTCGGGCGCGCACTTCCAGCGGCCCTCGAAGACCTCGTGGGCGTTGAACGGCAGCCCTTCGGCCAGGAAACGCCGCGCGTCGGCGAGCGCCCGTTCGGTGGTGGGGGCGTAGTCGTCGGGGACCCGGTCGACGCCGGGCGAGCCGTAGGGGAGCGGCCTGCCGTACGCGTCGCGTGGCCTGGCGTTGCGCGGCTTGCCCTGGGGGTCGCGGTCTCTCATCGCTCGCGGGGCTTCCTCATCGGTCGGGCTCGGGGTCGGCCAGCCAGCCGAGCAGCTCGGTGTCGAACACGTCGGGGATCTCTTCGTGGGGGAAATGGCCGGCGCCCTCGAACAGCCGCCAGCGGTAGGGGGCGGCGACGTACCGGCTGGAGCCCTGGGCGGTGCGGGGCAGCACGCACGGGTCGAGCGCGCCGTGCAGGTGCAGCGTCGGCGCCTCGATCTCGGTACGCATGACCCGGGCGTAGCGGCGGCCGTCCGGCCGCAGCTGGGAACGGCCGAACCAGCGGTGGTACTCCAGCGCCGAGTGGGCCACGGCGGGGATCCGGAACGCCTCCCGGTAGGTGCGCGCGGTCTCGGCGTCGGGCCAGCCGGGCGCCGACCAGCTCGTCAGGATGCGGCCGACCAGGGCGGCGTCGTGCCGGGTGAGCCGGCGTTCGGGCAGCAGCGGGAGCTGGTAGCCGAGCGCGTGCCGGCCGGCCTTGAACTGGGCGGGGTCGGTCATCAGCGCGTTGCGCAGCCGCAGCGGGTGCGGCGCCGAGACCGCCACCAGCCGGCGCACGCACTTGGGGTCGAGCACGGCCATCGTCCAGGCCAGCAGGCCGCCCCAGCCGTGCCCGACGACGACCGCGCCGGTCTCGCCCAGCGCGCGGATCAGGCCGGTCGCGTCGGCGGCCAGGGTGGGCAGGTCGTAGCCGCGCGGCGGCTTGTCGCTGCCGCCGTAGCCGCGCAGATCGGCGGCGACCGCCCGGAAACCGGCCCGGGCGAGGGAGGTGAGCTGGTTGCGCCAGGTCCACCAGAACTGCGGGAACCCGTGCAGCAGCAGGACCAGCGGCCCCTCGCCGGCCTCCACGACGTGGAAGCGGGTGCCGCCGGCGTGCACGGCCCGGTGTGTCCACGGGCCGTCGATCTGGACGACCGACTCGTCAGGTGCCATCACGACTCACCGGCTGGCCCTCGGGACTGGGCACGGGAAGCGGCTGCTCCTCCGGCGTCGCGATCTCCTTGAGGCCCTTGATCGACCTGGCGGTGCGCTTCATCCCGGCCAGGCCCTTCAGCCGGCGTACGCCGACCAGCACCAGCAGGCCCGCGGCCACCAGGTAGAAGACGGTCACGATGAGGAAGGCCAGCCAGTTGGGCAGCCACTGGGCGAGCACGTACGCGATGGTGAACGAGGCCAGGATCAGGCACAGGTGCGCCATGAACGCGGCGGCGGCGAACAGGCCCGCGGCCATGCCCACCCGCTTGGCGTCGAACTTGAACTCGGCCTTGGCCAGCTCGATCTCGGAGCGGACGAGGTCGGAGATATGGCTGCTGGCCTGGGCGACCAGCGAGCCCAGGGATTCTTCCTCGGGAGTCTGCGGCATGAACGTCTCCTATCGAGGCCTGGTGGCCGTGTCAAACATCCCGTACTGACGGCTGGGCGCCACCGAACACGCCGAGGACGCTGCTACTCACAGAACTACCCGATCGCCCACGATAACGCCGTCCGGTGGAGACAGCTGAGGCGCATGCCCGGTTCGGGCATGCGCCTCAGCTGTCCTGCGGCCTGATCAGTCCTCGGACTTGGCCGCGGGCAGCTTCTCGGAGATGAGGTTCATCACCGTGCTGTCGGCCAGCGTGGTGACGTCGCCGATGCTGCGGTTCTCGGCCACGTCGCGCAGGAGACGACGCATGATCTTGCCGGAGCGGGTCTTCGGCAGCTCGGGGACAACCAGGATCTGCCGCGGCTTGGCGATCGGGCCCAGCGTCTTGGCCACGTGGTCGCGCAGCTCGGCGGCGATGTCGTCGCTCTCCTCCACGCTGCCGCGCAGGATCACGAACGACACGATGGCCTGGCCGGTCACCGGGTCGGTGGCGCCGACCACGGCCGCCTCGGCGACCTTGGGGTGGCTCACCAGCGCGCTCTCCACCTCGGTGGTGGAGATGTTGTGGCCGGAGACGAGCATGACGTCGTCGACGCGGCCGAGCAGCCACAGGTCGCCGTCCTCGTCCTTCTTCGCGCCGTCGCCGGGGAAGTACATGCCCTCGAAACGCGACCAGTACGTGTCGATGTAGCGCTGGTCGTCGCCCCAGATCGTGCGCAGCATGGAGGGCCACGGCTCGCGCACCACGAGGAAGCCGCCGCCGCCGTTGGGCACGCTGTTGCCCTGGTCGTCGACCACGTCGGCGTTGATGCCCGGCAGCGGCCGCATCGCCGCGCCCGGCTTGGCCGAGGTGACGCCCGGCAGCGGGCTGATCATGATCGCGCCGGTCTCCGTCTGCCACCAGGTGTCCACGACCGGGCAGCGGTCGTGGCCGATGTTCTCCCGGTACCAGACGTAGGCCTCGGGGTTGATCGGCTCGCCGACCGAGCCCAGGACGCGCAGGCTGGACATGTCGAACTTGGCGGGGATGTCGTCGCCCCACTTCATGAACGTCCGGATCGCCGTGGGGGCGGTGTAGAGGATCGTGACCTTGTACTTCTGCACGATCTCCCAGAACCGGCCGCGGTGCGGGGTGTCCGGGGTGCCCTCGTAGATGACGCTGGTCGCGCCGTTGGCGAGGGGGCCGTAGACGATGTAGGAATGGCCGGTGACCCAGCCGATGTCGGCCGTGCACCAGTAGATGTCGGTCTCGGGCTTGAGGTCGAAGACCGCGTGGTGCGTATAGGCGGTCTGGGTGAGGTAGCCGCCGGTCGTGTGCAGGATGCCCTTGGGCTTACCGGTGGTGCCGCTGGTGTAGAGGATGTACAGCGGGTCCTCGGCGTCGTGGGGCTCGGCGGCGTGCTGGTCGCTCTGGCGCTCGACCAGGTCGTGCCACCACACGTCCTTCTCGCCCACCGCGACGTCCTGGCCGGTGCGCCGTACGACGAGCACGTTCTCCACCTGGGGGCACTCGGCGACGGCCTCGTCCACGGTGGGCTTGAGCGCGCTCGGCTTGCCGCGGCGGTAGCCGCCGTCGGCCGTGATCACGAGCTTGGCGTCGGCGTCGTCGATGCGGCTCTTGAGCGCGCCGGCGGAGAAGCCGCCGAACACCACCGAGTGGATCGCGCCGATGCGGGCGCAGGCCAGCATCGCGATCGGCAGCTCGGGGATCATCGGCATGTAGATGGCCACCCGGTCGCCCTTGCCCACGCCGAGCTCCTGAAGGGCGTTGGCGGCCTTGCTGACCTCGGTCTTGAGGTCGTTGTAGGTGAGCGTGCGGCTGTCGCCCTCGGGCTCGCCCTCCCAGTGGTAGGCGACCTTGTCGCCGCGTCCCTCCTCGACGTGCCGGTCGACGCAGTTGTAGGCGACGTTGAGCTCGCCGCCGACGAACCACTTGGCGAACGGCGCGTTCCACTCCAGCGTCGTGTCCCACCGCCTGGCCCAGGTCAGCCGCTCGGCCGCGCGCTCCCAGAAGGCGAGACGGTCGGCGTCGGCCTCGGCGTAGGCGGCGGCGGTCACGTTCGCGGCCGCGGCCAGCTCAGCCGGTGGTGCGAACCGGCGGTTCTCCTGCAGCAGGTTGGACAGCGCCTGGGTCTCGTTGCCAGGGGTCTCCGGGGCCACTTCGTGCTCCTTCTATGGCCAGGTGGGATAGGTCGGGTCCCACTTCACCAGCTCACGGCCTCCCCACACAAGAGGTCTAGACAGGTCTGTACCGATTCGCGTGGGTGGCCGCACGATTATCAGCTCGCATGACAAACGCAATTGAACTGTTGTCATCCTGAAATCAGGAGAATATGCGGTTCGGCGTGGCGGGAAAAAGCGGGGGGTGCCGTAGCGCCTAATCCGGCGGCGGTCCGGTCCATGGCGAGGGGCGGCGTGGCGCCTCATATGGCGGTGGCCGTGGTCTCGGGCGGGCATGACGTGATGCCTTTTGCGGCGGCGGTGTGACCCAGGGCAGGGCATGGTGTGGTGCCATTTGCGGCGGTGGTGTGGGCCCGTGGCGGGGCATGGCGTGATGCCTTTCGCGGCGGTGGTGTGGCCCATGGTGGGGCACGGTGTACCCGCCGGTAAGGTCGGTTTCCGTGAGTGACCCATTGGCCGTCATCGCGCGGTTCCCAGGCGTGTCCGAGGCGGTTGACGAGGCCCGGCAGGCCGTCGACAGGCTCTATCGGCATCGCGTCCTGCGCCGGGCGAGCCCGGCGGTGTCCACCGAGTCGTCCCTGCGCGGCGCGCGGGCCTCGGCCGCGATCGAGGGCGCCGACGTGCCGCTGGACGCGCTGCGCCGCGACGAGGTGCACGACCCGCTGGTCCAGGGGGCGCTGCGGGCGTCCGCGGAGATGGGCCGGCTCGGCGCCACCTGGCGGAAGGCGCCGAGGCAGGTGCTGGCCCGCCTGCACACCGTCGCCGCCGCGGGACTCGCCGACCAGCCCGACCTGGGACGTCCCCGTACGGACGACTCCGCCCCCGACCCGCTCGGGCTCGGCCCCGCGCCGGGGGCCGCGGAGACCGCGACGCGGATGGAGGCCCTGCTCCGGCTGCTGGAAGGGGCGGGCAAGGCCCCGGCGATCGTGCTGGCCGCCGTGGTGCACGCCGAGCTGGCGGTGCTGCGTCCGTTCGGTACGTGCGACGGCGTCGTGGCCCGCTCGGCGGAGCGGCTGACCCTGGTCGAGTACGGGCTCGACCCGAAGTCGCTGGTCGTCGTGGAGATCGGGCACCTGGAGCTGCCGTACGCGGAGGCGCTGCGGGCGTACCTGACCGGCACCCCCGAGGGCGTCGGTCAGTGGGTACAACACTGTGCCTCGGCGGTAAGCCTGGGGGTGCGGGAGACGACCGCGATCTGCGAAGCGATGCAGCGGGGCTGACGGACGGGCTGGTCACATAGCTGACGGCGTCTCGTGCGAGACGCCGTCTGCCGGTGCATCACACCGGGTTACCAAGCGTGCACCTCAATTCGTCGGAGCGGGTCAAGCCCGTCACGACGCGCCTCCCGCGGCTGGTCGCACGTGGGTGCCCGGCTGATGCACCCGGACAAGTGGTCCGTAACACCTTTCTACGTCGGATCCCCCCTGATGGGAACCCCTTGGCACAAGACCTTTACCGGGCCCTGAGGCGGCCGGGAGGGTTCCGTTGCGGCGCCCGCGAACGCCAACCCGTTACCTACCTGTGACGATTACGGACAGTGATCGCCTTTATGCGATCGTTATGGGGTGGCGAAAAAACTTGGCGAAAATGCCAGATTACTGCTCGACGAAACTCGAGTGGATCGGGCAGCATACGGTGGTATCGCCCGAAACTGGAGCGACTGAGTGAGGGATTGCTTTGCAAGTCTCTTGCCATGCTCCGGTGAAGTGATGAAAGCTTTCTTCTGAAACGGGACCGGCTCTACCCCCCCGGAGCCGGACCGATCAGGCGACCCCCGCTCTCCCCCCCGGCGGGGGTCGCCCTTTTTCCGCCCCAGGTCGTCTCGGGCTCACCGGTTGTCCACAGGCGGCACGTGCCTCGGCGCCGCCGTCCACAGAATCCCGTTCGCCCTCTCGCGACGTCCCTCCTCACCGGCAGGGTTGGCCTCCCACGCCCCCGCAAGAGGAGGACCCCGTGCACCGCCCCCTGGTCATCACCGAGGACCACGACCTCCTCGACGACCTGGTCCGCATCGCGGCCGCCGCCGGCGCCCAGCTCGACGTGGCCCAGTCCCCCGCCGGCGCGCGCCCCTACTGGAACCTCGCCCCCCTGGTCGCCGTCGGCCCCGACCAGGCCGACGCGCTCTCCGCCACCTCGCCGCCCGCCCGCGACCAGGTGCTCCTGGTGACCCGCGTCCCCGACGACCCCGACACCTGGCGAAAATGCGTGGCCGTGGGCGCCCAGGGCGTCGTCCGCCTGCCCGGCGACGAGCGCCACCTCGTGGAGCGTCTCGCCGACGCCATGGAGCCCGAACCCCGGTCCGGCGCGGTGACCTGCGTCGTCGGCGGCCACGGCGGGGCGGGCGCGAGCGTGGTCGCCGCCTGCCTGGCCCTGCGCGCCTCGGGCGACCGCCTCCGTACGCTGCTGGTCGACGCCGACCCGCTGGGCGGCGGCATCGACGCGCTGCTCGGCCACGAGGAGGCGGCGGGCGCCCGCTGGGGCGACCTCGTGGCGAGGGAGGGAAGGATCAGCTCCACCGCCCTGCGGGCGGCGCTCCCGTCGTTCGGCGACCTCGCGGTCCTGTCCTTCCACCGGGGCGCGGTGGCCGCGATCCCGTCCCAGGCCATGCGCTCGGTCCTGGAAGCGGGCCGGCGCGGCTTCGACCTGATCGTCGTCGACCTGCCACGCCATCTCGACCCGGCCGCCGTGGAAGCCCTCACCAGGGCGACCACGACCCTGACGGTCACCACGGCAGACCTGCGCGGCATCCTGTCCACCGTCCAGGTCCTGGGGGAGCTCCGCAAACACACCTCCGACGTGCGGGCCGTCCTCCGTCCCGGCGTCCTCGACGAGGAGACGGCCGCGGCGTCCCTCGGCATCCCCGTCGCCGCCCGCCTGCCCGACCACCCGAGGCTCACCGCCACCCTCAACCGGGGCGAGCTGCCCGGGCTTGGCCCGCGCACGGTCCTCGGGGCCCTCTGCGCCGTCCTCCTCCGCGACCTGCTCCCGGCATGAGCGCCGCAGAGGAGGTCTCGCCGGAGCTCGTGGAGGCCGTCCGCGTCCGCCTGGCGCGCGCCGGTGTGGAGCCGACGGCGGCCCAGGTGGCCGTGGCGCTCCGGGCCGAACGCTCGGTCTACGGAGACGCCGAGATCCTGGCGGTGGCCCGCGCCCTGTGCGCCGACCTGATCGGCGCCGGCCCGCTGGAGCCGCTCCTGGCCCGCCCCGACGTCACCGACGTCCTGGTCAACGGCCCACGCGAGGTGTGGATCGACGACGGCGGCGGCCTGCGCCGCACCTCCGTCACCTTCACGGACGACGGGGCGGTCCGCAGGCTGGCCCAGCGCCTCGCGGCCGCCGCCGGTCGCCGGCTCGACGACGCGTCCCCCTACGTCGACGCGCGGCTGGCCGGCGGCGTCCGGCTGCACGCCGTGCTGCCGCCGATCGCGTCCGGTGGCACCTGCGTGTCGCTGCGTCTGCCGCCGCGCCGCACCTTCACCCTGTCCGACCTGGTGTCGGCCGGCACGATCGCCCCGGCGGCCGTCACGGTGCTGACGGCGATGGTCGACGCCCGGCTCGCCTTCCTCGTCACCGGAGGCACCGGCACAGGCAAGACCACGCTCCTGTCGGCCCTGCTGTCCCAGGCCGACCCGGCCGAACGGCTCCTGCTGGTGGAGGACTCCGCCGAGCTGCGCCCTCTGCACCCCCACGTGGTCCGTCTGGAGACCCGCCCGGCCAACCTCGAAGGAGCGGGCGGGGTGGGCCTGCGCGACCTGGTGCGCCAGGCGTTGCGCATGCGTCCCGACCGTCTCGTGGTGGGCGAGGTCAGGGGAGCGGAGGTCGTCGACCTGCTCGCCGCCCTGAACACCGGCCACGAGGGCGGCTGCGGCACCCTGCACGCCAACGCCGCGGCCGACGTGCCGCCCCGCCTGGAAGCCCTCGGCTGCGCGGCTGGGCTGACCAGGGAGGCCGTGCACAGCCAGCTGGCCGCGGCCCTCGACGTGGTCGTCCACCTGACCCGCACCCGCAGCGACGGCCGAAGGCGCGTCGCCGAGATCTGCCTGCTCTCCAGAACCCCGGCCGGCCTCGTCGAATCGGTCCCCGCCCTCACCTTCGCCGCGAACGGCTCCTCCCACACCGGCCCCGGCTACGAATCCCTGCTGCGCAGGGCATCGTGAAGGCCTCCGGGCGATGACCGCCGCGCTCGTCTCAGCCTTGTCCACAGCCTGCGCCATCTGGCTGTGGACCGGCCCCGCCACGCCCGCCCGCCGCCTGCACGCGCTCCTGATCGCTCGCCATCGCCGTCTCCCATGGCAACACCTGCTGCGGGCCACCCTCACCCGCCCCGGTCCCGCCCGCCGCGCCGACTCCTGGCGCCGGGCCTCCATAGAGCTGTGCCAGTCGCTCTCGGCCGAGCTCGCCGCGGGCCGCACCCCCGGCGAAGCCCTGACCCGGGCCATCACGACAGTCGACTTCCCCGACCCGGAAGCCCTGCGCCCCGCCCTGGCCGCCGCGCGAGACGGCGGCGACGTCTCCGCGGCCCTCACGGCGGCGGCGCCGGCTCAGGGCGGCGAGGGCCTCCGCCGGCTCGCGGCCTGCTGGGACGTCAGCCTCACCGTGGGCGCCGGCATGTCCGCCCTCGTCGAACGAGTCGGCGGCACGCTCCGCGCCGCCCAGACCCACCGCCAGGACGTCGCCGCCCAACTGGCGGGCCCCCGCACGACGGCCCGGATGCTCGCGGGCCTGCCGGTCCTCGGCCTGCTCATGGCGGGAGCGCTCGACATGCATCCGCTGAGCTTCCTGTTCGGCACCTGGCCGGGCCTGCTCTGCCTCCTGTCCGGCACCGCCCTCGACGCCTGCGGCCTGTGGTGGACCCACCGCATGGCCACCAAAGCCCAACCCTGACCCCGCCACGCCTTCGACACCTGTAGGCCAGTACTCCTGCGTGATCTGTAGGCCGGCACTTCTGCGTGATCTGTAGGCCGCTACTCCGGCGTGATCTGTAAGCCGGTACTCCGGCGAGGCGTCCTCATCTCTGCCAACCGAACCTCTGGATTTCGTCCGATGCTCCCTTTGTTGTCCGCCCTCTGCGCAGCCCTCGCGACCTGGTTGTGGTCAGCCCCACGCGTCCCGGCGGACCGCCTCAGCCGCCTCCTGCCCGCGCCCGGCCCGCCGTCGAGCCCCGCCACCTCTCCGACGGACGTCCCCGCCCAGCCCGACTGGCTCGACAAGAAGGATCCCCACCACCGCCGCCCGAGCCGCAGAACCGTCACCACCGCCGCCGTCACCGGCGTGATCACGGCCCTCCTGATCGGCGGCCTCCCAGGAATCGCGGTGGCCCTTCTGCTGACCCCGGTGACCGCCCTGATCCTGCACAGGAAGGAACCTCCGCGGTCCCGCCAGGAACGCGAGCAGATCACCGCCGACCTCCCCTTCGCCGCCGACCTGATGACCGCCTGCCTTCTCGCCGGACAACCGGTGACCGCCGCCACCGACCTGGCCGCGACCACGATCGGCGGCCCCCTCGGTCAGCGTCTGGCATGGGTGGGCAGCCAACTCCGGTTGGGCGCCGACCCCGAGCCGACCTGGGCGACCCTGGCGAAGGACCCGGCCCTGAGCCAGCTGTCGAGAGCCATGAGCCGGGCCGCGCAGACCGGCGCCCCGCTGGCGGACGTCCTGACCCGGCTGGCCGATGACGCCCGAGACACTGCCAGAGCCGCCTCACTCGCCGCCGCCCGGACCGTGGGCGTGAAGGCGGTCGCCCCGCTGGGCCTGTGCTTCCTGCCGACTTTCGTCCTCCTCGGCATCATCCCGGTGATCGCCGGCCTCGCTTCCACGATCGTCCTGCCGTGACGTCCCCTTGGCGGCGGACTTGTCCACAGGCTGGGGGCCGACTCGCCGACAATCCCCAGAACGCCATTCGGCCTGACGGCGGCTGTGCCTTCTCGGCGAACCTTGGACTCCCGCCGGACAAGACCCGGCTCCGACCACCTGGAGGCACGATGCAAGGTCCCGCCACCATGCCAGGCACCCTCAGCCCCGCTCCAGCTCACGCGTACGCCACCTCATCCTGGCCCACCGCCTGCACCGAGCCGGCCGCCACCACGCCGCCCCCCGAAGCCGACGACTCCTCCGACGTCGAGACGGCAGCCACCCACGCTTCCTCGACCGTCCCCGCACCTCCCGGCGATCCCACCGGGCAGAGCTCACGCTGGTACCCCGGCAAGTGGATCACCTGCGCTGTCGCGAACCGAGAGCGCGGCATGTCCACAGCCGAATACGCAGTCGGCACCATCGCGGCCTGCGCCTTCGCCGCGCTCCTGTTCAAAGTGGTCAGCAGCCCGGAGGTGCAGGAGATGCTGAAGTCCCTCATAGACCGAGCGCTCAAGATGACCGGATGACCCTCCACCAGACGCGGAACGCCGCCACCAGGCAACGGTCGGCATCACGCGGCTCGGTGACGGCCGAGACCGCCGCCATGCTGCCCGCGCTCATGATCGTCCTGGCAGCCGCGCTCTGGGCCATACAAGCGGTGAACGTCCAACTGGAATGCGTGGACACAGCCCGAGCGGCAGTGCGCGCCGCAGCCCGAGGTGAGCCGCTGGACCAGGTCCGCGAACTCGCCCGCTCCGCCACCCGCCCAGACGCACACGTAGAGATCGCCCGCGACGCAGAATTCACCCACGTAGAGATCGCAGTAGATGTACGACCAGCTTGGGGCGCTTCGCTGCCGGCCGTCCGCGTGTCGGCCTCGGCGACAGCCGCCACAGAACCGTGACGTCACGCAGGTGCCTGCCGAAATGAGATCTGCCAGGAGGACATGAGCCCTCGTGTCCTCCTGGCAGCCGGGGGGCGAAATCTCCAACCCCTACGGCGTCTTCTACCCACAAGAAGAGACAACAACTCCGCGACGCGGCGCGGAGATCGTCAGCGCGGGAGGTGCGGAAGCGTCTCAAGCTCGGCGAATCGACGACCTTTCACCGATCAATCACGGCGAGGACAAGGATGATCAAGCACAGGGAACGAGGGTCGGCGACCTTATGGGGAGTGGCCCTCATGGGGCTCCTGATGGCGGTTGCCGGAGGGTTGGCCTCCGTGGGGGCGGTTCGTGTGGCCCGCCATCGGGTTGACAGCGCGGCCGATCTGAGCGCTCTGGCCGCGGCCAGAACGGCCATCGTCGACCCCGAGGGCGCGTGCGGCAGGGCGGCCGCGTTGGCCAGAAAGAACGGTGTCCGGCTGGCGGCTTGTGAGCTCACGGGAGAGATCGCGGACGTCCGGACCTCTTTGTCGATCACCTTGCCGATCGCCGGAGCACACACCCTTACAGGCAGGTCTCGCGCAGGGCCGGTCACGATGTCGCCTGGGTAGCAGCTGATCGCGGCGTCCCGTCGTCAGGCCGCCGTCCTAGGGCCTTGGGGGCGCGTGATCGACCGCGACACATGCAGGCCTCGGGGCGTCGCGCGCGAGTCCGGCCACTGGCTGATCGGGAGACGGGACGGCGCGAGCCGAGAGGCCAACGCGCCTGCGCCGGCTCCGGTGCTCACTCTGCCGTCAGTCCCTCGACCAGGCCGGTGGTCGGCCTGCCGAGGAGTCGAGAAAGATCGTCACCGACGCGAGCGAAAACTCCCGCGGCGATGGTCTCGTCGAGACGTGCCAAGAAGCCGGCCAGCTCGCCGTCCATCCCGGAGTTGATCAGTGCTACCCGCAACTCTGCGGAAGTTACAGGGCGGTACGTGACCTCCCGCTTCAGGACGACCGACATCGCGTCGGCAATGTCGGCGTAGGTGAAGTTCGTGTCGCCGGAGAGGCTGTAAGTCACATTGTCGTGCCCAGCTGTGGTGACGACGATGGCCAACGCCTCAGCCAGGTCCTTCCGGCTGGCTGCGGCAACGACGGCGTCGCCGGTCGCTGCGGCGAGAACGCCGGTGAAGCGGGGGCCTGCCAGCGTCTGGATGTAGTTCTCGATGTACCAGGTGTTCCGCAGGATCGTGTACGTCACGCCGGAAGCGGTGAGAGCGTCCTCTGTCGCTCTGTGGTCGGCGTTGATCTCGAACCGGTCGTCGTCGGCTCGAACTCCGCTGGTGTAGTAGAGGTGTCGGACGTTCGCGTTCTTCGCCGCCTCGATGACCGACTCGTGCTGAGCGAGACGGTTCGGGTCTCTGCCCGAGATCAACACGATGTCGGAGTGCCTGGCGACCAGCTCTGCGACGCCGGCTGAATCCGACAGGTCGACGGCGGCGGTGCTGAACCCGGCGGAGGCGAGTTCCCCCAGACGTGCTTGGTTCCGTCCGGCCGCGGTGATTGTTCCGGGGCTGGTTCCACGAGCGACCAGCGCGTCCAGGAGGTGGCGGCCGAGTGCCCCGGTAGCTCCGAAGACCAGGGTGCTCGCCTCAGGCGCGGTCATGGAGGGTGATCTGGTAGCCGTCGGGGTCGGCGAAGGTGAAGGTGCGGCCGAAGGGGCCGTCGATCGGTGCGGAGACGATGGTGTGACCGTCGGCGAGGAGGGCGTCGTGGATGGCCTGGACGTCGGTGGCGTGCAGCCAGATCGCGGCACCGATGCCGGGCTGGGCAACGGAGCCGAGATCGGTGCCGGGAACGACCTCGCGGAGTGCGAAGGCGATCGGCTTCGTCTCGAAGACGACGGCGTGCGGAGGGCCGGCCTGCGAACGGACGAGGCCGAGATACCGCTCGTAGAACGCCTGCGAAGCGTCGAGGTCGCGCGCTTGCAGTGAGATGAAGTCGGGGCCGGTGACGGGCATGAGGATGCTCCTTCAGCTCTATGTCAGTTTTCTGACACGCATCAATGTATGTCAGAATACTGACATGAGTCAAAACGGTGCCGGCGTCGACCTGGACAAATCGCTGGGCTACCTGCTGAAAGAGGCTTCCAGCACCCTGCGTGCAGCCATGGAGGAGGTGCTGCGGCCACTCGGGATGAGCGTGACGCACTACTCCTGCCTGGAGTTGCTGGCTCAACGGCCGGGCTTGTCGAACTCCGAGCTGGCGCGTGGCGCGTTCGTGACCCGGCAGTCGATGAACGTGCTGCTCCAGACCCTGGAGCGAGACGGCTACGTCACCAGGCCCGCGGAGGCGCCCGTCGGGAAGGCGCTTCCCGCGCGGCTCACGCCTCGCGGCCGACGGAGCCTGGAGAAGGCGAGCGCGGCGGTCCGGTCCGTCGAGGTCAGAATGCTGGCCGGCATGACCGAGGCCGAGCAGTCGGACGCGTTCCGGATTTTGCAGAGCATGATTCATTCGCTGCGCGATGGCGACGACGGGGCATAGCTGGTTTCTCGGTGCACGATTCGTCGCGTCGGGACAGTGGTGTGGCGGAGCGTGGAAGTCTGTGCGAGGGACCTCGAACTACTGGCCACCCTGTTCTGCGATGGGCTGATAAATCGTCAGGCGAGCGAAATGGATAAGGGCCTTGTGACGTGGGCTGCGGGCATCGATGGTGGCGTGCGAATCAGAGGGTGTGAGGTGCGAGGCGTGGCGGCTCGTGCGCTGGGGCTTTCCGCTTGAAGCGTGCGGAGTAAGGCGCGAGGGGCGCGGGGATGAGTCGACGGCGGCTTCGCCTGGAACCTGGCGGAGCAAGTTGAAGCCAGGGTGGGGTCGGCGGGGTGTGTCGCGTGAAACGCCACGTAGGGTTCGTGGGGCGTGTCCCTTGTGAAACGCCACGGGATGTTCTTGGGGGCGTTCTCGTGTGAAGCGTTGCAGGGAGTCCCGCGGGGGCGTTCTGGAGTGAAGCGCTGAGGAGGCTCGCTGGACTTTCCGGTGTGAAGCGCTGAGGGGGTGCGCGAGACGTTCCCATGTGAAGCGTTGCGGGGAGGCCCGGGGCGTTTCGGTGTGAGGCGGGGCGCGGAGATTCTCGGGATTTGTTCTTAGGTGAGGTATTGCGCGAAAGTCTGGGGCCGAAGTTGTGTGATTGATGGGAGAGGCGCCTTTTCGGCTGGGGTTTATTGGTCTTTTTGGATCATCCCCATCAAACAGGCGATATTTCTGTGAGTTGCGGTGCAATGTCGCAATCGAGTCACGACTTCTTGGACGCGGTGTCCAAGAGTTCGCTACGTCGCATAAGGTTCCGCTTACCCTCGGTTCATGCCATCCACGGCGCGCTTCCAGAACGTCGCCAACAGGGCGAATTCAGGAGCGGTCGGTGACCGCATCGGCCGGGCGGACTGCACTTCCGGTCGTCGCGTGCACGCCCCCTGGACGGTCATGCGGCGCGAGGCTCTCTGTGGAGGGAATCGTCGTGACGGTGGTTGGCAGAGTGGTGGCCGCTGTGGCGGTCGTGGCGGGTTCGATCGTCCTGGGCGGGTCGGCGCAGGCGGCTGTGGTGACGCGGCAGGCCGAAGCCTCTGGGCAGATCACGTCGCCTTCCGACGGCCAGGTGGTCACGGGGTCGTCCGTGACGGTTTCTGCCCAGACCGGGTTGATGCAGCTCAAGATGGGTTTGTACGTCGAAGGCCCCGCCACGCCGAGCCAGAGGGTCGCCGGAGGCGGGGCGAACCAGACGATCTCCGGTACGTTCGACGCCGGCAGCGCGCCCAACGGCACCTTCACCGTGACGCTCAAAGGAGACATCACGGGCACCAGGTACGCCACCAGCACGTTCAAACTGCGGCGACCTCCCGAGCCCCCGGGGAACGTGGACGCGCGTCTGGAGGGCACCACCAAGGTCGAGGTGACCTGGAGCAAGGGCTCGGAGCCGGATCTCCAGTCCTATGAGGTCTCCACAAGTCAGTCCGGCGTCGTCGGCCGGCTGTCCGTGGACAACGCGTGCTCCGGGTCCTCGTGCAAGGCCGTCCTCGCGGTGCCCGCCAAGGCGGCGGGGCGGCGCGTGGGCATCACGGTCAAGGCGTTCCGCGGCGACGGGGACGGTGGTTCGGTCGCGTCGGGCAAATCGGGTGTCGCGTACGTCACGGTTCCCGCGCCGGCCGCGTCCCAGCCCAAGAAGCAAACGACCAAGCAACAGACGACCAAGAAGCAGACGACCAAGAAGCAGACGACCAAGCAGCAGACGACCAAGCAGCAGACGACGAAGACGGACGGGAGGACGCGGGTCGATCCGCTGCCGACCCTCCCGGCCAAGAAGCACGTCAGGCCCACGACCGTACCCACCCGCAAGCCCACGACGACCCGCAGGCACACCTCCGCCCTGCCCGCAATGCCGGAAAGCCTCCCGACCTCGACCGCGGCCGACCCGGGCCGCGAGGAAGCGTCCGGGACGAACAAGCGCGCGGACGACGACACCGAAGCGGCTGCGATCCAGGCGGGCGGCGTCAGGGCGCAGTCGGACGAGTCGCCGACGGGGAACTTCGGGCAGTACGGGATGTACGTGACAGGAGGCCTGCTGCTTCTCCTGCTCGCGGCGCACGCCGGTGCATGGGCTCGGCGGCGCGCGCTGGCCACCGGCGCCGGGCGTGGCGGTGCGAGCGCCGCGGCTTCGGCCAGCCGTGCAGCCACATCAGCAGGAAGCAGGGCGGTTCAGCCCAACCCCGACGAGGTTCCGCGAGCCAGGACAGCGTCCCGACGTCCTACCGTGGTGCTCGCCGTCGCCAGGACACGCATGCCGGAACCTCCCCAGCCGAACCCCCCGACGCCCCTGCCCGAGCCTGCGATCAGGCAAGGCGCCGGCGAAGACGAGAGGGCAGGGGATGCGCAGGGCCAGGCGCGTGAGACGCCGCAGCGTGCTCTCGAAGGGGCGGCCGCCGCACCTGGTCCGCTTCCAGAAAGCGCGGCCCCCAGGGCGGGGGAGGCTCAGGGTGCGTACGACGTTCGGGGGTGGCGGGAGGCGGAGCCAAGGGGGGCTCGGATGCCGGGTGGGGCGTCGAGGCAGGTGCCGGTCGCTCTGCCGATCCATCTGAGCGTGCAGGACTTACGCGCGGCCCAGAAAGCACGGGAGACAGGCCGTCACGAGGCTCGGCCGAAAACGGGCCGGGAAACGGGCCGGGAAACGGCGGGGGAGGCAGGGCAGGATCCGCAGAATCCGCCGCGCATCGCGTTGCCCAGTTCGGCTGTTACGGACGTTCCCGAGCCCGCCACCGGCCCCGTCGTCCCACCCGCCACCCCCCTGGAGCAGCGTTGGGACGACTACCTGCCACCGTCGCCCAGGTGCATGGAGGACAGCGGTTTCTGGGAGCGTCCGCTGCCGGGCGCCGGCGACTTCTGGGCCTCCGACGACGACGATGACGATGACGATGAGCGGGCGTATGCGGGGCGCCGGCCGGAGAAGGGTGACAGTTAGGACAGAGGGCCGGGGGCGAGGAGGATGTCCAGGAGCTGGAGCGCGCCGCGTTTGTGCAGGGGCTCGTTGCCGTTGCCGCACTTCGGGGACTGGATGCAGGACGGGCACCCGCGCTCGCACTCGCAGGACGCGATCGCCTCACGCGTGGCCGTCAGCCAGTCGGTGGCCCGCGCGTAGCCGCGTTCGGCGAAGCCCGCGCCGCCTTCGTGGCCGTCGTACACGAAGACGGTGAGCAGGCCGGTGTCGGCGTGCAGTTCGGTGGAGACGCCCCCGATGTCCCATCGGTCGCAGGTGGCGAACAGGGGGAGCAGGCCGATCGAGGCGTGCTCGGCGGCGTGCGCGGCGCCGCCGAGGTCGATGTCCGCCGCCGCGAGCGGCGCGACCGCCGTGGCGGGCAGGGTCCACCAGACCGCGCGGGTGCGGAGGGTGCGCGGCGGCAGGTCGAGGGGTTCGTCACCGAGCATCTCGCCTGACTGCAGGCGTCTTTTCAGGTACGAGACCACCTGCCTGGTCACCTCCACCTCGCCGAAGTGCAGCGTTCCCGGGCCGAGGGGGCGCGAGCGCTGGGTGGCGAGGATGGAGATGTCGGTGATGTCGCGGGCGAACGTGGAGTAGTCGGGATTGGCTGCCTCGACCAGGGCGACTCCGGCGTCCAGGTCGAGGGTCTCCACGAGGAAGGTCTCGCCCTGGTGGAGGTAGACCGCGCCGGTGTGGACCGTGGTGTGGGCGGACGGCTCGTCCACGCTGCCGAGCAGGCGGCCGGTCGACGACTCGACCACCTGGATCGGGGCGCCTCCGCCGCCTCTGATGTCGGCGAGGTCGGTGGCGCGTTCGCGGCGGGTCCAGAACCAGCCTGCGGGACGGCGTCTCAGGAGGTTCCGGGCGACCAGGTCTTCCAGGACGTCGGCGGTGGTGGCGCCGAAGACGGGCAGGTCGTCGTCCGTCAGCGGGATCTCGGCGGCGGCGGCGCACAGGTGAGGGCCCAGGACGTACGGGTTTTCCGGGTCCAGGACGATCGCCTCCACCGGCCGGCCGAACAGGGCCTGCGGGTGGTGGACGAGGTAGGTGTCCAGGGGGTCGTCCCTGGCGATGAGCACGGCGAGGGCGTCCTGGCCGTCGCGTCCTGCCCGGCCGGCCTGCTGCCAGAGGGAGGCGCGGGTGCCGGGCCAGCCGGCGATCAGCACGGCGTCCAGGCCCGAGACGTCCACGCCGAGTTCGAGGGCGTTCGTGGTGGCCAGGCCCATGAGGGTGCCGGCGCGCAGGGCCTTCTCCAGGAGGCGGCGGTCCTCGGCGAGGTAGCCGGCGCGGTAGGCGGCGACCTTGTCGGGGAGGGCGGCCAGGTCTTGGACGTCGTCGGGGATGGCCCAGGTGAGCGGGCTCGGCGGGGTGGAGTGGCGCGGGTCCTGGACGTCGGATGCGGCGCTTCCGGTGGGGGGAGTGGAATCCTGAGGGGTCGAGGAGGAGGCGAGCGGCGAGGACTCGGCGCCGGGGGAGAAGCCCGGGGGCGTGGCTTCGGGTGTCGCGTGCGGGGGCCAGGGCGTGGCTTCGGGCGTGGCGTGCGGGGGCCAGGGCGCGGTTTCGGGCGTGGCGTGCGGGGGCCAGGGGGCGGTGACGGAGAAGGCGACGTCGGCCAGCTTGGCGCGGGCGGACAGGGCGACCGTCTCGGCGCCGCGTCGCGAACGCACGAACGCGAGCGTCCGTACGTTCGCCAGGACCAGGTCCGCGAGGAGGTCAGCGGCCTCCGCAGTGGCCGTGCGGCGCACAGGAGCCCCTCCCTCGCCCCGCAGGTCCGTCAGGGGCGGTTCCCAGAGCGCGATGGTCGTAGAACCCTTCGGAGAGGCGTCCGTGGTCACCTCGTCCATCTCAAGCCCCGTCAGCCTCATGGCGAACATGCCGGGCTCGCTCGCCGTGGCCGAGGCGAGCATGAACGTGGGGCGCGAGCCGTACCGGGCGCAGACGCGGCGCAGGCGGCGCAGGATCTGGGCCACGTGCGAGCCGAAGACGCCGCGGTATCCATGGCACTCGTCCACGACCACCATGCGGAGGCGGCGGAAGAACGAGGACCACTGCGCGTGGCGGGGCAGCACGCCGCGGTGGAGCATGTCCGGATTGGTCAGGACGTAGTTGGCGTGCTGGCGGATCCACGTGCGTTCCTCGAAGGGGGTGTCGCCGTCGAAGCAGGCGGCGCGCACCTGCGTGATGCGCAGTTCGCGCAGGCCGCGGAGCTGGTCGGCGGCCAGGGCCTTGGTCGGCGTCAGGTACAGGACGGTGCCGCCGTCGAGGCAGGAGGCGACCGCCGGCGTGAGGTACGCCAGGGACTTGCCCGAGGCCGTTCCGGTACTGATGATCACGTTTCGGCCACGGAAAGCCAGGTCGGCGGCTTCGTGCTGGTGAGGCCAGAGTCCTGTAACTCCACGGTTCGCCAAGCGCGTAACCAGGACTTCCGGCGCCCAGTCCGGCCAACGCGCTTGACCCGCCTGACGTGCAGGAACATGCTCCACATGGGTGACACGCTCATGACGTGCGGGAACTCCGAGCAGGTGGGCGAGGAGTGGACCTGCCTGTTGTGGGGAGGATGCCGAGGAAGTCACTGTTTCCAGTCTTGCATCGATGGGCAAAGTCGCCGGGAATCGTGATTTCGTATAGACACAAGCCAGACGCGTGGTTGAATGCCGCGCGTCAGGGTCGGACAATCTGGGGCCACGCTCCAGATTGCCAGGCCCGCAAGAGTACTTTCGCAGGCGAGGCGCTGGAGGATCTGTGGATCTGAAGTTGGATCACCGCACCGAAGACCGACTCACCATCGTGGAGGTCGAGGGTGAGATCGATGTCTACACGGCGCCGAGATTGCGTGAGCTCCTCATCGACCTGGTGAACAAGGGCAACTTCCACCTTCTGGTGAACATGGAGAAGGTCGACTTCCTCGACTCCACGGGGTTGGGAGTGCTCGTCGGAGGGCTCAAGAGGGTCCGGGCGCACGACGGCTCGCTCGAGCTGGTGTGCACCCAGGAGCGCATCCTCAAGATCTTCCGCATCACCGGTCTGACCAAGGTCTTCGGGATTTACGCTTCCGTCGACGAGGCCAAGGAAGCTCACGGCAAAGACAAGTAGCATGGCTACCGTCGAGCTGACGTTCAGCGCTCTCCCCGCGCATGTGCGGACCGCCCGGCTGGTGGCCACGGCGATCGCCCGTCGTACCGGCGTGGAGGAATCGCTGCTGGACGAAGTCAGGCTCGCCGTGGGTGAGGCATGCTCCCGGGCGGTCGAGGCGCATCGACTTCACTGCCCGGGCGAGCCCATCCGCATCGAGCTACGTGACGACTCCGGGCGTTTCGAGGTCACGGTCAGCGATCTGGCCCCCAGTGACGAGATCAAGCAGGAGCAGCCGCTCGATCTGGGCATGCTCTCTGACTCGTTCATGTCAGGCTTCGGCATCGCCGTCATCACGGGTCTGGCCGATGACGTCGAGGTCTTCCCCAGCCCCAAGGGGACGAACATCCGGATGAGCTGGCCCGCCTCCAACGGGGCGGGTTCCTGACCTGACATCGCTTGGATCGGTCCCTTGTCTCCCAAGGGGCGTGTTCGAGCTGGTCGGGTGTGGTTTCAGGGGCGATAGACGGGGATGAGGGGATGTCCGGTCGTGGCATGCCTTCCTCCCTGTCGAGTCGCGCCACGTTTCTGCATGTCCTGACGAGGGCGCTCGGTGCCTCGTCCTGTCGGCATGTCCGGACGGCCTGCATCGATCCGAGAGAAGCGGCAGCGTGTGCTCGGTCGCCGGCGGACCCGCCCAGGGTCTTGGCCAGGCCTGGTGCAGGGCTTAGCGAAGCCGGGGTGCAGGGGTCCTGCGGGAGCCGTTCAGCGAGGTCCCGATGCAGGGGTTCAGCGCCGTAGGGGCTCGGCGTGGACCGGCCGAAGAGCTCAGAGCGGCCCGCGCGGGGCTGGCGCGGCATCGAAGCAGTGCGAGGGCCGCACGCCTCCAGGCCGCACGCCTCCAGGTCGCACGTCTCCAGGTCGCACGTCTCTACGCCACACGTCTCTACATCGCACGTCTCTACGTCGCATGCTGCCTGGGCTTCGGCCTCAGAGCAGGCCCAAGTCCGCTTCGCGCGTTCAACCGCTGTGTTGTGCGGCGAGACGTCCAAGTTTCGATCGGGCGGTAGCTCGAGGGCGCGGACTGCGGGCCGGCGGTGCAGGCGGTTCTGCAGGGGGCGGGTCAGCGGCTGGGATCGAAGGGCGAAAATCTACGGCAGCGCAGCCGGAGGCTGGAGTCCGAAGGACAGCGTGGCAAGGGGCTGGGCTGAGAGCTCAGTACGGTGCGACGACTTCGCCGGCGAGGGGCGCGCCTGAGGGGCGGAAGGCCAGGACGGCGGCGTGGCTGGGCTGCCTGACGTGCCTTGGTAGAGCAATACGACTGCCCATGGCTCTTGCCGCCGCAGTGGTGTCTGTGGACAGGGGTGGGAGTTGTCCACAGGCTGTGGATGAGTGGGGGATAGTCGGCCGGGTTGTTGGAAGGGCTTGCGCTGGGCGCCGTGTGTCGCGGGGCGTGTGGCGGCGGGCCGTGTGGGCCTGGCTGTGTCCCTGCGAGGCCGTGGCGTTGTGCCGCGTCGGTCAGGCCGCGGCCGGCGGCCCGAGTCACGGAGGGCGCGTCCGCCGGTCGTGGCGCCCCGCCGCATCTCGCGGCGGTGGCGCTGGAAGGTGGCGCTGGAAGGGAAGGTGGTCCCGGAAGGTGGCGCTGGAAGGGAAGGTGGTCCCGGAAGGTGGCGCTGGAAGGGGGCCGGTAGGTGGCGCCGGAAGCTGGCCAGGGGGCGGGGCCGGGAGGTGACGGTCCGGCGGTGGTGTGCGGAGGTGCCGCCAGGTGGTGGGGGCGGGGTGTGTGTGGAAGGGGGTCGGCGTGTCGTGGGGATTAAATCTGGGTTTCGGGCGGTCCGATTTGTGGGGTTGTCACGCCCGTAAACCTGAGGAAATTTCGCCTGTCAGATCTCAAACCGGCCCGCTGTCAGGGGATTACTGAACGCCCGCGCAAATACCCGCCCCGAGAGCCTTCATATCCGTTCAGTGCCTGCGTAGACTCCCGGCACCGGCCAAGGTGATCCGGCGGAACCGCGGATTCAACCGGAAGCGGCACCCACAACCCGGATGGTGCCGCACCCGCCCGCCGAGAGATCCGCAGCACCGTTCGGGCGAGACGACCGGTCTTGCCGAGGAGAACGATGAGCAGGCACATGCTGGCATTGGCGCCAGCGCCCAATCTGTCCCTGAGCGGTAACAATCTCACCATAGTGATCGTGGTAGCCGCGGTCGCGCTGATCGCGCTAGCCGTCGCCGGCGGCCTCGTACGCGAGGTGCTGTCCGCCGGCCAGGGCACCGAACGCATGCAGAACATCGCGCGAGCCGTGCAGGAAGGCGCGGCTGCCTATCTCGCGCGCCAATTCCGCACACTGGCGATCTTCGTGATCGTCATTCCCTTCCTGTTGCTCTTGCTGCCGGGCGAAATGGACGTACGCGTCGGTCGCTCGATCTTCTTCGTGGTCGGTGCGGTGTTCTCCGCATTGACCGGATTCATGGGCATGTGGTTGGCGGTGCGCGGAAACGTGCGCGTCGCCGCCGCGGCCAACGAGTCGGGCGAGAAGCGCGCCATGCGCGTCGCCTTCCGCACCGGCGGCGTCGCCGGCATGTTCACCGTCGGCCTCGGGCTGCTCGGTGCGGCCGTGGTCGTCTTCATCTACCAGGGCGAGGCGCCCCACGTTCTCGAAGGCTTCGGGTTCGGGGCGGCGCTGCTGGCGATGTTCATGCGAGTCGGCGGCGGCATCTTCACCAAGGCCGCCGACGTCGGTGCCGACCTGGTGGGCAAGGTCGAGCAGGGCATCCCCGAGGACGACCCGCGCAACGCCGCGACGATCGCCGACAACGTCGGTGACAACGTCGGCGACTGCGCGGGCATGGCGGCCGACCTGTTCGAGTCGTACGCGGTCATGCTGGTCGCCAGCCTCATCCTGGGCAAGGTGGCCTTCGGCGAGCAGGGCCTGATCTTCCCGCTGATCGTGCCCATGATCGGCGTGCTGACGGCGATCATCGGCATCTTCGTCACCGGGCTGCGCGACCGAGACCGCAGCGGCATGGCGGCGATCAACCGCAGCTTCTTCATCTCGGCCGGGATCTCGGCGGTGCTGGTCGCCGCGGCGGCCTTCTGGTATCTGCCCAGCAGCTTCGGCGCCCTGTCGGGCTCGACCGTCACCTCCGACGCCGATCCGCGCCTGATCGCGGTGGGCGCGGTGCTGATCGGCCTGGTCCTGGCCAGCGCCATCCAGCTGCTGACCGGCTACTTCACCGAGACCAACCGCCGTCCGGTGCGCGAGATCGGCGAGAGCTCGGCCACCGGCCCGGCCACCGTCATCCTCGCCGGCATCAGCGTCGGCCTGGAGTCGGCCGTCTACTCGGCGCTGATCATCGGCGGCGCGGTCTACGGGGCGTTCCTGCTCGGGTTCGGGAACGTCACGATCGCGCTGTTCGCGGTGGCCCTGGCCGGCACCGGCCTGCTGACCACGGTCGGCGTCATCGTCTCCATGGACACCTTCGGCCCGGTCTCCGACAACGCCCAGGGCATCGCCGAGATGTCCGGCGACGTCGAGGGCGAGGGCGCGCGGGTGCTCACCAGCCTCGACGCCGTCGGCAACACCACCAAGGCCATCACCAAGGGCATCGCCATCGCCACGGCCGTGCTGGCGGCGACGGCGCTGTTCGGCGCGTTCCGCACGGCGGTGGAGGACCAGCTCTCGAAGGCCGGCCAGGACATCAAGGCGGCGCTCGGCGCCTTCTCCACCTTCAGCCTCAGCATCGACCAGCCCAACGTGCTGGTGGGGCTGATCGTCGGCGCCGCGGTGGTGTTCCTGTTCTCCGGCCTGGCGATCTCGGCGGTCGGCCGCGCGGCCATGCGGGTGGTCTTCGAGGTACGCGACCAGTTCCGCAACAAGCCGGGCATCATGGACGGCACCGAGAAGCCCGAGTACGGCCGCGTCGTGGACATCTGCACCCGCGACTCGCTCCGCGAGCTGGCCACGCCCGGCCTGCTGGCGGTGATGACCCCGATCGCGGTCGGGTTCGCGCTCGGCTACGCGCCGCTCGGCGCGTTCCTGGCCGGCGCGATCGCCTGCGGCACCCTGATGGCCGTCTTCCTGGCCAACTCCGGTGGCGCCTGGGACAACGCGAAGAAGCTGGTAGAGGACGGGCACCACGGCGGCAAGGGCTCCGAGGCCCACGCCGCCACGGTCATCGGCGACACGGTCGGCGACCCGTTCAAGGACACCGCGGGCCCGGCCATCAACCCGCTGATCAAGGTGATGAACCTGGTGGCGCTGCTGGTCGCGCCGGCCGTCGTCCTGTACGCGGGCAACGCCGCGCTGCGGGTCGGCATCACGGTGGTGGCGGTGGCGGTGGTGGTGGCGGCCATCGTCGTCTCCAAGCGCAGGTCGGTGACGAGCGAGCCGGCCAACAACGACCGCGAGCACGAGCCCGTGGCCTCGTAACGACCGATCGGCGAGACGCCCGTCCCGGCCAGGGGCGGGCGTCTTCGCATGTGGGTGGGTGGCGCGGGGACGGCGGGGGCGCGGTGGGAAACTGGGCGGGTGGAAGAGGACAACCGGCCCTCGGGCGGGAAGACGCTGGGCCTGATCCTGCTGGCGATGCTGGTCATCCTGGGCGTGATCATCGGGCTCGGGATCTGGGCGTCGAGGGGATGACGGGTCAACGCATGGACGGGTCGACGACAAGTCGAGGAAATGACGGGTCGACGCATGGACGGGTCGACGACAAGTCGAGCGAATGACGGGTCGAGGTGACGACGTGACGCGGACCCTGATACTGCTCCGCCATGCCAAGGCCGCACAGGTGCCCGGCCTGGCCGATCGCGAACGTCCGCTGACCGAGCGCGGCGAGCGCGACGCCGGCCGGGCCGGCGACGAGATCAGGGCGGCCGGGCTGAGCCCCGACGCGGTGCTCTGCTCACCGGCGCTGCGGACCAGGCGCACCGCCGAGCTGGCCTTCCCGGGCATGGAGATCAGCTACGAACGCGACATCTACCAGGCATATCCGGAAGAACTGCTGGAACTGCTCCGCAGGACCGACCCGGAGCTGGGCACGGTCGTATTGTGCGGGCACAATCCCGCGGTGCACGAGCTGGCCCTGCAACTGGGCGGCGGCGACTACGGCTTCCGGCCCGGGGCGTTCGCGGTGATCCAGGTGGAGGCGGCGTGGGTAGACCTGTGGCCGGGGGAGGGACGCCTGGTCATGCACTGGGCTCCCAAGGAGCACTGACCGGGGACGACGCCTATGCGGGGGGCCGCCAGAGCGCTGCGTGACGGCTTCTCGCTGCCCGCGCGTCCGCCCTGGGGGTACGGGCTGCTGTGCGGGCTCGCGGTGGCCGGGCCGCTGCTGGCCGGGGTGCTGGCGGGCCGGCCGCAGTCGGGGGCGTTCCTGGCCCTCGGGGCCTACCTGACGGCGTTCGGGGACACGTACGGGCAGCCGTACGCGGCGCGGGCGCGGTCCATGGCCATCAAGATCGTGCTGATCGCCGGCGGGTGCTGGCTGGGCCTGTATCTGGCGGACCGGCCCTGGTGGGCGGTGCTGGCGCTCGGAGCGGTCGCCGCGGCGGGCGGCCGGTGGCGTACGGTCGGGACGCCGCCCGCGTTCGCCCTGGTCACCGGGTTCTATCTGGCGGTGCCCGCGGGTTTCGGGCCGCCCGAGCTGATGGTGTTCGGCGGCCTCCTGTACGCCGTGCTCGCCCTGGCCCTGTGGCCGTTGCGCCGGTTCGACCCGCTGGCGACGGCGCTGGGCGAGGCCGTCCGCGCCGTGGCCGGGCTGATCGACGGGCTCGCCGGCGACGACTGGGACGAGCGCAGGGAACGTGCGTCCAAGGCCCTGGAGACGGCGGCCACGGCGTCGGCGTCGTTCGAGAGCATGGACGCGGCCGGCCGGTCCGCCGGTGCGTACGTCGAGGCGCTGGTCCGGATCTTCCACGAGACGGTGGCGCTGCGCGCCCTGCGCGCGACGGCCCCGGACGAGCAGGACGGGATCGACGACGTGGCCACGACGCTGGCCGCGGACCTGCGGGAGGCCGCGGACGGGCGGCGGGCCGGGGTGGTGGAGGCGCTGGCCGTCACCGCCGACTACGCCGAGCGCCTGGGCGCGCGCGAGCCGGGCGCCGACCCGGCGGCGCTGCGCAGCGGCGCGGTGCTCGGGCAGGCCCGGCGCTGCCTGGACCGGATCGCGGTGGGGGTGCGCACGGTCGGCCTCCTGGCCGCCCGGCACGTGCCACCGGCGGGCCGCGGGCTGCTGCCGGGGTTGCCAGGAAGGCCGCCGACGGGCGGCGGGCTGTTGGCCGGGTTGCCGGAAAAGCCGCCGGAGAGCCGCGGGCTGTTGCCCGGGAAGCCTGCGGCGGGTCGCCGGCTGTTCCCGCGGCTGCCGTGGAAGCCGCCGCCGGGCGGTTCGGGGCCCGAGCACGCCGGGCGGCTGGGGCTCACCGCCGCCGTGGCGATGGCGCTGATGCTGGGGGTGCACGAGCAGTACGGCAAATGGTTCGTGTTCACCGTGCTGCTGGCGGTGCGGCCCACCTACGGGGACACCGTCGAGCGGGTGGTGCTGCGGGTGGCCGGCACCGTGGCGGGGGCCGCGGGGGCGGCGTTGATCCTGGCGGCGGTGCCGGGGCCCTACACGATCGTGGGGACGGTGCTGGTGTTCGGCACGCTCGGGTTCGCCCTGCGCGAGGTGAGCTACGGCTACTGGTCGATCTTCGCGACGCCGCTGGCCATGATGCTCACCGACTTCTCGACCCGGCTCGACTGGGAGGCGGCGGGGATCAGGCTGGCGCTCACCGCGGCCGGCGGCGTGCTGGCGCTGGCGGCGGCCCGGCTGCTGTGGCCGCGCGGCCAGGCGGGACGGCTGCGCGGCCTGGCCGCCGAGCTGCTGCGCGAGCACGCGTGCCTGGTCCGCGCGCTGGCCGAAGGCGACCTGGACCGGCTGCCCGACCGTACGGAGTCCGCCGGGACGGCGGCCGACCGGCTGCGCGAGTCGCTGGACAAGCTGGACAAGGAGCCGGGCGGCAGGGCGCCGGCCGAGCTGCGCGCCGCGCTGACGCTGGCCAGGAAGCTCAGGGACGACGCGATCCTGCTCGGCGCCGTGCTGCGCGGGGCCGAACCCGGCTCGGACGCCACCGCCGGCGTGCTGGACGCGGTGGCCGACCGGCTGGACGCCGTGGGGCAGGCCGTACGGGAGCGCGAGCCGCCGCCCGCCGCCGACGCGTTCGAGTCGCAGCTGGACGAGGTGGCGCGCGAGGTCAGCTCGCTGATGGAGGAGGCGGCGGCGGGGGAGGGCACGGCCGTGCGCAGGCGGCTGCGGCACGCGGTGACCGCCCACCCGGCGCTCAGGTCGCTCTGCAAGGACGCGCTCGACCTGGCCGCCGAGGTCACCGCCCGGTTCAGGACGTGAGCACGCCGTCCTCGGCGTCGGCGGCCTCGACCTCGTCCCTGGAGATGCCCAGGAGGTAGAGGATCGAGTCGAGGTAGGGCGTGTTGACCGCGGTGTCGGCCGCCTGCCGGACGACGGGCTTGGCGTTGAAGGCGATGCCCAGCCCGGCCGCGGCGATCATGTCGAGGTCGTTGGCGCCGTCGCCGATGGCCACCGTCTGGGAGATGGGCAGCCTGGCCTCCCTGGCGAACCGCTCCAGCGCGCGGGCCTTGCCCGGCCGGTCGACGATCTCGCCGACGACCCGCCCGGTGAGCTTGCCGTCGATGACCTCCAGGACGTTCGCCGCCGAGTAGTCGATGCCCAGCTCCTCGACCAGGGCGTCGGTGATCTGGGTGAAGCCGCCGCTGACGATGGCGAAGCGGTAGTCGAGGCGCTTGAGCGTACGGACGAGGGTGCGGGCGCCCGGGGTGAGCACGACCTCCTGGCGCACCTGCTCGAACACCTCGGCCGGCAGCCCTTCCAGCAGCGCGACCCGGCGGCGCAGCGACTCGGCGAAGTCGAGCTCGCCGCGCATGGCCTGCTCGGTGACCCGGGCGACCTCGTCGAGGCAGCCGGCGTGCGCGGCCAGCAGCTCGATGACCTCGCCCTGGATGAGGGTGGAGTCGACGTCCATGACGATGAGCCGCTTGGCCCGGCGGGACAGGCCGGTGCGCTGGACGGCGACGTCGACCTCCTGGGCGGCGGCCTCGGCGGCCAGCTCGACGCGCAGGGCGGCCGGGTTGGCGCCGGAGACCGACAGCTCGATGCAGGTGACGGGCCACTGGGCGAGGCGTTCGATGCGGTCGATGTTCGCGCCGGCGGCGGCGATGCGGCCGGCGATGCCCGCGATGGCGGCGGGCTGGAGGGTGGCGCCCAGCACGCTGACCGACAGGCGGCCGCGGCGGCGCTGCTCCTTGGCCTGGGAGCCGGTGGAGAGCTCGACCTCCATCCCGAGGTCTTCGGCCACCCGTTCGACGGCGGTCCACATCGCGCCGAGGGTGGTGCCCGTGCCGGTGGACGGGCCGCCGGCGTACGCGACGAGCACGCCGAGCGTGAGCCTGCCGCGGATGACGACCTGTTCGATGTCCGCGACCGTCACCGGGAACCCGGACAGCACGGAGAAGAGCCTGGAGGTGACACCGGGCCGGTCGGGGCCGGTCAGGGTGATCAGGAGGGTGCGCTGGTCCACATCCAGCCACGGTACTGCGCCCGGTCCGGTGCCCGCGCAGCAGGCTCGCCATTCGGACACGGGCGCAGCGTGACTAGCGGACGATCCTGGTCCTGACGGTCTTGGCGTAGCCGTGCACGGGGACGCCGACGCGCTCCAGCTCCTCCTCGGCCAGCGCCCACGTGCCCTTCTCCTGGTCCCACATGCCCTGCTGGACGTCGTAGGAGACCACGCCGAGGGTCGCCTTCTGCGTGCCCGTGGCGTTCTTCTTCAGCTTCGCGTAGAAGTCGAGGCGCACCCAGTCCTTCTTCTCCAGGACGTAGGGGACGCTGCAGTACAGGGCGCGGCCGTCGAGGGTGCAGACGGTGCCCTTCGGAGCGTCGTAGCGGACCCTGCGCAGGTCCACGCCCTTCGGGAACTGGCCGCCGACGAACCAGGCGTCGGCCGAGAACGGGCCGGTGTTGGTGGCCTTGAGGCTGTACCTGATCTGGCCGCCCGCCTTGGCGGTCTTCGACGCCTGCAGCTTGATGTCGAAGACCGCGAACGGGGCGTCGGCCGCCTTGGCGGCGTGGGCGGCGGTGGTCGTCGTGGCGGACGCGGGCACCGCCGGGACAATCAGCGCACCGGCCAGCAAAGCCAGCGAGGCGACCTTAGTGAGGGAGTTGCGCATCAACGTCTCCGGAGAGGAAGTGGCACGGGGACGCGCACGAACAAGCCCCCGTAAATGTCCGCTGTTCCTATCACGAGGGCAAAATCCATGTAAAGCTTATTTATCCAGAATCAAGTGCGTGTCGCCGAACTCGTGCCACAGATATCCCTTCCGCAGCGCTTCTTCGTACGCGCGTGCCAGCGCTTTCTCGCCGGCGATCGCCGTCAGCATGAGCAGGTGGCTGGAGCGCGGTTCGTGCAGGCCGGTGATGAGCCCGGTGACCGCCCGTACGCCGACGGCCGGGGTGACGACGTGGCCGGTCCAGCCGGAGGCGGCGCCGACCTGGCCGTCCGGGCCCACGGCGGTCTCCAGGGCGCGCACGACGGTCGTCCCCGCGGCGATCACCCGGCCGCCGTTCCGCCGGGTCAGGTTGACCAGCCGGGCGGTGGCGGCGGGCACCTCGTACCGCTCGGCGTAGGGCCGCTCGTCCTTCTCGGGCGAGGCCACGCCGGTGTGCAGCGTGACGGGCGCGATCGTCACGCCCCGCGAGACCAGCGCGGTGACCAGCTCGGAGGTGAACGGCCGGGCCGCGCTCGGCATCTCCGCGCTGCCCGGCACGGTGGCGAACACCGTCTGGTAGGCGTCGATGGGCCAGTCGGCCGGCACGTACGAGTAGCGGATCGGACGGCCGTGCTCGCGCAGGTACGGCAGCACGTCCCGGTCCAGCCGCGCCCGCCACAGCCGCGGCGTCTCCCGTTCGATCAGCCGCAGCGTGGCCCGGCCGGGCAGCGGCAGCCACTCGCCCGGCTCCCCGCCGCCGTACGGCTCGGACGCCTTGGCGGTCCTGCGGCGCAGCTCGACCAGCCAGGTGCCGTCCTCGCGGGCGGTCGAGAAGTGCACGGCGAGCCGGTCGAGCCGGACCGCCGCGGGCAGCGTCGCCGAGTTGTTGACCACGATCAGGTCGCCGGGGTCGAGCAGTCCGGGCAGGTCCCCGAACCGGTGGTGGGCGGGCTCGGCATCGCCGCGCGAGATCATCAGGCGCACCGCGTCCCTGGCCAGCCCGCGCGCCTCGGGCGGCTCGTGGGCCGACAGGTCGTCGGGCAGCGCGAAGTCCAGCAGCGCCGTCATTGCAGGCTCACCTTCCCGCCCGCCGGCCGGGACGTGACCAGGTCGCGCAGCGCCGCGGCCACCTTGGCGGGGTCGGTCGCCGCGGACGCCTCCTCGGCCCCGACGGCGTCGGCGAGCATGCGGGTGTTCATCTCGCCCGGGTCGGCCCACCAGACCCGCAGGCCGGGCTCCTCGGCGGCCAGCACGTTCGACAGCTGCTCCAGGGCGGCCTTGGTCGCGCCGTAGCCGCCCCAGCCCGGGTAGGCGCCGGTGGCGGCGTCGGAGGTGATGTTGACCACGGCCCCGCCGGCCGCGCGCAGGGCGGGCAGCGTGGCCTGGATGAGCGCGAGCGGCGCGGTCACGTTCGTCTCCAGCAGGACCCGGAACGCCTCCAGCGGGTAGCCCGCCAGCGGCGGCAGGGGGGTCACCCCGAGGTCACTGGCGTTGTTGACCAGGAGGTCCAGCTCGGGCACGGCCCGTCCCAGCCGCGCGACGTGCTCCGGGTCGGTCACGTCGCCGGGGATCGCGGTGGCGCCCAGCTCGTCGGCGACCCGGCGCAGCTCGTCGGCGCCGCGGGCGGTGAGCACGAGGGACCAGCCCGCCTCCGCCAGGGACCTCGCCAGGGCGAGGCCGAGGCCGCGGGAGGCGCCGGTGATGAGAGCGGTGTTCGTCATGACATCGACGCTAGGATCGGCGCGCCGCGCCGGCATCGGACGCAGGGCCCGCCCCGGCCTGGGCACATCGTCCTAGGACTCCGCCCCTGGAGCGGGACCCTAGAGTGGGTCCGTGAGCTCATCGGACCGGGACGAGATCCTGCAGGCGGTGAGTTCCGCCGTGCTCGCGGTCACCCGGCATCTGTCGGTCCGCGAGGTGCTCCAGGTCATCGTACGGTCGGCGCAGCGCCTCCTCGACGCCCGCTACGCCGCGCTCGGCGTGCCCGACGACGACGGCTCGTTCGCCGAGTTCGTCGCCGAGGGCATCACCGACAAGCAGTGGGAGGCCATCGGCCCGCTGCCCAGGCAGCACGGCATGCTCGGCGCGATGCTCCGCGAAGGCACCCCGGCCCGGCTGCCCGACCTGCGGGAGGACCCGCGGTTCGAGTGGTGGCCGAAGGCGCACCCGGTGATGAAGGACTTCCTCGGCGTCCCGATCCGCGACGCCGACCAGGTGATCGGCATCATCTTCCTGGCCAACAAGCGCACCCCCGGCGGGTTCACGCAGGAGGACCAGGAGCTGCTGACGCTGTTCGCCGCGCACGCCGCCATCGCGCTCACCAACGCCAGGCTTTACGAGCGCGGGCGCGAGCTGGCCATGCTGGAGGAGCGCAACCGGGTGGCCCGCGAGCTGCACGACGCGGTCACCCAGAAGTTGTTCTCGCTCCGGCTGACCGCCCAGGCCGCCGCCACCATGCTGGACAAGGCCCCCGAGAAGGCGCACGCCGAGCTCGAACGCGTCCAGCGCCTGGCCGGGGAGGCGCTGTCGGAGCTGCGCGCGGTGATCGTCGAGCTGCGCCCGGCCGAGCTCGACCGCCACGGGCTCGCCGAGACGCTGCGCAAGCACGTGCGCATGCTCGACCGGCTCCACCCCTCGCTGGTCACGTTCGAGTGCGACGAGCTGCCGCCGCTCGACTCGGCGGTGGAGGTGGCCGTGCTGCGGGTGGCCCAGGAGGCGCTGCACAACGCGCTCAGGCACTCCGGGGCCTCGCGGGTGTCCGTACGCCTGGCCCTCGGCGACGGGGCGCTGGCGCTGACCGTCCACGACGACGGCGACGGCTTCGAGCAGGGGGAGTCGCGCGGCCTGGGCCTGGTGTCGATGCGCGACCGGGCGGAGTCGGTCGGCGGGGCGATGACGGTCTCCTCGGCCCCCGGCCAGGGGACCACCGTACGCGTGGAGGTGGGCGTGTGATCCGGGTGCTGATCGCCGACGATCATCCGGTGGTCCGGCAGGGGCTGCGGACGTTCCTCGACCTCCAGGACGACGTCACCGTCGTCGGCGAGGCGGCCGACGGCGCGCAGGCCGTCGAGCTGGTCGGCGAGCTGAGGCCCGACGTGCTGCTGCTCGACCTGAAGATGCCGGTGCTCGACGGGCTCGGCGCGCTGGAGCGGCTGGCCGGCTCGGCCACGCGGGTGGTGGTGCTGACGTCCGTGAGCGACCGGTCCGACGTCGGCCCGGCGATGCGGGCGGGGGCCGCGGGCTTCCTCTACAAGGACGTCGATCCGTCCGCGCTGGTCCAGGCCGTGCGCGCGGTGCACAACGGTCAGGTGCTGCTCGCGCCGGAGGCGGCCGAGGCGATGCTGGCCGCCCCGGCGCCCGCGGCCGCCGTGCCGGGGCCGGCGCCGCTGACCGAGCGGGAGCGCGAGGTGCTCGCCCTGATCGCGGCCGGGCGGTCCAACAGGGAGATCGCGCGCAGCCTCGCCGTCGCCGAGAAGACCGTCAAGACCCATGTGTCGAACGTGCTGATGAAGCTGGGCGTCCAGGACCGGACCCAGGCCGCGCTGTACGCCGTGCGGCACGGCCTGGCCTGACCTCGGCGGCCTTCGCCGGTCGGGCCCCCGGGCCGCCTACGAGTGGCGTGCCGGCTCGAAGATGGCGTGATGGGCGGCCACCAGGGCGCGGCGGACCGCCCGGTCGAGCTCCCGCAGGGCCGTGGCCCTGGCCGCCACCTGGGTCGAGGTGAGCCCGCGGTCGTCGGCCAGGACGAGGACGGCGGCCAGCCGGGTGGCCAGCGTGGAGACGCGGTGGGCGCGGGCCGGGTAGCCGGGGGCCAGCTCGCCGCCGCGCTGCGGCCGGTCGGGCCGCGTCTGGGCCGGGCCGTCGACGCCGGTCAGCGCCTCGGTGGCGGCGCGCATGGCCGACGACAGCTCGTGCTCGGCCTCGGCCAGCGAGGGCAGGTCCTGGCGTACCGGCCCGGCGTCGTGCACCTCCAGGCGGGTCCCCACGTAGGAGGAGCCGCGCCGGTCGGGCACGGGCACCAGGCCGAGCCGCCGGTCGCGCAGCACGGCGACGGCGGCCTGCCCGGCCTCCACGGCGGAGGAGTTGAACGGCGCCGGCCCGGACAGCCCCAGCGGGTCGCCGGGCGCGGGAAGGGCGAGCCGGAACTCGTGCAGACCGTCGGACCGCAGGTTTGCGAGGTATTTACGCAGCGGCACGTCACCGGCGACGACGGGCCCCGCGACGGCTTCCACGTGGTCAGCCGCCTCGTCGAGGCCGACGTGACCGGAGAGCCACGCGTTGCCCCAGGCGACCAGCGAGGGACAGACAGGTGATTCAGGGTGCACCGATCCACGATAAGCGCTCGCCCTGCAATAGGTTTGTCCCCAGGGTGACTCCAGAGGTCCCCAGGGTGACTCCTAAGGAGGGAACGGGGATGGGTGGTCAGGTGCTGCGGCTCCAGGACGTCGCCGTCAGGCGCGACGGAGCGGCCCTGCTGCGCGGCATCGACTGGACGGTCAACGAGGACGAGCGCTGGGTCGTCATCGGTCCCAACGGCGCGGGCAAGACCACGTTGTTGCAGGTCGCCGCGACGTTGCTCTATCCGACCGAGGGCGTGGTCGAGGTGCTGGGGGAGCGGCTGGGTCAGACCGACGTGTTCGACCTGCGGCCGCGCATCGGGCTGGCGAGCGCCGCGCTGGCCGAGCGCATCCCGCCGGAGGAGAAGGTCATCGACCTCGTCCTGACCGCCTCGTACGCCATCATGGGCCGCTGGACGGAGGAGTACGACTCCAACGACGTCACCAGGGCCGTCGAGCTGATCGACATGATGGGCGCGGCCCACCTGATCAGGCGGCGGTTCGGCACCCTGTCGGAGGGTGAGCGCAAGCGGGTGCAGATCGCCCGCGCGCTCATGCCCGACCCCGAGATGCTCCTGCTCGACGAGCCGGCCGCCGGCCTCGACCTGGGCGGCAGGGAAGACCTGGTGCGCCGGCTGTCGGCGCTGGCCGGCGACTACCGCTCGCCGACGCTGGTGCTGGTGACGCACCACGTCGAGGAGGTGCCGAGCGGGTTCACGCACGGCCTGCTGCTGCGGCACGGTTCGGTGGTGGCGCAGGGGCCGCTCGACCACGTGATGACGGCCGACAACCTCTCCCGGACGTTCGGGGTGCCGCTGACGCTCGACCGGAGTGCCGAGGGCCGCTGGTACGCCAGGGCACACTGACCTCACTGGATCACCATTTATGCGGATATCGGTCGCCTAAAGGTGAAACGAAATATCATGCACCGAGTCGGTCCCCTCGACTCCGGAGCTTCGCCATGTCGACCGAGCAGCTCGTCGTCGCCCTCGTCGTGGTCGCGGCGATGGGTTTCGTGGTGGTCCGCAGCATCCGCATCGTCCCGCAGGCCACGGCGGCCATCATCGAACGGCTGGGCCGCTACCACCGCACGCTGACGCCCGGGCTCAACATGGTGGTCCCGTTCGTCGACCGCATCAAAGACCTGATCGACCTGCGGGAACAGGTCGTCTCGTTCCCACCGCAGCCGGTGATCACGTCCGACAACCTGGTGGTGTCGATCGACACGGTGATCTACTTCCAGGTCACCAACCCCAAGGCGGCCACGTACGAGATCGCGAACTTCCTGATCGGCGTCGAGCAGCTCACCGTCACCACGCTGCGCAACGTGGTCGGCGGCATGGACCTGGAACGCACGCTGACCTCGCGTGAGGAGATCAACACCGAGCTGCGCGGCAGCCTCGACGAGGCAACCGGCAAGTGGGGCATCCGGGTCAACCGGGTCGAGCTGAAGGCCATCGACCCGCCCGTGTCCATCCAGGACTCGATGGAGAAGCAGATGCGCGCCGACCGGGACAAGCGCGCCGCCGTGCTGGCCGCCGAGGGGCAGCGTCAGGCGGCGATCCTGGCCGCCGAGGGCGACAAGCAGGCGGCCGTGCTGCGCGCCAGGGGCGAGGCGGAGGCCGCCGTGCTGCGGGCGCAGGCGGACGCCGAGGCCCAGGCCATGCGCGCCAAGGGCCAGGCCGACGCGATCGGCATGGTCTTCAAGGCCATCCACGACGGCAAACCCGATCAGCGGCTGCTGGCCTACCAGTACCTCCAGACCCTGCCGGAGATCGCCAAGGGTGACGCCAACAAGGTGTGGATCGTGCCCTCGGAGATGGGCAAGGTGCTGGAAGGGCTGGGCGGGCTGTTCGCCCCGCCTGCGCCCAAGAACCCCGAAGAATAACTCAAACACATGTACGGATAAATACCGGCCTAAGTGGGTATAAATCAGTACATGAAGGGTGATCGGGTGGAGATCGTCATCGACGCGGGCGGCTCCCCGCGAACCTACGAGGTCACGGCCACCCGCGCGGGCCGGCGCGTCGAGGTGGCCAACCGGCGCGGGCTGGTGGAGGTGAGCGAGGTCACCCGGAGCGGCACGCCGGTACGCACGGCCCGATTCATGTCCAGCCGGATCCTCGCCCTCGTGGAGCATCCGGCCGACGAGGCCGCCGGGGACGACTAGCGGAAGTCCGCCACGTGGTCCTCGGCCCACTGGCGGAAGGTCAGCGCGGGCCGGCCGAGCAGCCGCTCCACCGTGTCGGTCACCCGCTCCGGGTTGTCCACCGCCGCCCCCCAGCCCTTCAGCGCGGCCTCCACGAACCCGGGATCGCCCCAGGCGGCCGTCAGGTGCGCGCGGGCCTCGTCCAGCGGCTGCTCCTCCCAGCGCACCTCGTGCCCGGCCACCTCGCCGATGATCCGCACCTGCTCGGCCTGGGTGAGCTGCTCGGGGCCGGAGAGCACGTACCTGCCGCCCGTGTGGCCGGCCGAGGTGAGCACGTGCGTGGCCACCGCGGCGATGTCCTTCTCGTGGATCAGCGCCCTGACCGCCTGCCCGAACGGCCAGCGCACGACTCCCTGCCGGATCTGGGCGGCCCAGCCCAGCGTGTTGGCGGCGAAGCCGCCGGGCCGCAGGAACGTCCAGGCCAGGCCGGAATGCCGGATCAGCCGTTCGACGCTCTGGTGGAACAGCGTCGGCTCCTCGCCGTCGGCCAGGTCCTCGACGTCGGCGGACAGGTAGACCACGCGGCGGGCGTGCCGGGCGAGGGCCGTCACCGCGCCCGCGGTCGCCGCCTCGGAGTAGCCGGGCCACAGCAGGAAGACGCTCTCGACGTCCCGCAGCGCCGGTTCAAGGGTCTCGGGCACGGTCAGGTCGCCGCGCACGGCCTCCACGCCCTCGGGGAGCCGGGCCTTGTCGGGGTTCCTGACCAGCGCCCGCACGTCCAGGCCCGCCTCCGCGAGCTGGGAGACCACATGTTTGCCCACATTGCCGGTCGCGCCGGTCACCAGAATCTTGCTCATGGCCCCGACGGTAGGACCTCAAGTTAAGTTCAGGTCAACCCCGGCCGTACCTGGATCGTGCCGTCGCGGCGGATGCGGGTCTCGAACATGGGCGCGGGCGCGGTCGCGGGACCGTGCTTCACCGAGCCGTCGGCCAGCCGGAACGTGCTGCTGTGCCAGGGGCAGACCACGCACGCCTCGCCGTCCTCCATGACCAGCCGGCCCTGGTGCAGGGGGCCCGCCAGGTGCGGGCAGCGGTCGGCCAGCACGGTCACCCCGTCGCCCTGGCGCAGCACGAAGAGCTGGATGTAGCCGAGCCGGCGGGCGACCGGCCTGCCGTCGGGCAGGTCCTTGAGCGGGCACAGGTCGTGCCAGCCCAGCGGTACGAGATGGGCGACCTGCGGCGCGTGGTTGGCCCCCGCGGCCTGGCGGTAGGCCATGTGGCCGCCGAGGTAGCCGCCCAGCCCGCCCAGCCCGAGCCCGACGTACGACAACACGCGCCCGGCCCGCTCGGCGCCGCGCAGCCGGGCCACCAGCGAGGCCGACATCAGGCCCAGGGCGGTCATGTTGGCCGCCATGTGCACGAAGCCCACGCGCTGCTGCTCGCGGTGGAGCGAGGACCAGTCGGTCAGCCCGGCCGCCGCCGTGGGCAGCGCGTTGGCGATGCCCGTGGCCAGGAGCAGCCTGCTCGCCCTGGGGTCGGCGTGGGCCAGGTCGAGCACGGCGGCCGACAACCAGCAGCCGAGGGTGACCGTGGCCAGCGGCGGGTGCAGCGGTTTCCCCGTGGGCACGCCGTGCAGCAGGTCGCGCAGAGTGCCCTGACGCAGGCGCTCGCGTACGACCTTGGCCAGCCCCCGGATCGGTTTGTCCATCGCCTTCGACTTCTCGAGTCGATCGGCGAGGTCAACCGGACCGACGAAACCCCGCAATTGCCGACGTCTCGCTCGCACTGTCTCTTTCACGACAAGTCCCCTACCCCGGCCTAGACGGGATCACTCGGAGAGGTGTCCCCTGGCCACGGAGAGTTCTACCAGCTCCAGCGCGTACGCGCCGAGGGAGGCCGACCCCTCCTGGATGATCCGCACCTTCTCCCTGACCTCGCCGGCCGTCACCTTGAACAGCGGCCAGGTGCCGCCCTCGGTGTGGTGGTTGGCCAGGATCGGCGCGAACCGGTCGAGCGCCTTGGCGAACCTGGCCTCCGGCGTCTGCCTGGCCTCGAACTCGTCCCAGAGCTCGCGCAGCCGGGCGCCCTGCTCCGCGGGGAGCAGGCCGAAGATGCGGTCGGCCGCGGCGGTCTCGGCGGCGGCCTGGGCGGCGACCGCCACGTGGTCGTAGACGAAGGTGTCGCCGGCGTCGATCTCGACCAGGTCGTGCACGAGTAACATCGCCACCACCCGCTGGAGGTCCGTTCCGGGCGGGGCGTGCTCGCCGAGGACCATCGCCAGCGTGCCCACGTACCAGGAGTGCTCGGCGGAGTTCTCCCGCCGCGACCCGTCGATCAGATGGTTGCGGCGGATGATCCGCTTCAACTTGTCGATCTCGACGGCGAACGCGATCTGGGCGTACAGGCGGTCCTCTTCTGGCGCGATAGTCACGCGCGACACCCTAATGTGCGGTGATCACCCCGGTTGGTGAAATCGTGACCGGAACTCCGTTGAACACTGCGTTACCACTTGGGATATCCAGGGCGGATTCGTCCGTCAGCACGTTCGTGTTGACACCGGCGTGTTGGGCCGCCACCTGCTGCGTGCTGCCCGCGTGCCCCCAGCCGTGCGGCAGGCTGACCACGCCCGGCATGATCGTGTCGGTGGGCTCCAGCGTCACCGTGAGACTTCCGGTGGCCGAGGTGACCACGGCCTGGCCATCCAGGCCGAGCCTGGCCACGTCGGCGGGGTTGATCTGGAGCGTGCAGGTGTTGGTGCCGCCGACCAGCGGGCCCACGTTGTGCAGCCAGCTGTTGTTGGAGCGCAGGTGGCGCCGCCCGATCAGCACCATGTCCGGCGGCTCCTCCGCCAGCCTGCCGCGCAGGCGCTCGACGTCCTCGACGAGCTGCGGCGGGGCCAGCTCGATCACGCCGGAGGCGGTCTTCAGCACCTCGGGCAGCCGGGGCTCCAGCGCGCCGAGGTCCAGGCCGTGCGGGTGGTCGAGCAGCTTGCGCAGCGACAGGTCGCCCTTGCCGGCCCACTCGCCGTACGGGCCGAGCCGGAGCATGAGGTCCAGCCTGCGCTCGGCGCCCGTCTCGCCCTCCAGCGCGGCCCGCAGCGCGGCCACGTCGTGCCCCTCGACGCCGGAGCCGGGCGTCTGCACGGCCTTGCGCAGCATCTCGCCGATCAGGAACTCGTCCAGGGCCGCCTCCGGCCCGTCCGGCCCGTCCGGCCCTCCCGGCCCATCCATGCCGGACGCGATCACGGCCAGCCTGGCCAGGATCCGGGCCTCGCTGGGCCGTCCGTCCAGCGGCAGCGCGGGGCGCGAGTAACGGGCGTAGTTGCGTACGGCGAACCCGAGCAGCGCGAAGTCGTAGTGGCCCGACTGCAGCACGCGCGGCGGCGGCAGGATCACGTGCGCGTGCCGGGTGGTCTCGTTCAGGTACGGATCGACGCTCACCATGAAGTCGAGCCCGGCGAAGGCCGCCGCCAGCCGGTCGCCGTGCGGCGCGGACAACACCGGGTTGCCCGCGATCGTGACCAGCATCCTGACCTGGCCCTCGCCCGGCGTCTCGATCTCGTCGGCCAGCGTGGCCACGGGCAGCTCGCCGTTGGACTCGGGCAGCCCCCGCACCCGGCTGCGCCACCGCCCTGTCGCGTACGGCCGCCGCCGCGCCCCGAACTCGGTCGCCGGCTTGGGGAACATGGCCCCGCCGGGCCGGTCGAGGTTGCCGGTGAGCACGTTGAGCACGTCCACGAGCCACTGGGCCAGCGTGCCGAACTCGGCCGTGCAGGTGCCCATCCGGGTGTACACGGCGGCCGTCCGCGCGCCGGCCAGCTCCCTGGCCAGCCGGACGATCGTCGCGGCCGGCACGCCGGTACGCCGGGAGACCGCCTCCGGCGGGAAGTGCTTGGCCGCCTCGCGCACCTCGGCCAGCCCGTTGACCTCGTGCCACGGCCTGGCAAGGTCCTCGGCGAACAGCGTGTGCACGATCCCGAACAGCAGGTACGCGTCCGAGCCCGGCCGGACGAAGACGTGCTCGTCGGCCAGCGCCGCCGTCCTGGTGCGGCGCGGGTCCACCACGACGAGCCTGCCGCCGCGCCGGCGCAGGGCTTTGAGCCGGCCGGGGAAGTCGGGGGCGGTGCACAGCGAGCCGTTCGACTCCAGCGGGTTGGCGCCCAGCATCAGCAGGAAGTCGGTCCGGTCCAGGTCGGGGACCGGGACGGCCAGCGGGTGGCCGAACATCAGGCCGCTGGCGACGTGCTTGGGCATCTGGTCGGCGGTCGCGGCGGTGAAGACGTTCCGGGTGCCGAGCGCCTTGATCAGCGGCCCGGCGTAGAGGCCGCCGGCCATCGTGTGGGCGTTGGGGTTGCCCAGGTAGACCGCCACCGACCGGCGTCCGTACCGCTCGGTGACGCGGGCCAGGCCCTGCCCGACGGCTTCGAACGCCTCCTCCCAGCTCGCCTCGCGCCACTGGTCGCCCTCGCGGATCAGCGGCTTGCGCAGGCGGTCGGGGTCCTCGTCGAGGCGGCCCAGGCTCGCGCCCTTGGGGCAGATGAACCCCTTGCTGAAGGGGTCGTCCCGGTCGCCGCGGACGCCGGTGACGTGGCCGCCGTCGTCGAGGGTGAGCGTCAGGCCGCAGACGGCCTCGCAGAGGGGACAGGTGCGGTGGACGGTCGAGGTCATCGCGACTCCTGAGTTCGCCAGGTGAACTCATCTTGGCCCGTCCCGTCCGCAGGGGGAAGCCCCGGGAGCCCCCGCGGTCCCCGGGGCCGTTCCTAGGGAGATGTCCCGCTTTCCCTAGGTCATCGGACGACCTGCGGCAACGCCAGCGGCGTGCGCAGATCGTGCGGCTCCTCCAGGTCGGACCGCAGCGGCGTCCAGGAATGGCGGCCGTACAGGCGTTCCAGGCCGGGAGCGGTCACGCCGGGCAACTCGTCCCGCCGGACGATCTCCACCAGCAGCAGGTGGGCCCGGTCGCGGTGCCGGTGGACGGTGGCGCTCCTGGCCCAGCAGGCTGCCGCGATCTCCGCGGCGTAGGCGTCGAACTCCTCGGCCGAGATGCCCGCCCGCGTCATGACCAGCGCCTTCTCGCCCCTGGCCGAGGGGGTGATCCAGAGCACCAGCGGGATCCGTCCCGACCGGGTGTGCATGGTCGTCTCCAGGCAGACCCGCTGCAGGCGGTGGCGGGAGACCACGCACCAGAAGTGGGCCAGGGCCCAGTTGCGGCCGGTCCTGGTGACGGCGGGCACCGAGACGGCGCTGCTCAGCAGGACGAACGGCACCCAGTGGCCGTCCCGCGCGGCGCCCAGCAGGGCCAGGACCAGCAGCCCCAGCGCCCCGAGCACGATGAGCTCGCTGCGGACGCGCCAGATCCGCGTCAGCGGGCCCCCGCCGCCCGCGCCCGGAAGGTCCTCGACGGCCGGGTAGATCTGGTTGCGCGGGTTCCTCGGCACGTCAGGACACCTCCTCGGGCACCCGTGACGCCACCGTGAGCTGGTCGAAGCGCGGGTCGCGGTAGGCGCGGGCGCCGAAGCCCGTCCTGGTGACCGTCCAGCCCCGGTAGATGGCGAACTCGTCCGGCTCCATGCAGATCTCGCGGTCCGTCCATGCGATCAGATCCCGGATCCGGGTCTTGATTCGGCCGAGCCCCTTGGTACCTTGTGAGTACATAGAAGACCCCTTTCGCGGCATTTCCAGAGGTGGCTTCTTCGCCGGGTCGCAGGTCGGGTCCCCGTCCCGCCGCAGGGTGGCAGCCCATATGCGGCGAACGCGGATCCGGTCTCGGCCCGGCAATTTCTTTCGTGCTCCGATGAGCGACACGCTTTTCAGGTGATGGGACGGTCCTTCCGGCAAGCGGCCTCCCTTGGGCGGACATTCGTATCCGGGACGGCTCCGTTGCCGGTGAGGCGGCCCTGTCGCGGGCGCCCGATCGTGAGCGGAGAGCCCGACGCGCGGGGCCGTTTCGTCATCCCGGCCTCCCCTCGTCGGTCGAGAACCCTCCTGGCTCGATCGTCCTCCGCGTACGGAGATGCTGCAATACATCGAGCAAGGGAAGAATTAAGTTTCTTCGCAGGTTGCTGTTCCAGTTGCCGTGCAACTTGCATGCGTTCTGTCAGGTGTATATGAGACGTCCGGGACGGCCGTAAATCCTCCCCCCGACCTCTATACCTACGTGAAGCCTTGTCTTGCTCCCACGCTCTCTCCGTGAAAGCCTTCGGGCAACCCCATGCGGCAGAGTTCGTGCAAGTTGCAGTGTAAGATTGAGTGAACGGCCCACAAACCGGGTTGCCAAACGATCCGTTCCCGCCACACCTTCATTCCCGACAAGGAGAGTGGACGGTGCCATCGCAGCAGGGCAGTCCGACAGTGCGCAGGCTCCGCCTAGGCCAGGAGTTGCGCCTCCTTCGCGAACGACGGAAGTTCACCGGGGCCCGGGCGGCGCGCGAGCTCGGCTGGTCGGCCAGCAAGGTCAGCCGCATCGAAGCCGCGAAGACCATGCCGAGCGCCGCCGACATCAAGGCGTTGGGCGAGCTCTACAGCCTCGACGGCGACAGACTTGACGAACTCTTCGGCCTCCTGCGAGATGCGGAGCAGCGCGGGTGGTGGGAAGATTATGAAGACTCCCTTCCCGAGGAGTACATCAGGCTTCTCGGGCTGGAGGCGGAGGCGACGGTTCAGCGCAACTGGGAACCCCAGTTGGTGTCCGGTCTCCTCCAGACCGAGGACTACGCGCGAGAGGTCATCCTCTCCGCGCGCGGAATCGTCCGGATCACGCACAGCGGCGTGCGCAGTCGCGTCGAGGCCCGCCTCGACCGTCAGCAACGGGTTCTGCACCGGCCCGATCCCTGCCGCCTCAACGTGGTGCTCGACGAAGCGGTGCTGATGCGGCGCTTCGGGGAGCCCTCGGTCATGCGGGAGCAGATGGAACACCTCATCGAGGTCTCCCTGTTGCCGCACGTCAACGTCCGGGTGTTGCCGCTGGACTCGCTCCATCCGGTCAATACCGGGGCGTTCATTCACCTGAAGTTCACCGGTTTCGACGATGTCGTCTATTTGGAGCACTTGTACACTGCTCACTTCGTAGAGGACCTCGAACGAGTCGCCGGCTATGAGAACGCTTTTGACCACATGTGGGCAGAGGCACTCGACGAGGACGAATCCCGCGTACTCATCCAACGCAAAGCCATGTTGTGGCGGCGCTAGAGCACGCGGTCCCAGTAGGCGGGCAATGGGGCCTGCCTATACCTTTTGGGGAGAAAATGCACACCACTACTACGATCCGGGCCTGGCGGAAGAGCAGCTTCTGCAACGGAGCGTCTTCTTGCGTCGAGGTCGCACCTCTGGGCGACGGCAACGTCGCCCTGCGGGACAGCAAGGTGCAGGACGGCCCGGTGCTCGTCTTCACGCCGTCCGAGTGGGCCGCCTTCACGGCCGGCGTGCGCGACGGTGAGTTCGACCTGGACTCCCTGGCCGCCGGCGTGTGAAAAGCGGCCCTGGCGAGTTGGTGGCACAACCTCTCAGGGCCGCTCCGGACGAGGCCGCATCGGCCACGACCGTACTTCGGTCGCCCAGCTTGTGAGCAGTGAAGACGCCTACATCATCGCATGAGGACCACCCGGGTGATCAAGGTCTGCGCCCGCCCGAGGTGACGAACGGCCCTGGCCCCTTGCGTCGCCAAGCCCCAGGGCCCCTCCCTCCATCGGCCAGGAGCCCCGAAGCATCGCGTACGCCCGTGCACCGGTCCGGCGGTCAGCGCCTGGCGCGGCGGCGGATCAGGAAGAGGCTGCTCAGGCCCGCCAGGACGGCCAGGGCCGCCATCGCGACGGCGGCCATGAGGGAGGCCGAGACGGTGCCGTGGCCCTGGCTCAGTGAGATGAACAGGGTGCCCACGGTCGAGACGCCGATGACCTGGCCGAGTTGCATCACGGTGAGCAGCGCGCCGCTCGCGTCCGCCGCGTACGCGCCGTCGACCTGCTCGGTCGCCATGTTGGTCACCGCCACCTGCACGCCGAGCCCGGCGCCGATGAGGGCGCTCATGACCGCGTACAGGACGCCGCCGTCGGCGGCGAGGCCGAGGCCGAGGTAGGCGGGCGCGGCCACCACGTAGCCGACCGGGACGAGCGGGCGCTGCAGCCCCGCGGGCAGCCGCGGCCACAGCAGGCCGACGAGGCCGAAGGCGAGCGCGCACGGCACCAGCATCATGCCCGAGCCGAGCGGGGAGAGGTGCAGGTCGCCCTGCAGGTGCAGGGCCGAGGTGAACAGGAACGCGCCCCACGTCGCCGGGCCGAACAGCAGGATCGCCAGGCCGGGACGCATGCCCGGCGCGGCCAGCACCTTGGCGTCCACCAGCGGACGCCCGCCCCGGCCTGTCACCCAGCGCTCGACCCGGACGAACGCCACGAACATCACGACGCTGAGCCCCATCGAGACCCAGCCCCAGACGGGCCAGCCCAGGTCACGTCCGAGCACCAGCGGCACCACGAACAGCAGCACGGCCGCCGACAGGGTCACCAGGCCCCACGGGTCGAGCCCGGTCCTGCCGCCGCCCTCGTCGGCGGGCAGGGCGCGGAACCCGATGCCGAGCAGCACCGCCCCGACCGGCACGAGCACCAGGAACACCACCCGCCAGCCGGCTCCGAAACCGAGCAGGATGCCGCCGAGCGCCTGGCCCACGACGATGCCGCCGCTGATCACCAGTGACCAGAGCCCGATCGCCCGTCCGCGGGCCGCGCCCTGGTAGTTGCGCTGGATCAGGGTCAGCACCTGCGGCATCATCAGGGCCGCGCCGGCGCCCTGGGCGAGGCGGAAGCCGATCAGCCAGCCCGTCGAGGGCGCGAGGCCGGCGCCGAGCGTGGTGAGGGTGAACACGGCCAGACCGCCGAGGAAGGCGTTGCGGTAGCCGAAGAGGTCGCCGATCCGGGCGCCGGTGATCAAAAGGACGGCATAGACAATGGTGTAACCGGCGACGATCATCTGCAGCCCCGCGCCGGAGGAGTGCAGGTCCGCCTCGATGGTCGGGGTGGCCACGTTGACGATGTTGACGTTGAGGATGGCCAGGAACTGCCCGACGAGGATCACTGCGAGGAGCAGACCGCTGGCCTTGGCCCTGTCCGGTGGGGTGACGTGGACAGGAGTGGTGACAGTGGCGGATTCGGTCATGTGTTTCATTATTTAGCGAATCCGATACCAGTAACGAGAGTCCCTTTATGCTGGTATTAGCGGCACCTGGATAAGTGTGCGCGGATGCCCCCATAGTGGAGGTGTGACCGTGACCGAGGCAAGACGTACGGATCTGGCGGCGTTCCTCCGGACTCGCCGGGCGCGCATCACCCCCGAGATGGTGAACCTCGCGCCGGGCCCCCGCAGGCGTACGCCGGGGCTGCGCCGCGAGGAGGTCGCCCAGCTCGCCGGGGTGGGCGTCACCTGGTACACGTGGCTGGAGCAGGGCCGGCCGATCAACGTCAGCGGCCAGGTGATCGACGCCGTCGCCCGAACGCTCATGCTGGACAACGCCGAGCGGCAGCACCTCTACCGGCTCACCGGCCAGGCCGAGCCTCCCGCCGTCGCCGACGCCAGCCGCATGCCGCCCGAGTTGCAGGGCATCCTCGACCAGCTCGGCGACATGCCCGCGTCCGTCACCAACAGCCGTTCGGACCTGCTGGCCTGGAACGCGGCCTACGCCGCCCTGTTCCCGCACGTCGTCGAGGCCCCGGACGGCGAGCGGAACTCGTTGTGGCAGACGTTCGTCAACACGGAGGCCCCGACCACCCTCGTCAACCGCGAGTCGGAGCTGCCGCGCGCGGTCGCGGTCTTCAGGGGCGCCTACAGCCGGCACGCCGACGACCCCTGCTGGCAGGACTTCGTACGGCGGCTGAGCGCGGAGAGCGCCGAGTTCGCCCGCATGTGGGCCAGGCAGGACGTGGCCGAGCCGGGCCCCCGCGTGAAGGTCTTCAAGCACGAGGTCGCCGGCGACCTCCGCTTCAGCACGACCAGCCTGAACGTCTCCGCCACGCCCGAGACGCGGCTGATCGTCTACAGCCCCAAGGACGACGCCACCAGGTCCGCTTTGACCTGGTTGATGGGTACCAAGTCCTAATCTGCCGCCCATAGAATGCTCGATCCGTAAAAGTCTGGATCGAGCGGAAATGGCGGTAGATGAGACTCCCCCGTGTCCTACCGGTGCTGGTCGTCGCCGCCTCCCTCGCGGCATGCTCGTCGGCACCTGACAAAGAGCCCCAGAGCAAGCAGGTCGAGCAGCAGGCGGCCGGGTCGCCGAGCTCGAAGCCGAAGCCCGCGCGCCGGCCGTTCACCATCTCCTTCGGCGGCGACGTGCACTTCGAGGGCGTCCTGCGCGGCAGGCTCGCCAACCCGGGCACCGCCCTCGGACCCATCGCGAACGTGCTGCGCAAGGCCGACCTGACAATGGTCAACCTGGAGACCGCCATCACCACGGCCGGGACGCCCGCGCCCGGCAAGCAGTTCACCTTCCGCGCGCCGGCGACCGCGTTCAGCGCGCTCAAGGCGGCCGGGGTGGACGTCGCCTCCATGGCCAACAACCACGGCATGGACTACATGGAGAGCGGCCTGGCCGACTCGCTGGCGGCCATCAAGCGCAGCAAGTTCCCGATCGTGGGCATCGGGGCGAACGCCGCGCAGGCCTACAGACCCTTCCGCAAGACGGTGAACGGCAACCGGGTGGCGATCATCGGCGCGACGCAGGTGCTCGACGCCGAGTTCATCCAGTCGTGGACGGCCACGGCCGACAAGGGCGGACTCGCCTCGGCCAAGGACGAGGCCAGCCTGCTGAAGGCCGTGCGCCAGGCGCGCAAGACCTCCGACACCGTCATCGTGCACCTGCACTGGGGCACCGAGATGCAGAAGTGCCCCAACGAGGCCCAGCGCTCGCTCGCCCCCAAGCTGGTCGCGGCGGGCGCCGACGTCGTGGTCGGCGGGCACGCGCACATCCTGCTCGGCGCCGGATACCTGGACGACGCCTACGTCAGCTACGGCATGGGCAACTTCGTCTTCTACAACTCCACCCCGGGCACCACGGGCAGGACGGGCGTGCTGACGCTGACGATCAACGGCCGCAAGGTGCTCAAGGACCAGTGGACCCCGGCCACGATCCAGGGCGGCATCCCGATCCCCATGACGGGCGCGGCCAGGAGCCAGGCCGTGAGCGACTGGAAGGCGCTGCGCTCGTGCTCGGGGCTGGCCGCGCGGCCATGATCGATCCATCCTCTGGACAGTTCGTCCAATAGGAGGTCGCCCATGCGGCTGGGTGCGACCGGCGGTCTTCGAGGGCGCCCCCGTCGCGCCCGCGATCCTGCTGCCGACCCGCCGCGTCAGGGGCGCGCTCAACGGGCTGGAGCTCCACCGGCGCAACATGTTCGCGCCGTGCACCCGCGGCGGGGGCCGCCACGCGACGACTGTGCGGCCCGGTGTCGCTGATATCGCTCGAATTGAAGATTATTCGCGAAATATCGTCTCGCAATATAGTGTGCCGGGCATTGTGCTGAACAATATGGCGGTCGTCGTCCGGAACATTTTATCGAACATATCATCGGCGGGGGTGTCGTCCCGGGCCGCATTCCCCTCCGGTGGCACCGGGCCGCCGGGCGTCCGCGCTGCGCCGCGGGTCGCGGGCCGGGCCGGATTCGGCGCGCCGACCAGTACGGATATTCGGTTATGCCGGCCCGTGGATTTCGCCATGGGCGACGCGGCGGGCGGTCGTCCGAGAAATCCCGCAAATTAGTAGGTAACGATCGTGCAGACGAGAGAAGATGAATCCGTGTCTTCGCCGCAAATGGATGATGACTGCGTCCACCCCAAAGCTCTCCGGCGGCAGCCGGCCCAACGCCGCAGCGCCCGGCGCGTCGAGCGCATGCTCGACGCCTGCGCCGAACTCCTCGACGAGACCGGCTACGAGGCCCTGTCCACCACCCGCATAGCCGAGCGGGCAGGCGTCGCGATCGGTTCGGTCTACCAGTTCTTCCCCGACAAGCGGGCCATCACCCAGGAACTCACCCGGCGCAACGTCGAGCAGTTCGTGGCGCGCGTGGGGCTGCGGTTCATGGAGGAGGAGTACCGCGGCTGGTGGGAGGCCGTCGACGCGATCATCGACGAGTACGTCGACATGCACCGCACGGTCCCCGGCTTCAGGAGCCTGCACTTCGGCGACGTCGTCGACCTCAACCTGCTCGACTCCGACTCCGAGAACAACACGGTCATCGCGGGCAGGCTGCGCGGCCTGCTGCTCAAGGAGTTCGGGCTGGCCGACAGCGAGACGCTCGACCTGGCCGTGCTGGTCGCGGTCGAGGCCGGCGACGCGGTGCTCAAGCTGGCCTTCCGGCGCGACCCCGCCGGCGCGCCCGACATCATCGACGCCGCCAAGCACCTGGTGCGGGGGTTCCTGTCGCGTCAGCTCAAGTCGTGGTCGCCGCACGTGCTGACCGAGGGCGAGGTGGGACGCTGACCGAGATCTGGGCATGACAGCGACGAGCGATCGTCGCTGTCCGTCACGGGTCTTCCTGAGGTGAGGATGTACGAGCTTCCGCCGTCCGCCTTCAAGCGCAGTGCCCCCTTCGACCCCCGCAACAGGCGTGGGCCGGTCCGCGTCGCGCTCGGGCTCGCCCGGGCCGTGCGGTCCGCGGTCGCCGGCCGGATCACCGGGCCGTGCCGGCGATGACCGGCCGGTGGGCGCCGGGCGCGGCCCGCCGCCACGACTCGGGCACCAGGGGCGCCGCCTCCCGGTGCCGGCGTCTGGCGGACTGCCGGTCGCCCAGCGCGGTCGCGGGCACCTGCTGGATGCGCGGCGTCACCGGCGTGCGCAGGCAGGGCAGCGGGAACGACACCGGCCGGACGTCCCGGGCCTGCCGGACGTCGAGCCTGGCCCGCAGCGCGTGCAGGTTGCGTTCGGCCGTCTGGATCGCCTCCAGCCGGGCCGACAGATACCCGGCCACACCGGGCCCGAGGGCCGAGAGAACGACGGCGCAGGCCAGCGTGAAGGTCATCTGCCTGGACATGCCCATTACAGCCCCCTCCGCCCGCGTACCGCAAAGCATGCCGTATATGCCCGCTGACCTGCGCATACACGCGCAGCGTGACCAGCCTTGGACGAGACGTTGCCGAATTTGCATGTGACCGGCGATGCGCATTGACCGGGCAAACCGCCTGGCGGCTCGGTAGTCTCGCGGGTGTGGCGCATGTGACCCGAGAGCACCTTGATCGTCTGCTGGAGCAGGCCCTGCTGGCCGACGACCACAGTTCCTTGGCCAGTCGGCTTTACGACGTCGCGCTCGGTTATTCGTCCGGCGACGTCTCCAGGGCGTCCATCCTCGTCCTGGCCGCCGAGGAGTGGCGAGCGGCGGGACAGCCCGCACGCGCGATGGAGTGTTTCCAGCGCGCCGTGGAGGACGGCGGCGACGCGGGCTTCGACCCGCGCGCAGGCATCGCCGACACCCTCTTCGAGCTCGAACGGCCCGACGAGGCCCGGGAGCTCATCGAGACCATCCGCGCGGAGGGCGACGTCTCCACGGCGACGGCCCACACCATCGCGGAGACCCTGGTCGCCTACGGCGATCTGCGGGGCGGCCTCGAATGGGCCACCCAGGCCGTGCTGGGCTGCGACGAGGGCGACCCCGAGCAGGTGGCGCTGCTGCGGACGCGATACCGGATCAGGGTCGACCTCGGCCTTCCGGAGGACGAGCTCGACGAGCTCGTCTCCTAGTCCGGGGGCCGGCCGGCGGGCCCCCGCGCGGGGCCCGGCTTGTCGCGTGCCCGCGAAGCCGGGCCGGAGGGGCCGCGACAGTGCGCGGCCACGACCCCTCCGGCTGAGGAAGCCCGGGCGCGGCAGGCACGACCCGCGCCCGGACGCATTGGCTCAGTGCAGGTCGAGACCGGGCAGCAGGCGGCTGAAGCCGTCGATCGCGGGGTAGCCGCCGGGCAGCGCCGACGCGCCCTCGATGCTCTGCACGGCCCTGGGCAGCAGGGTCGAGATCAGGTCTTCGCCGACCTCCCGCACCGGCTGCCGCGCCTTGCCCGGCGACTTCGCGGCGCGGGCCGAGGCGGGGGCGGTCGGCCTCTCGTCGAGCGTCGCCTCGGCCGGCACCCGGGCCGCGACCGGAGTCTGCGGCAACGCGGGGAGGGCGGGCAGCGCCGGCACCTGCAGCGTCGTCGCCAGGTCACGCATCCCGCTGTTGCCGGAGGCCGCGGGGAACAGCGCGGGCGAGGCGCTGTTCAGCGAGGGCATGCCCCACGTCGCCCCGACGCCGCCGAGGTCGGCCAGCGGGCCCATGGCGGACCTGGCGGCCGCCAGACCCGTCAGGCCGAGCCGCCTGGCCATGTCGCCAGCGGCCATGGCCAGCTTGCCGACCTCCTCGGTGACGACCCGGTGGCCGTTCGTCCTGCCTTCGTTGAGCTGGAGCTTGGCGTGGCCGTCGCAGTACGAGGCGATGGCCTCGGATCGCGGCCGGCAGGTGTCGGCCACCGAAGGACCGGCGACCGGCCAGGTGAGGCCCGCGGTCAGAGCGGCCACCGTGAGGATGCTTCGGATCTTACGAGATGACACCGCACGTCCCTCTGATCGGAATCGGTGATCTGACGAACGCCGAAGCTAGCCACGTGTCCGGCCGGTCGCGTGCGGCTTGTCCGAAGGGTGGCGGGAACCTTACCCCGCGGCGACGGGACATGACCCTGGCATGACATGCCGGAGCCCGGAGATCCGCGGGGATCTCCGGGCTCGACGGCACGGCCTCAGCCGCGCTGGATGAGCAGCTCGTCGTCGCCGAGCTCCACCCTGACCTTGTCGCCGTCGGCGATCTCGCCGGACAGCACGGCCTTGGCCAGCTTGTCGCCGATGGCCGACTGGACCAGGCGGCGCAGCGGGCGGGCGCCGTACATGGGGTCGTAGCCGGTCAGCGAGAGCCATTCGCGGGCGGCAGGGCTGACCTCCAGCGTCAGCCGGCGGTCGGCCAGCCGCTGGGCCAGGCGGTCGACCTGGAGGTCGACGATCTGGGCCAGCTCTTCGGAGCCGAGCGCGTCGAAGAGGATGACGTCGTCGAGCCGGTTGAGGAACTCCGGCTTGAACGAGCCGCGCACCGCCCCCATGACGGCCTCGCGCTTGGCGTCGTTCTCCAGCTTCGGATCGACCAGGAACTGCGAGCCGATGTTGGAGGTCAGGATCAGGATCGTGTTGCGGAAGTCGACCGTGCGGCCCTGGCCGTCGGTCAGGCGTCCGTCGTCGAGCACCTGGAGGAGGATGTCGAACACCTCCGGGTGCGCCTTCTCCACCTCGTCCAGCAGCACCACCGTGTACGGCCGCCGCCGGACGGCCTCGGTGAGCTGGCCGCCCTCCTCGTAGCCGACGTAGCCGGGAGGCGCGCCGACGAGCCTGGCCACGTTGTGCTTCTCGGAGTATTCGCTCATGTCGATGCGGGTCATCGCCCGCTCGTCGTCGAACAGGAACTCCGCCAGCGCCTTGGCCAGCTCGGTCTTGCCCACACCGGTGGGTCCGAGGAACAGGAACGAGCCCGTGGGACGGTCGGGGTCGGCGATGCCGGCCCGGCTGCGGCGCACGGCGTCGGAGACGGCCTGTACGGCCTGCTGCTGGCCGATGAGCCGGCGGCCCAGCTCCTCCTCCATCCGCAGCAGTTTGGCCGTCTCGGCCTCCAGCAGGCGGCCCGCGGGGATGCCCGTCCAGGAGGAGATGACCTCGGCGATGTCGTCGGCGCCGACCTCCTCCTTGACCATGGCGTTGTCCGGCGGCGCGGCGTCGGAGGCGGCCTGGAGGGCCTGCTCCAGCCGGGGCACCTCGGCGTACATGAGCCGGGACGCGGCCTCGAAGTCGCCGTCGCGCTGGGCCCGCTCGGCGGCGCCCCTGGCCTCGTCGAGCTGCTTCTTCAGCTCGCCGACCTTGTTGAGCCCGGCCTTCTCGTGCTCCCAGCGGCCGACCAGGGCGTTGAGCTCCTCCTGGCGGTCGGCCAGCTCCTGGCGCAGGCGGTCGAGCCGCTGGACCGACGCCTCGTCGGTCTCCTTCGTCAGGGCCAGCTCCTCCATCTTCATGCGGTCGACGCTCCGCTGGAGCTGGTCGATCTCCACCGGACGGGAGTCGATCTCCATGCGCAGCCGCGAGGCGGCCTCGTCGACCAGGTCGATGGCCTTGTCGGGGAGGAAGCGGTTGGTGATGTAGCGGTCGGACAGGGCGGCGGCGGCGACCAGGGCGCTGTCGGCGATCTGCACCTGGTGGTGGGCCTCGTAGCGGCCCTTGAGCCCGCGCAGGATCGCGATCGTGTCCTCGACCGTGGGCTCGCCCACGTAGACCTGCTGGAAACGGCGCTCCAGCGCGGGGTCCTTCTCGATGCGCTCGCGGTACTCGTCGAGCGTGGTCGCGCCGATCATGCGCAGCTCGCCGCGGGCCAGCATGGGCTTGAGCATGTTGCCGGCGTCCATGGCGCCCTCGGCGGCCCCCGCGCCGACGACGGTGTGCAGCTCGTCGATGAACGTCACGATCTGCCCGTTGCTCTCCTTGATCTCGGAGAGGACGGCCTTGAGACGCTCCTCGAACTCGCCGCGGTACTTCGCGCCGGCCACCATCGCGCCCAGGTCGAGCGAGATCAGCCGCTTGTTGCGCAGCGACTCGGGCACGTCGCCGGCCACGATGCGCTGGGCCAGGCCCTCGACGACGGCGGTCTTGCCGACGCCGGGCTCGCCGATCAGCACCGGGTTGTTCTTGGTGCGGCGGCTGAGCACCTGGACCACGCGGCGGATCTCCGAGTCGCGGCCGATCACCGGGTCGAGGCCGCCGCCGCGGGCCCGCTCGGTCAGGTCGACGCCGTACTTCTCCAGCGCCTGGTAGGTGTCCTCGGGCGTCTCGCTGGTGACGCGGGCGTGGCCGCGTACCTTCTCGAAGGCGTCGAGCAGCGCCTGCGGGGTCGCGCCCTGCGACTTGAGCAGCTCGGCCATCGCGCCGCCGTCGGCCGCCAGGCCGACGAGCAGGTGCTCGGTGGAGACATAGAGGTCTTCGAGGCGGTTGGCGTGCTGGGCGGCGGTGTTCATGACGGTGAGCAGCTGCCGCGAGCTCGACGGCGCGCCCACTGTCGCGCCCTGAGCCTTCGGCAGCGCCGCGAGCTGCTCCTCGACGCGCGCCCGCAGCGTGCGCCAGTCGGCGCCGACCGCTTCGAGCAGCGGCGCGGCCGTGCCGCCGGTCTGGGAGAGGAGCGTGGAGAGCAGATGGGCCGGAGAGATCTCCGGGTTGCCCTCGGCGGCGGCGCGCCGCATGGCACCCGAGAGAGCTTCCTGGCTCTTCTGGGTGAGCTTGTAGTCCATAACCTAGGCCCCCGGTGGCAGCTCGTAGCGGATCAGCGCCCGGACCATCCGCATCTCGGCGCGCAGGCGGTGAACCTCCTCACGCAGCCGCAGAGCTTCGTTCTCGAGCTCGAGAATCCGCTTGATGCCCGCGAGGTTGATGCCCTCCTCCTGGGAGAGCCGCTGGACCTCGCGGAGCTGGATGATGTCTCTTGTGGAGTAGAGGCGGCCGCGCCCGGCGGTGCGGCCCGGGCTGACCAGGCCGAGCCGGTCGTACTGGCGCAGCGTCTGCGGGTGGAGCCCGGAGAGCTGCGCGGCCACCGAAATCACATAAACAGGCGTGTCGTCGGACAGGTCGAAATAGTTGGCGTCCATCGGCTACTCGCTTCTGGCTCGCTGAATCAGATCGGCGCGCGGGTCGTCGCCCGCGGTCGCGGTGTTGAACTCGGTGAGGAGCTCGCGCGACTTGTCGTCGAGCGTCTTCGGCACGAGCACCTCGACGCTGGCGAGCAGGTCACCCTTGGTGCCGTCCTTGCGGGTGACGCCCCTGCCCCGCACGCGGAACGTGCGGCCGTTGGGCGTGCCCGCCGGGATGCGCAGGGTCACCGGCATGCCCTTGAGGATCGGCACCTTGATCTCGGCGCCCAGCGCGGCCTCCGAGAACGTCACGGGAACCGTGATCGTGAGGTTGTCGCCCGTCCGGCCGAACACGGGGTGCGGCTTGACGTGCGTCAGGATGTAGAGGTCGCCGGCCGGGCCGCCGTTCTCGCCCGGCGCGCCCTTGGCCTTGAGCTTGACCCGCTGCCCGTCGGCCACGCCCGCGGGGATCCTGGCCTGGATCGTGCGGGTGCTCTTGGCCCGGCCGCTGCCCTCGCACACGGGGCAGGGGTCGTCCACGAGCAGCCCGCGGCCCTTGCAGTCGCGGCAGGGCTCGGAGAAGGCGAAGTTGCCCAGGTTGCGGCTGGCCGCGCCGGTGCCCTCGCAGGTGGGACAGACCCGGGGGGTCGTGCCCGCCTTGGCGCCGGTGCCGCTGCACGCGGTGCAGGCGGCCGAGCTGGTCAGCCTGAGCGACACCGTGGTGCCCTCGACGGCTTCGGTGAACGAGAGCGTGACCTCGGACTCGACGTCCTGGCCGCGGCGCGGTCTGGTCGCGCTCGTCGTGCGGGTGGAGCCCCCCGCCCCACCGCGGTTGAACAGCCCGCCGAACAGGTCGCCGAGCCGCTCACCGGCGCCCCCGCCCTGCTGGCCGGCGGTGCCGCCGAACAGGTCGCCGAAGTCGAACGGGAAACCGCCACCGCCGGGGCGCTGACCGCCCACCCCGGACCCGAACAGCGTGCGCGCCTCGTCGTACTCCTTGCGGCGCTTGCTGTCGGACAGGATGTCGTACGCCTCCGAGACCTCCTTGAACTTGGTCTCCTTGGCGGCGTCGCCCTGGTTGGTGTCCGGGTGGTACTGCCTGGCCAGCTTCCGGTACGCCTTCTTGATCTCGTCGGCGGTGGCGGTCTTGGGCACACCAAGGACGGCGTAGTAGTCCTTTTCCAGGTAGTCCTTGGTGCTCATCTACGGCCCTTCGTCCTTTTGTCAGTTTGCTTCGTCGTCATTGGACGCGGGAGGAGCGTCCTCGGGCTCGGCCACCGCCACCCGCGCCGGGCGCAGCACCCGCTCACCCATCCGGTAACCGGGCTGCAGCACCTCGATCGCGGTGGGCTCGGTCACGTCGGGCGAGTAGCTGTGCATCAGCGCCTCGTGGACCGTCGGGTCGAACGGGTCGCCCTTCTGGCCGAAGGCGCTGAGGCCCAGCTTGGTGAGCGCCGACTCCAGCGACTCCGCCACCTTCGCGAAGCCGCCGGTCAGCTCGCCGTGGTCACGGGCCCGTCCGATGTCGTCGAGCACGGGGAGCAGCTCGGTCAGCGCGCCGGCGACGGCCTGCTCGCGGACCGCCACCCTGTCGCGCTCGACCCTTCTGCGGTAGTTCGTGTACTCCGCCTGGAGGCGCTGGAGGTCGGCGGTCCGCTCGGCGAGCTGGGCCGCCAGCTCACCGTCGTGGGCCGCCGCCGGCGCCTGCTCGGCGGGCGCCTCGGGCTGCTCGCCCGAGGTCTCCCGAACCTCGCCCGTCTCCGGGTCGATCTTGCGCTTGTCGCGGATCACCGGCTCCTCGTGCCCGTTGTCGCGCGCCGGCATCACTGGTCCTTCTTCGGCTGGTCTTCGTCGACGATCTCGGCCTCGACCACGTCGTCGTCGGCCTTGGCGCCCTGACCGGCCGAGGCGTCCTGCGGAGCGCCCTCGGGGCCGGCCTGCTGGCCCTGGCCGGCGGCGTAGATCGCCGAGCCCATCTTCTGGCTGACCGTGGCGAGCTTCTCCGCGGAGGTGCGGATGACGTCGGTGTCGGTGCCCTCAAGAGCCTTCTTCAGCTCGGCCAGGGCGTCGTTGACCTCGGTCTTGATGTCGCCGGGGACCTTGTCGTCGTTCTCGCGGAGGAACTTCTCCGTCTGGTAGGCCAGACCGTCCGCGTTGTTGCGGACCTCGGCCTCCTCGCGGCGCTTCTTGTCCTCCTCGGCGTACGACTCGGCCTCGCGCATCATGCGCTCGATGTCGTCCTTCGGCAGCGCGGAGCCGCCGGTGATGGTCATCGTCTGCTCCTTGCCCGTGCCCAGGTCCTTGGCGGAGACGTTGACGATGCCGTTGGCGTCGATGTCGAAGGTGACCTCGATCTGCGGGATGCCGCGCGGCGCCGGGGCGATGCCGGTCAGCTCGAAGGTGGCCAGCTTCTTGTTGTACGAGGCGATCTCGCGCTCGCCCTGGTAGACCTGGATCTGCACCGACGGCTGGTTGTCCTCGGCCGTGGTGAAGACCTCCGAGCGCTTGGTCGGGATCGTCGTGTTGCGCTCGATGATCTTGGTGAAGATGCCGCCCTTGGTCTCGATGCCCAGCGACAGCGGGGTCACGTCGAGCAGGAGGACGTCCTTGACCTCACCCTTGAGCACGCCGGCCTGGAGGGCGGCGCCGATGGCGACGACCTCGTCGGGGTTGACGCCCTTGTTGGGCTCCTTGCCGCCGGTCAGCTCGCGGACGAGCTCGGTGACGGCGGGCATGCGGGTCGAGCCGCCGACGAGCACCACGTGCGCGATGTCGGAGACCTTGATGCCGGCGTCCTTGATGACCTGGTGGAACGGGCCCTTGGTGCGCTCGAGCAGGTCGGCCGTCAGGCGCTGGAACTCGGCCCTGGTCAGCTTCTCGTCGAGGTGCAGCGGGCCCTCGGCGGAGGCGGTGATGTAGGGCAGGTTGATGTTGGTCTCGGCCTGGCTGGACAGCTCGATCTTGGCCTTCTCCGCGGCCTCACGCAGGCGCTGGAGGGCCATCTTGTCCTTGGCGAGATCGACGCCGTGGGCGTTCTGGAAGCGCTTGACCAGCTCGTCGACGACGCGCTGGTCCCAGTCGTCGCCACCGAGGTGGTTGTCGCCGGAGGTGGCCTTGACCTCGACGAAGCCGTGGCCGTCCTCCTGGCCGACGTCGAGCAGCGAGACGTCGAAGGTGCCGCCGCCGAGGTCGAAGACCAGGATCGTCTGGTCCTGCTCCTTGTCGAGCCCGTAGGCGAGGGCCGCGGCGGTCGGCTCGTTGATGATGCGCAGGACGTTGAGGCCCGCGACCGTGCCGGCCTCCTTGGTGGCCTGGCGCTGGGCGTCGTTGAAGTAGGCCGGGACGGTGACCACCGCGTCGGTGATCTTCTCGCCCAGGTACGCCTCGGCGTCCTGCTTCAGCTTCTGCAGCACGAAGGCGCTGATCTGCTGGGGGGAGAACTTCTTGCCGTCGATCTCCTGGGACCAGTTGGTGCCCATCTCGCGCTTGACCGAGCGGATCGTCCGGTCAACGTTGGTGACGGCCTGCCGCTTGGCGACCTCGCCCACCAGGACCTCGCCGTTCTTCGCGAAGGCGACCACGGACGGCGTGGTCCGCGAGCCCTGCGCGTTGGCGATGACGGTGGGCTCACCGCCCTCGAGGATCGAGACGACGGAGTTGGTCGTCCCAAGGTCGATACCTACCGCACGTGCCATGAGTACGTCCTTGTAGTCAAAGTTGAGTCGGTTGGACTCAAGCTACGGATTCGTGTCGTCTTTGTCAAACGACTTGAGCCTACCCGACTCAACCCCCATGGGCGCGTCGGCATTCCCACGAACTGGGGTGATTCCACACATCAGGCGTAACGGGGGCGGACGCCCGGCGGTTCCACCGGCATGAGGAAGCTGCCCACCTCGCGGTCATGAGGAGGGCGGCCGGGGGGACGTCGGGCTTAGGGCTTCGCGCCGTCCACGAGCTTGCGCTTGCCGAGGGCGTGCTTGAGCTTGACGGTCGTGGTCTTCTCCACGGCCAGCATGATGCAGGAGACGCTCTTGGCCTTGGGGGACGTGCCCTCGTACAGGGTGATGGTGACCTTCCTGGCGGTCTCCTTCACCTTGACCTTGTCCAGCACGGTGCACGGCTCCACGCCCGACCACCAGGTGAGCTTGACCTGCTTGCCGCGTGCGAAGGACGCCGCCTTGGTCCAGCGGACCTTGTGCACGTTGATGGCGTCGCCGGTGGGCTTGACCGGCTCGGGGGCCTTGCTGGGGGCGGAGGTGACCGGTGTCACGACGTGCTCGGCGGGCGTCTGCGGCAGCGGACGGGCGGCCGGCGGCGATGTGGCACAACCCGTCGCGAGCACCAGAGAACCGGCGAGAAGAGTCGCTGTCGTCATTGTGCGCATATCCCTAAGACGAAAAGGGCAGGTCCGCGGTTCAGCGATATACCCGGGAAGTGGGCGGTTAGTGTGGGTCATGTGCTCCGTCAGGCAATGCTCGCCGTCTCCAAGAGCGAACGCGCCGAACGCGTCATCACCACATCGCCGCTGACCAGGGACGTGGTCAAGCGATACGTCGCCGACGACGTCGGCGAGGTCATCCGCGCGCTGTCCCACGAGGGCCTGCTGGTGACCGTCGACCACCTGGGCGAAGAGGTGACCGACAGGAGACAGGCCGAGGCGGGCGTGCGCGAGTACCTGTCGCTGCTCGACCGGCTGCCGCCGGGCGGCGACGCCTCGGTCAAGCTGACCGCGCTCGGCCTGCGGCTGTCGGAGCAGGTCGCGCTCGACAACGCGGCCACCATCTGCGAGGCGGCGGCCGCCCGCGGCATCACGGTCACGCTCGACGCCGAGGAGCACGACACGATCGGCGGCCTGCACTTCGTGCACGCCACCCTGCGCAAGGAGCACCCCGACGTCGGGATCGTGGTCCAGGCGTACCTGCCCGACGCGCTCGAACGCTGCGAGAAGCTGGCCGGCGCCCGCGTCCGGCTCTGCAAGGGCGCCTACACCGCCCCCGGCGCCTACAGCAGGCCGGCCGACGTCGACCGCTCGTTCGTGCGCTGCCTCAAGATCCTCATGGCGGGCACCGGCTACCCCATGATCGCCACGCACGACCCCAGGATGATCCAGATCGCCTCCACCCTGGCCGTGCTCGACGGCCGCGACGTCAACGGCTTCGAGTACCAGATGTTGTACGGCGTGCGCCCCGGCGAGCAGCGCCGTCTGGCCGGCCTCGGCGGCCAGGTGCGCGTGTACGTCCCGTACGGCGCCGACTGGTACGCCTACCTCATGCGCCGCCTGGCCGAACGCCCCCGTAACCTGGCGTTCTTCCTCAGGTCGCTGCTGTCGCGGGGCTAGTAGGCTGGGCCGGCGTCCGTTCCCCCTTCGAGAGGTCGAGATGATCGCGATTCTGGGCACCGGCAAGATGGGCGAGGCCCTGCTGTCCGGGCTGCTGCGCGCCGGGTTCAAGCCGGGCGACATCATGGCGACCAGCCGCCGTCCGGAGCGGGCGCAGGCGCTGCGCGAGACCTACGGCGTGCGCACGGTCGACAACGCCGAGGCGGCCAAGTCGGCCGACACCCTGATCCTGGCCGTCAAGCCCCAGGACATGGCGACCCTGCTGGCGGAGATCGCCCCCTACGTCCCGGCCGACCGTCTGGTCATCACGGCGGCGGCCGGCATCACCACCGCGTTCGTGGAGCAGCGGCTCGGCGTCGACGTGCCGGTGGTCCGGGTCATGTCCAACACGCCGATCAAGTTCGACGAGGCGATGAGCGTGATCTCGGCGGGCGCGCACGCCGGCGAGGAGCACCTCAAGCTCACCGAGGGCCTGCTCAAGCCGGTCGGCAAGGTGCTGCGCATCCCCGAGTCCCAGCAGGACGCCGCGACCGCGCTGTCCGGCAGCGGCCCCGCCTACTTCTTCTACCTGGTCGAGGCCATGGTCGACGCGGGCATCCTGCTCGGCATGCCGCGGGCCGCCGCGCTCGACATGGTCACCCAGTCGATCGTCGGCGCCGCCGTGATGCTGCGCGACTCCGGGGAGCACCCGGTGATCCTGCGGGAGGCCGTCACCTCGCCGGGCGGCACCACGATCGCGGCCATCGCCGAGCTGGAGCGCCACAGCGTGCGCGCCGCCTTCCTGGCCGCCATCGAGGCCGCCCGCGACCGGGGGCGCCAGCTCGCCTCGGGCTGACCCGCGGCGGGGGCGCCAGCTCGCCTCGGGGTGACCCGCGGCGGGGCAGCCTGCCGTGCTGCTCAGGCGTCCCGCCGCTGCATGAGCACGGCCCCCGCCGCCACCGCGACGGCGACCCACAGCGCGTAGACGCCGAGCCCGCTCCACGGCCCCAGCGGGTTCCCGGGCTGGTCCAGCACGATCTCCAGGCCGGCGTTGGTGGTGAAGTGGTCGGCGACGGCCTTGCCCCACGCGCCGGGCAGCGCGTTGGTGAGCTGCGGCAGCACCATCATCAGCGCGATGGCCGAGACGATCGCGCCCGGCGTGTGCCGGATCAGCGTGCCGAGCCCCAGCCCGAACAGGCCGCAGGCGGTGAGGTAGAGCCCGGCCCCGAACACCGACTGCGCCGCGGTGCCCATGTCGACCGAGCCCGGCCGCAGGATCGCCACGCCGACGGCCACCGCGGCGGCCGCCGCGACCGTGGAGACGACCAGCGCCGTCACGGTGAACACCACGATCTTGCCGGCGAGCAGCCTCATCCGCCTCGGCACGGCCAGCAACGACGTGCGGATGCCGCCGGTCCGGTACTCGCTGGAGATCACCAGCACGCCCAGCGTGGCCATGGACAGGGAGGCGAACATGATGCCGGTCAGGCTCGTCATGACGGCCTGGTCACCGGTGATGGGCTGCCCGTCGGCCGTGGCCCTGGACGCGACCGACAGCAGCCCGCCCAGGCCGATCAGGAGCAGGGCGGTGACGGCGAGCGTCCACACCGTCGAACGCACCGAACGGATCTTGGTCCATTCGGACCTCAGGATGTCGGTCATGACGAGTACTCCACACTGTCCTTGGTGAGCTCCATGTACGCCGCTTCGAGCGAGGGCTGCACGAACGTCAGCTCCTCCAGGGGGATCCCGGCCCGAGCGGTCAGGGTGCCGATCTCCAGCGTGCTCATCGCGGTGACGCGCAGGTGGTCGGGGTACAGGTCGCCCACCTTGACCAGGTCGGCGACCTCGGCCAGGCGCGGCGAGCGCACCCGTACGTAGCCCTGCGAGCTGCGCCCGATGAACTCCTGCACGCTCGTGTCGGCGATCAACCGGCCCCGGCCGATCACGATCAGGTGGTCGGCCGTCTGGGCCATCTCGCTCATGAGGTGGCTGGAGACGAACACCGTGCGCCCCTCGGCCGCCAGCTTGCGCATGAACGTGCGGATCCACAGGATGCCCTCGGGGTCGAGCCCGTTGACCGGCTCGTCGAAGAGCAGGATCTCGGGGTCGCCGAGCAGCGCGGCCGCGATGCCCAGGCGCTGCGACATGCCGAGCGAGAAGCCGCCGATCCGCCGCCGTGCCACCTCGCGCAGGCCGACGGCCTCCAGCACCTCGTTCACCCGGCCCGCCGGGATGCCGTTGCTCTGGGCGATGGCCAGCAGGTGGTTGCGGGCGCTGCGGCCGCCGTGCACGGCCTTGGCGTCCAGCAGCGCGCCCACCTTGCGCAGCGGGTGCCGATGCTCCTGGTACGGCCGCCCGTCCACCAGCACGGACCCGCTCGACGGCCGGTCGAGGCCGAGGATCATCCGCATGGTCGTGGACTTGCCGGCGCCGTTGGGCCCGAGGAACCCGGTCACCTGGCCGGGCTCGACGTCGAACGACAGGCCCGCGACGGCATGGGTGGCGCCGTAGCGTTTGCTCAGATTGGTTGCGCGAATCGCCGTCATGTCACCAAGCGTGCCGCCGGCGCCCGCCGTTCTCTTCGGCCGTGAGGACGTTCTTGCCGGGCGCGGCCTGGGAGCCTGGTCCTAGTCTCCAGGTTTGATCAGCGCCGCCTCGTACGCGACGATCACGGCCTGCGCCCGGTCCCTGACCCCGATCTTGGCGAACAGGCTGGTCACGTGGTTCTTGACGGTCGAGGGGGAGACGGCCAGCTGCCCGGCGATCTCGGTGTTCGACCGGCCTCTGGCGATCAGCACGAGGATCTCCCGCTCGCGCTCGGTCAGCGCGTCCAGCCCCCGCGGCGCGGGCGCGGCCGGCGGCCTCGACGCCCGCACGAACGTGCCGATCAGCCGGGTCAGCAGCCGCGGCGCGACCGCCGACTCGCCCCGGTGCACCACGCGCACGCCCTCGATCAGCTCCTCGGGGGAGACGTCCTTGGGCAGGAAGCCGTCGGCGCCCGCGCGCAGCGCCGCGACCACGTTCTCGTCCAGGTCGAACGTGCTCAGCGCGAGCACCCGCACGCCCGGCAGCTCCGAGGTGATCAGCTCGGTCGCCCGCACGCCGTCGAGCCCCGGCATGTGCAGGTCCATCAGCACCACGTCGGGACGCAGCCGCCGGCTCAGCTCGACGGCCGACTCGCCGTCGCCGGCCTCGCCCACCACGGACAGGTCGGGCTGCGCGTCGAGCATCAGCCGGAACCCCTTGCGGACCAGCTCGTGGTCGTCGACCAGCAGCACAGTGATCATGTTGCCTCCAGGGGGATGCGGGCGTGCACGCGAAATCCTCCCCCGGGACGCGGGCCGGTCGAAAGCCGGCCGCCGCACAGCGCGACCCGCTCGGCCATGCCGCCCAGCCCGAACCCCGGCGTGCCGCCCGGCTGCGGCACGCCGTCGTCGAGCACTTCGACCTCCACCGCCTCGGACCCGTAGGCCAGGCGCACGCTGGCCCTCGCGCCGGCCGCGTGCTTGCGGGTGTTGGTCAGGGCCTCCTGCACGATCCGGTAGACGGCGTGGTCCACGGCCGAGGGCAGCGCCACCGGCTCGCCCGTGACGGTCAGGCTGGCGGGCAGCCCGGCGCTCCTGGCCTCGCCGATGAGCGCGGGCAGCCGGTCGGCCCCCACGCCGGTCGCGGCGTCCGGGCCGTCGTTGCCGTCGGCCCGCAGCACGTGCAGCAGCCGGCGCATCTCCGACATCGCCTGGCGGGCGGTCTGCTGGGCGCTCTCCAGCGCCTCGCGGGTGACCTCCTGCTCCGGCGCGAGCGTGGCCCGCGCGCCGCCGACCAGGGCGTTGATCACCGTGATGTGGTGCGCGACGACGTCGTGCAGCTCCCGCGCGATGCGCCGCCGCTCGGCCTGTACGGCGGCGTCGGCGGCCTCCAGCCTGCTGCGCTCGTTCAGCTCGGCCCTGGTCTTGACCAGCGCGCCGATGCCGGCCGGGATCGCGACGACGAAGGCGCCGGCCAGGAACTGCCCGATGCCCGGCCCCTTGATCTCCATCACCGTGCCGTAGGCGACGATCCCCGCCACCGCCATGACCAGCGAGGGACGGCCGGAGGAGTGGCGCGCCAGGCTGTAGAAGGCGATGCCCTCCGGGATGGTGGCCGACGTCACCAGCCCGGCCGCGATGCCGATCAGGTCGACCACCGTGACGGCCCCGGCCACCAGCACCGGCCTGCTCCGGCGGACGAGCAGCAGCACGCTGGTCAGCAGGAAGTGCGCCGACCCCAGCGCCCCGTCGACCCCCGTCTGGACGGACGACACGATCACCCCGAGGCTCGCGAACACGGCGAGCACGACCACGATCGTGGTGTCGAAAACCCGGGGACGTCGGAAGAAATTGAAGATTCTGCGGAAAGGTCGTGCCCAGCGCACCATAAAACACTAAGTCACGAAATTTCTGATGCGACCGAGGCCGTCCCCGACGATCACCCGGGCTACAACCGGAACAGGGCGCTGCGGTAACGTCGGCGCAAGGTGAGGGACGCGCGGAGGGCGGGGCATGAGCCGAACGGCACGAGTCATCTGGGACGACGCTCTCACCTCCTACAACTTCGGCCCGAGCCACCCGCTGGCGCCCATCAGGGTCGAGCTGACGATCGCGCTCGCCCGCTCGCTCGGCGTCCTCGACAAGGTCGAGATGGCCGGCTGCGCGCCCGCCGGTGACGACGAGCTGGCCATGGTGCACGACCGCGCCTACATCGAGGCGGTCAAGGGCGTCTCCGTGGCCGGCGTGCCCGACCTGCGGGCGGGGCTCGGCACCACCGACAATCCGGCCTTCAAGGGCGTGCACGAGGCGTCCGCGCTGATCGCGGGGGCGTCCCTGGCGGCGGCGCGCGCGGTCTGGGAGGGCGCGGCCGAGCACGCCGTCAACGTCGCGGGCGGGCTCCACCACGCCATGCCGGCCGCGGCCAGCGGCTTCTGCGTCTACAACGACCCTGCTCTGGCCATCGCCTGGCTGCTGGAGCAGGGGGCCACCCGGGTGGCCTACGTCGACGTCGACGTGCACCACGGCGACGGCGTGCAGGCCGTCTTCTACGACGACCCCCGGGTGCTGACGATCAGCCTGCACGAGAGCCCGCGCACGCTGTTCCCGGGCACCGGCTTCCCGCACGAGACCGGCGCGGAGGGCACGGCCGTCAACGTGGCGCTGCCGGCCGGCACCGGCGACTCCGGCTGGCTGCGCGCCTTCCACGCGGTCGTGCCGCCGCTGCTGCGCGAGTTCGGCCCGCAGATCCTGGTCACCCAGCACGGCTGCGACAGCCACGCCCTCGACCCCCTCGCCAACCTCATGCTCAGCATCGACGGCCAGCGCGCCGCCTACGCCGCCCTGCACGACCTGGCGCACGAGACGGCGGGCGGCCGGTGGATCGCGGTGGGCGGCGGCGGTTACGAGCTCGTCCAGGTCGTGCCGCGCATCTGGACGCACCTCATCGCCGTGGCCGCCGGCCATCCCGTCGATCCGGCCACGCCCACCCCCGACGCCTGGCGCCAGTACGTCAGGGAGCGCACCGGCGAGGCGCCCCCGCTGACCATGACCGATGGCCGCAACCCGGAATTTCACGACATCTCCGGCGGTTATGACCCAGCGGACCCCATCGACCGTGCGGTCATGGCGACCCGGCAGGCGGTGTTCCCTCTGCACGGCCTCGATCCGATGCCCTGACGACCGCCCTGAGGACGCCTGACGGCCCTCGATGCCCCTGATGAGGAAGACCTGTGCTGAGCCGCGACGAACTCCGCCGACACCTGATCCACAGCCGCATCGCCGGTGACGTCGCGACGTCGCGCGAGAACAACCTCGACCACTACAGCTCGCTGGCCAACCGCGACCCGTACTACATGCTCGGCCTGACGTTCGAGCAGCCGTGGAGCTTCCGGGACGTCCTCGACCTGATGGCCAAGTCGGCCGGCGTGGTCGCCGATCCCGGCCACCGGCGGGGCCAGGACACCATCGATCCCGACCTGACGATCGACGCGATCGACGCCATGGCGGCCCGCATCGCGTCGGTGTTGTCGCGGCCGTCCCCGCGGGTGTTGTTCGCCACCGGCCACCCGACCGGGCTGCTCGCCGTCCACCTGCCGCTGGCCAGGTTCGCCGTCGAGCGCGGCGCGACCCTGCTCACCCCGGCCGAGGGCTGGACGTACGCCGGCTCCGGCTTCGGCCGCCCGCGCCGCCTGCGCTACCTCCAGGACGTCGCCATGCTCGACGACCGCGGCGGCTTCGTGCACACCCACGACTCGGCCCCGATGCGGCACATGCTCGACGAGCTCGAAGGCGAGCTGCCCGACCTGGTGATCGCCGACCACGGCTGGGCGGGGGCGGCGGGCGAGGCGGGCGTGCCGACGGTGGCCTTCGCCGACAGCAACGACCCCGGCCTGTTCCTCGGCGAGGCCGAGGGAAAGATCGACGTCGTCGTGCCACTCGACGACAATGTGCTACCCCGCTATTACGCTCCGCTGACCGAGCGGTTGGTCACTCTGGTCTCACGAGCCCTTTGAGTCGAAAACGGCCCTCCCCATACCGTCTTTTCGCGCCTGCATTCCAAGAGGCTCGCTGTCCCTTTGCCAACTTTTGATGGGGCTTGGGCGACTCTTATGTGTGGCAACTTGGACAGTTCCAAGGTCCAGGCGAGGTGCTCGGCCCGGCTGCTAACCAGCGACTTTACTGGTCCGGCTGACAGGTGGCTCCGCGGACTGAGAAAATAGGGGGTTTGCGCACCCGGAGTCCCGACTTACGCTGACGGCAGTACACGTGCGTGAGCAATGGCACCAGTGGGGATAACCCGGAAACACGTGCGGAAGAGGCGTCCGATGGGTGCAGGCGAAAGACCTCTCAGCGAGGTGAAGTTCCTGACCGTGGCTGAAGTCGCGACGGTCATGAGGGTGTCCAAGATGACGGTGTACCGGCTCGTCCACTCAGGTGAGCTGCCGGCCATCCGAGTTGGCCGGTCGTTCAGAGTGCCCGAGCAGGCGGTCCACGACTATCTGCGGGAGGCCTACATCGAGGCAGGTTGAAGTAGCGGCGCGCCCGAACGCGCCGTGAATTCGGTCGCGGGAGAAGCCCGGCCTGCGCACCACGAGGCCGGGCTCTCACCCCCCAAGGGGCGATCTACCTCGGATCGCCGGTAGTCTGTGACCCGGTGTGCGCTCGCACATCGATTCAGACTTGCTATCAGTACCTGGGGGTCCCGTGGGCTCTGTGATCAAGAAGCGCCGCAAGCGGATGGCCAAGAAGAAGCACCGCAAGCTGCTCAAGAAGACGCGCATCCAGCGGCGCAACAAGAAGTAACCGACGCAGCTGCGAGGCGCTGATGACCCACACCGTGCTTGTCACCGGGGTCTCGCGCCACATAGGCGCCCGGGTGGCGAGCGTCCTCGCGGCTGACCCGGAGATCAGCCGCGTCATCGGAGTGGACACCGTGCCGCCCCCCTCGCTGACGCGGGACGGCGGCATCACTCTGGGCCGGACGGAGTTCGTCCGGGTCGATCTGCGCAGCCCCGACATCGCTGAGGTGATCGCGGCCGCGGACATCGACACCGTTGTGCACATGAGCCTGGTCAGCGCCCCGTCCAAGGGCGACGGCAGGGCTGCCATGAAGGAGCACAACGTCATAGGCACCATGCAACTGCTCGGTGCCTGCCAGCGGTCGTCGACCGTGCGGCGCGTGGTGGTGCGCTCCACCACCGCCGTCTACGGCTCGTCCCCGCGCGATCCCGCGGTGTTCACCGAGGACCTGGAGCCGCACGTCGGCCCGGTCCACGGCTACGCCAAGGACGCGGCGGAGGTCGAGGGCTACGTGCGCGGTTTCGCGCGCCGCCGCCCCGACGTGACGGTGTCGCTGCTGCGCTTCGCCAACTTCATGGGTCCTGGCGTCGACTCGCCGCTCACGCGGTACTTCACCCAGCCCGTCCTGCCGACGGTGTTCGGCTTCGACCCGCGGTTGCAGTTCGTCCACGAGGACGACGCGGTCGAGGTGCTGCGCAGGATGGCGAACGAAGACCACCCCGGCACGTTCAACGTGGCCGGGGCAGGCGTGTTGCTGCTGTCGCAGTGCGCGCGGCGGGCCGGGCGGGCGTCGTTGCCGCTGTTCGCACCCGTCTTCCGCACGCTCGGCAACACCGTGCGCAGGCTCGGCCTCGTCGAGTACTCGCCCGAGCAGCTGCGGCTGATGAGCTACGGCCGGGCGGTCGACACCGCCAGGCTGGAGGCCGAGCTGGGCTGGCGGCCCAAGTACACCACCGCGGCGGCCTTCGACGACTTCGTGCGTTCACGGGGTATGCACCCGTTCGGAGGTGTGCGTCCGTGAGCGTGCCGCACGAGGAGGAGGGCCGGGTGATCCCGATCAGCGCCGCGCCGTCCTACGAGGAGCCCGACCCGCTGGCCCGGCTGCTGGCGTTCGTCCGCCGGCGCATCACCGGCGAGTACGAGGTCGACGAGTTCGGCTACGACCCCGAGCTGACCGACAAGGTGCTCCTTGAGCTGATCAGACCGCTCTACCACCGCTGGTTCAGGGTCGAGACGGCCGAGCTGAAGAACGTGCCCGCCGAGGGCGGCGCTCTGGTGGTGGCCAACCACTCCGGCACGCTGCCGGTCGACGCGCTCATGATGCAGGTCGCCCTGCACGACGAGGCGGGCCGGGCCGTCCGCCTGCTCGGGGCCGACCTGGTCTACCAGCTCCCGCTGCTCGGTCACCTGTCCCGCAAGACCGGCCACACGCTGGCCTGCCCCGAGGACGCCGACCGGCTGCTGCGCAAGGGCGAGCTCGTCGGCGTGTTCCCCGAGGGCTTCAAGGGCGTCGGGAAGCCGTTCTCCGAGCGCTACAAGCTGCAGCGGTTCGGCCGGGGCGGGTTCGTGGCCTCGGCGATCCGCGCGGGCGTGCCCATCGTGCCCACGGCCATCGTGGGGGCCGAGGAGATCTATCCGAAGATCGGCGACCTGAAGTTCCTGGCCCGCATGCTCGGCGTCCCCTACGTGCCGATCACGCCGTTCTTCCCGCTGCTCGGGCCGCTCGGGCTGGTGCCGCTGCCGTCCAAGTGGATGATCGAGTTCGGCGAGCCGATCCGCACCGACGAGTACGAGCCCGCCGCGGCCGACGACCCGATGCTGGTGTTCAACCTGACCGACCACGTGCGCGAGGTCGTCCAGCAGATGCTCAACGAGTTGCGGCTGCGCAGGGGGCCGGCCTTCCCGCCGTTCCTGTGACCGCCGTTCCTGTGACCGCCGTTCCTGTGACCGCCGTTCCTGTGAAGGGTGCAACCGGTCGCGCCCGGCCGGTGTTCTCGCGGGTGTAGTCACTGACACCCGAGAGGAACCTCTTCGATGGATCTCCAGCTTTCCGGCCGTGTGGCCGTCGTCACCGGCGCGTCCAAGGGCATCGGCCTGGCCGTCGCGCGCACCCTGGCGGAGGAGGGCGCGCACGTCGTGGCGGCCTCGCGGACCGCGCCCGACGCCAAGGTGACGCACGTCGCGGTCGACCTGATGGACCCGCAGGCGCCCGCCCGGGTGATCGCCCGCGCCGTCGAGGAGTTCGGCGGGGTGGACATCCTGGTCAACAACGCCGGCGGGCCGCCCCCCGGCGTGACGCTGCCCCGGGTCGGGTTCATGGCCCCGGGCGACGACGACTGGCAGGCCATGTTCGAGTTCAACCTGTTCGCGGCCGTACGCATGATCCGCGCGGCCGTGCCCCTCATGGTGGAGCGCGGCGGCGGCTCGATCGTGAACATCTCCTCCGGCTCGGCCCGCCAGCCGGGGGCCATGAACGTGGACTACGGCGCGGCCAAGGCCGCCATGAACCATGTGAGCAAGGCCGTCTCGGAGGAGTACGGCCCGCAGGGCGTCCGGGTGAACACGATCTCGCCCGGCCCGGTGCTGACCGACTGGTGGACCAAGGACGGCGGCGCCGCCGACGTCATCGCCGGGATGGCCGGGGCCTCGAAGGAGGACGTCATCGCCCAGGTCGCCCCCGGCATGATGAAGCTGGCCACCGGACGCCTGGTGAGCCCGCAGGAGATCGCCGACATGGTCGCCCTGCTGGTCTCGCCGCGCTCGGGCAGCACGACCGGCGCCGACATCGCCGTGGACGGCGGGTTCCTGAAGGAGATCTGAACCCTCTTGGCGGGTTGTGGCAAGACATCCGTGACCGATTCTCCACAGAAGGGCGGAGATGATCACGCAACCCGCCACCAGGGGGGCGGACTCGGAGCTCGTGAGCGCCTCCCTGACCGAGCCGGAGGCGTTCGCCGAACTGTTCGACCGCTACTCCGCCATGCTCTACCGGTACGTCTCCAAACGCCTCGGCCCTGAGCCGGCCGAGGACCTCGTCGGCGAGACGTTCCTCGTCGCGTTCTCCCGCCGCAAGAGCTACGACCTGTCCTGCCCCGACGCCAGGCCGTGGCTCTTCGGCATCCTCACCAAGCTCATCTCCCGTCACCACCGCAAGGAGGCGGCGCGGTACCGGGCGTTCCTGCGGGCCCCCCTCGACCAGCACGTGGAGTCGCCCGCCGACCGCGTCGCGGCGGGGGTCACGGCGCAGGCCGCCCGTCCCCGCCTGGCGGGCGCGCTGGCCGCGCTGCCCGCCAAGGACCGGGACGTCCTGCTGCTGATCGCCTGGGGCGACCTCACCTACGAAGAGGTCGCCCGGGCGCTCGGCATCCCGATCGGAACCGTGCGCTCCCGCCTCAACAGGGGCAGGCGGAAGGTACGGGCCGCGCTCGGCGACACCAACCCCATGCTGGAGGAGGAGTGACCATGGACGACCTGCGGATGCTCCGCGACCTCGGCGGGGAACTGGAGCACGAGCCGCCCCCGACGCTCGCCCGCCAGCGCGACCGCCTGCTGCGGGAGCGCCCGCGGCGCAGATGGAACGCCTACTGGACGGCCGGCCTGGTCGCCGTGGGCACGGCCGCGGCCGTCGCGGTGCCGACCGCGCTGGTCAACGGCAACACCGTGGCCGGACCGTCGACGGGCGCGCGGCCGGTCGACATGAGCGGCGCTCGCAACATCCTGGTGATCGGCTCCGACACGCGCGACGGGCCGGGCAACGCCAAGTACGGGCCCCACCTGGCCAGGACGCCCGACAAGGGCGGCAGGCGCTCCGACACCATCCTGCTCGTGCACGTGCCCGCCGACCGCGGCCAGGCCGTCGGGGTCAGCGTGCCGCGCGACTCGATCGTGCAGATCCCGCCGTGCGGGTCCGACCCGGCGCGGAAGGACATGGTCAACTCGGCGTACAACACCGGCGGCGCGTCCTGTCTGGTCAAGACGCTGGAGAAGCTGACCGACGTCCGCATCGACCACACGGTCGAGGTCGACTTCGCCGGCTTCAAGGGCATGGTGGACGCCCTCGGCGGCGTGCAGATCACGCTCAGGTCCCCCGTGGACGACAAGGCGGCGAAGCTGAGACTGCCCGCCGGCAAGGTCACCCTGAACGGCGAGGCCGCCCTCGGCTACGCCCGGCTGCGCCGCTACGGCGACGGCTCGGACATCCAGCGGATCAAGCGGCAGCAGATCCTGCTGCTGGCGATGCTGAAGAAGGCGAGGAGCGCGGCCGCCGACCCGGCCCGGCTGCGCGGCTTCCTCGGCGAGGTGCGCAAGTCGGTCAGGACGGACCTGAGCCTGGAGGCCATGGTCGAGCTGGCCAGAGCCACGTCCGCGACGAAGGTGACGTTCGTCACCGTGCCCTGGAAACCGGCCCAGGACGACCCCAACCGGATCGAATGGCTGCAACCGGACGCCAGGAAGCTGTTCGAACGCCTGCGATGACCGGCGCCGGCGCACGCCCGGCCGTGGACGTCAAGGAGCCGTCCACGCCGCCGGGCCGCGCCGGCGGCCTCGTCGGCGGCTGCGTCGGGCGGGCGGTCAGTGGGAGCGGTAGTGCCTGCGCAGGGCGATGCCCGCCGCCACGCCGCCCGCGATCGCGCCGACCCCGGCCGCGATCGGCAGGGCGGTCATGGTGGCCTTGCGGCCGGTGCGGAAGTCTTTGACCGGCCAGTCGTGCTTCCTGGCGTGCTCGCGCAGCTCGCTGTCGGGGTTGATCGCCACCGCGCTGCCGACCAGCGACAACATCGGCAGGTCGTTGGCCGAGTCGCTGTAGGCCGTGCAGCGGGTCAGGTCGAGCCCTTCGCGGCGGGCCAGCGCGCGCACCGCCTCCGCCTTGGCCGGGCCGTGCAGCAGGTCGCCCACCAGGTGGCCGGTGTAGACGCCGCCGGCGGTCTCGGCGACCGTGCCGAGCGCGCCGGTGAGGCCGAGCCGCTGGGCGATGACCCGGGCCAGCTCGACGGGCGTGGCCGTGACGAGCCAGACCCGCTGGCCGGCGTCGAGGTGGCTCTGCGCGAGCGCGCGGGTGCCGCCCCAGATGCGGTCGGCCATGACCTCGTCGTAGATCTCCTCGCCGAGGCGGACGACGTCGTCGACCTTGGCGCCCGCGACGAAGGCGAGCGCGGTCTCCCGGGCGACCGCGATGTGCTCGGGGTTCTCGTTGCCGCGCAACCGGAACACGGCCTGGCCGACGGCGAACTTCAACAGATCGGACGTGGTGAACATGCCGCGCGTGGCCAGCCCGCGGGCGAAGTGGTAGATGGACGCGCCGCGCATCATGGTGTTGTCGACGTCGAAGAAGGCCGCCGCCTCCAGGTCCGGCTCGACCGGCTCGGCCGGCGCGACGGTGACCGCCGCCCGCGCCGCGGCCTCGCCGGCGGCCTCGGCCTCAACCTCGTGTCGTCGTCGCATTAGCCGCCACATGCGGTTCAGCTTACCTAGCCGGTGCCACGAGCCCTTCGATGTAGTCGAGGTAGCCGGCGGCCTGTCCCTTCTGTGCCTCGTTGAGGTGGTCCAGCATCGGCTCGACCGTCTCCCGCTGCTTCTGGGCGAACTTCTTGATCTTGGACGAGCGGGGCTGCGTACGCGTCAGCCGGCTGATCCCGGAGCGGGTGGAGTCCTCCATGTCCTTGAGCGTCTGGCCGACCAGCGGGCTGTCGGTGGACGAGCCGAGCAGGCTGGCGACCTCCTTGGCGCGGGTCTCGGCCGAGGCCAGCTCACGCTCGCCCCGCTGGGCGTCGTCGGTGCTCAGGTGCACGAGGGTGCTCTCCGCGGCCCGCTTGAGCGGGTAGAGCGTGTCACCGGGGACCGCCTGGTAGGTGGCGAAGGACGCCACCATCATCGCCCCCGCCAGGCCCAGCGTGGCGACCTGGGACAACAGCGGACGGCGTCGCCGGCGCACGGCCGGAACGGCCGGGCCCGGCGCGCGCTCCTCGTCGGGGGCCGTCAGCAGCAGGCGGCCGGAGACCAGGTCCTCGCGCAGGCGCTCGCGGAAGGCCGCCCCGGGTCCGCCGCCCTGAGACGGGCCGTGCAGCTCCGTGAGACGCTCGATGACGAGCTCCCGCCGCCTGCGCGCCCTACTCATGACAGCTCCCTGAGGGATCCAGCCGTGACAACTGGCCTAACGAGGTGCGGGTGGGAGAGGTTACGCCAGGTCGTGCTTGAGTGCCCTGGCGAGCGTTCGAATGGCCCGAAACTGCAGCGCTTTGATCGCTCCACTCTTCTTCCCCATGATCAACGCGGTTTCCGCGAGCGAGAGGCCGTGCAGGAAGCGCAGCACCACGCATTCCTGCTGGTCGGGATTGAGATCGCGGACGGCGCGCAGCACCCGGTCGTTGATGATGGCCGTGACCACCGCGTTCTCCGGGATGTGCGCGCCTTCGAGCGGCACGTCGATCAGCTCTCCCGTCGGGATCTCCAGTCGGTAACGGCCGGACTTGAAGTGGTCGGCCACCAGGTTCCTGGCGATGGTGACGAGCCAGGCGCCGAAGTCGCGGCCCTGCCAGGTGAAGTCGCCGATCCTGCGCAGCGCGCGCAGGAAGGTCTCGCTGGTCAGGTCCTCGGCGAGCTGGTGGGAGCCGACCCGGAAGTAGATGTAGCGGTAGACGAGGTCCACGTAGCGGTCGTAGAGCGTGCCAAAGGAGTCCGTGCATCCGTTCTTGGCGTGCAGCACCAGCGTACGGATGTCGTCGGGCACTTCTTCGCGCACGCCAAGCTCGCCCGTCCGGGCAGGTCCAGCGACCGCTGGAGCAAGCAGCCCGGCGAACGGCCACGAATCAGGCATCCGGTATCCCTAGGGGTAAGGGGTGCGGCGTGCTCGAATACTCTAGAAATCAACTGGAAATTCCACAATCCGCGCCTGCTGGCCTGGCTACGAGTAATCGCCCTATACCGTATAGGCGCATACCCCACAGCCTGCGGCGAAGCCCCTCATGGAGCGCCTGTTTCCTCTTCGGCTACCGGCCGGGAGGCATCGTCCGGCAGCATTGGAGTCACCATGGAGATCCTCGTTGCTGTCATAGCCCTTGCCGGTGCGCTCCTCGCCGCCGTCGCGACCGGAGCCCTGATCAGGCGGCTGCGCGACGAGCCCGAGGGCTGGTTGATCGCCTGGACCGTTGCAGCCGGCGCCCTGTGCCTGTCGCTGGCCGCGATCGGCGTCGGTTACGTCCTGGGGTTCGGGCCGGTCACCTTCCGCCTCTACCAGGTGACCGGGTCGCTGCTGGCGCCGCTCTGGCTGGCCGTGGGCCTCATCCAGCTGCTGTCCGACAAGGTGCCGCCGAGGTTCCTGGCCTGGTTGTTCGGCATCGCGCTCACCGTCGTCTCCGTCGCGATCCTGACCTTCGACCCGCTCAGGTCCACCGACCTGGGCAAGGCGCTGCCGTCCGGCTCTTCCATGTGGGGGCTCATCCCGGACAAGCTGCTCATCGGCGTGCACACGATCGACGTGGTCGTCCTGCTGGCGTGCGTGGTGGTGGCCGGGCTCAAGTGGCGCGGCGGCGACGAGTACGACACCGACAACCTCCACGCGGTCCTGGTCATCGCGCCGTCGAGCATCGCCCTGGTCGGGGCCATGCGGTTCTCGGTGCCGCCCCTGTTCACCACCGCGCTGCTCGCGGTGGGCGCGGCGGCGATCTGGTACACCGTGCTGCGCCCGCTGGCGCCGTACGAGGACGACGAGGACGACCTGGAGGCGCCGCAGCACGACGACGTGGAGCGCCGGCCGGGCCGCAGGGCCGCGCCCGAGCCCGTGCCGGCCGCCGTGCCGCCTCCCGTGGCGCCCCCTGTGGCGCCCCCTGTGGCGGCCCCGCGCCGCTCGCCCGGCCTGGGCGACCTGGTGGCCGAATACCGGGCGGGCGACCAGCAGGTCGACCACGCCGCCCGGATGGGGGCCGCGCCCGACTCGGGCCCCGCGACCGGCTACATCATGAACGGCTCCCCGCCCCCGCGCATGGACACCTCCCCGCGCATGGACGCCCAGCCCCCCCGGCCCGACTACGCGATGCCCGGCACCGGCGTGGTCTACCCGGGCGCCGAGCTGTTCACCCCGCCGCAGCCCCAGCAGGCGGGCGGCAGGCCCTCACCCAGCATCTACGGCCTGCTCACCGTCTTCACCATCATGGACGGCGCCGGCGACGCGTTCGACCGCCTGGCCGAGGCCACCGTCGAGGCCGTGCGCCGCGGCGAGCCCGACACGCTCGTCTACGCCTGCCACGCCGTCAAGTCGGCCCCGCTGCAGCGCATCGTCTACGAGCTCTACCGCGACGAGGTCGCCTACCGCGACCACCAGCGCCAGCCGCACGTCGAGCGGTTCCTCAACGAGCGTCAGGCGATGGTGCTGGCCACCAACGTCATCGAGCTCAACGTCAACGCCGCGAAGGTGGTGCCGCTGCCCACCGTCATGTTCTGACCGTCATGTTCTAGGCGAGGGCGGCGCGCAGGCGGGCCTCGTCGACCCGCCAGAAGTCGTGCTGCACGCCGTCGATCAGCGTCACCGGGATCATCTCCCAGTACTTCTCCCTGAGCTCCTCGGAGGAGTCGATGCTGACCTCCTCCCACGGCACGCCCAGCTCTCCGGCCACCCTGGCGATGACCGCGCGGGCGTCGTCACAGAGGTGGCAGCCGGGTTTGCCGAGCAAGGTGATGCGATGCATGTCACCAACGGTAGCGCCCCTACTTTGTGCATCGGTTCACAAAGGGATTAACCTGAAAGACGGTTCTAATCCGTTCAGCGGTCCCCACCGCCCGTTCCCTGGAGCTCCGGCACGTGAAGAGCACGTCCCAGTCCCGTGACCGCGGCATCCCCGAGGCGACGGTCGCCAGGCTTCCGCTGTACCTGCGGGCGCTGCACGGGATGGCGGAGCGCGGCGTCGCGACCGTGAGCTCGGAGGACCTGGCCGTGGCCGCGGGCGTGAACTCGGCCAAGCTCCGCAAGGATCTCTCGCACCTCGGCTCGTACGGCACCCGCGGCGTAGGCTACGAGGTGGAGTACCTCGTCTACCAGATCTCCCGCGAACTCGGCCTGACCCAGGACTGGGCGGTCGCGATCGTCGGGGTCGGCAACCTCGGCCGCGCCCTGGCGAACTACGGCGGCTTCGTCTCCAGGGGCTTCCGCGTGGCCGCGCTCTTCGACGCCGACCCCGAAGTCGTGGGCGACACCATCGCGGGGTTGAATGTGGAGCACATCGACGAACTGGAAGCCGTCATCAAGCGGCGTGGAGTCTCGATCGTGGTACTGGCGACACCGGCGGCAGCGGCGCAGGAAGTGTGCGATCGTGTTGTCGCCGTGGGCGTGACCAGCATCCTGAACTTCGCCCCAGTCGTTCTCACCGTTCCGGACACCGTCGATGTCCGGAAGGTCGACTTGTCAATCGAACTGCAGATTCTCGCGTTCCACGAGCAACGCAAAGCTGGGGGGCCACTCATGGCGGTGGACGGTCAATGAGTGTTCTGGCGATCGGACTCAGCCACCGGACCGCTCCGGTGGCGCTTCTCGAACGCGTCTCGGTGACCGGTGACGCGCTGGTCAAGCTGCTGCACGACGTGCAGCAGGACACCAGCGTCGCGGAGGCCATGGTGATCTCGACCTGCAACAGGGTCGAGATCTACGTCACGGTCGACCGCTTCCACGCCGCGGTCACCTCGATCAGCGGGCTGCTGGCCGTCCACTCCGGCGTGCCGGCCGACGAGCTGACCCCGCATCTCTACGTGCACTACGAGGAGCGGGCCGTCGAGCACCTGTTCTCGATGGTGTGCGGCCTCGACTCCATGGCCGTCGGCGAGGGCCAGATCCTGGGCCAGGTCCGCCAGGCGCTCAAGCTCGCCCAGAAGCACGGCACGGTCGGCGCGACCCTCAACGAGCTGACGCAGCAGGCCCTGCGCGTCGGCAAGCGCGCCCACACCGACACCGGCATCGACCAGGCGGGCCCCTCGCTGGTCTCGGCGGGCCTGGCGCTCGCCGGCGACCTGGCCGGGCGGCGGGCGCTGGTGGTGGGCGCGGGCTCGATGAGCTCGCTGGCCGCCGTCACGCTCCAGCGCGCCGGGGTCACCGACATCGTCGTGGCCAACCGCACGTACGAGCGGGGCGCGCGGCTGGCCGAATCGGTCGGCGGCCGGGCCGTCGCGTTCGCCGCCGTGCGCGAGGAGCTGGCGGGCGCCGACGTCGTCATCACCTGCACCGGCGCCGGGCGGCACGTCATCACCCCCGACATGCTGACCAGGGGCGTGTTCCTGCTCGACCTGGCGCTGCCGCACGACATCGACCCGGCCGTGCGCGAGGTGCCCGGCGTCACGCTGGTCGACCTGGAGACGATCCAGGAGTCCGGCGTCGGCGCGCGCGGCGGCGACGCCGTCGAGTCCGTGCGCGCGCTCGTGGCCGAGGAGCTGAACGCCTACCTCGACGCCGCCCGCGCGGCCCGCGTCACCCCTACCGTGGTGGCGCTGCGCAGCAAGGCGGCGGGCGTGGTGGAGTCCGAGCTGGGCCGCCTGATGATGCGCATGCCCGATCTCGACGACAAGGCCAGGGACGAAATCGCCATGACCGTGCAGAGGGTCGTTGACAAACTGCTTCACGAGCCGACTGTGCGTGTCAAGCAGCTCGCCGCCGGTCCAGGAGGCGATCATTATGCGGAAGCCCTGCGTGAGTTGTTCAATCTCGATCCGAAGATGCCCGCGGCCGTGAGGGAGGTGGAGCTGTGAACCTGCGGTTGGGCACCCGCCGCAGCATGCTGGCGACCACGCAGTCCCAGATGGTGGCCGACGCCCTCACCGCGCGCACCGGGCGCCCGGTCGAGCTGGTGGGCGTGACGACCTTCGGCGACGTGACCAAGGCGCACCTGGCGCAGCTCGGCGGCACCGGCGTGTTCGTCAGCGCGTTGCGCGACAAGCTGGTCGAGGGCGAGATCGACTTCGCCGTCCACTCGCTGAAGGATCTGCCGACCAAGCAGGACCCGCGCTTCACGCTGGCCGCGCTGCCCGAGCGCCATGACCACCGCGACGCGCTGGTCGGCTCGCACAAGTTCGCCGACCTGCCCGCCGGGGCCAGGGTCGGCACGGGCTCGCCGCGCCGCGTCGCCATGCTGAGCGCGCTCCGCCCCGACCTGGAGTACGTCCCGATCCGCGGCAACGCCGACACGCGCATCGGCAAGATCGCCGCGGGCGAGCTCGACGCCGTCGTGCTGGCCAGCGCCGGGCTCACCAGGCTCGGCCGCGCCGGCGAGATCGCGCAGATCTTCGAGGTCGAGGAGCTGCTGCCGGCCCCCGGCCAGGGCGCGCTCGCCGTGGAGTGCCTGGCCGCGCGCGCCGACCTCATCGAGATCCTGTCCGTGCTCGACGACCCGCGCACGCGCAGCGCGGTGACCGCCGAACGCGCCGTCCTGTCCGCCCTGGAAGCAGGCTGCGCCGCCCCCGTGGGTGCTTTCGCGGCCGATGACGGGCACACTCTGAACCTGACCGCAGTGGTCGTCTCCATCGACGGCCGCGAAGCGGTCCGCAAGTCCGCCGCCGGTTCTCCTTCGGAGGCTGCACAGCTGGGCCGCCTCCTGGCGGCCGAGATGATCGCCGAAGGGGCCGACAGATTGATGGGGGAGCAATCCCATTGAGCTCCGATAGTCCAACCTCCGGTTTCGTCGCCTTCGTGGGGGCGGGTCCTGGTGACCCCAACCTGCTGACGCTCCGCGCCGCCGAACTTCTCGGCAAGGCGGACGCCGTCGTGCTCGACGACGAGCAGTCCGGCCCGCTGCTCAAGCACTGCCGCGAGGGCGTCGAGGTCGCCGAGGGCGACTACGTCCAGCGGGCCAAGGCCGGGCAGCTCGTGGTGCGCCTGTGCGCGGGCGACCCCATGTTGTTCTCCTCGATCGACGACGAGGTCGCGGCCTGCGTGGCGGCGGAGGTGGACTTCGAGATCGTGCCCGGCGTGCCGCCCGCGACCGCGGTGCTCACCTACGCCGGCATCCCGGCGGCCACGGCCGTGCCCGAGTTCCGCGTCGTCGACGCCGCTCAGGAGCAGGACTGGTCGTCCCACGCCGCCACCCGCGGCACGCTGGTGATCTACAACGGCATCGCCGAGGCCGTCGCCATCGGCAAGGCGCTGATCGCCGGCGGCAAGCCCGACACCACGCCGGTCGCCGTCAGCAGCGGCGGCACCACCACCGAGCAGTACACCGTCGTGTCCTCGCTCGGCCGGCTGCAGGCCGACCTGAAGCACGCCGGGTTCACCGAGCCCGCGCTGATCGTGGTCGGCGAGGCCGTGGGGCAGCGCGAGCGGCTGTCGTGGTTCGAGACCAAGCCGCTGTTCGGCTGGCGGGTGCTGGTGCCGCGGACGAAGGAGCAGTCCCGCAGCCTGTCCGAGCAGCTCGTGGCCTACGGCGCGGTGCCCGAGGAGGTGCCGACCATCTCGGTCGAGCCGCCGCGCACGCCGCAGCAGATGGACCGCGCCATCAAGGGCCTGGTCACCGGCCGGTACGAGTGGGTGGCCTTCACCAGCGCCAACGCCGTCAAGGCGGTGCGCGAGAAGTTCGAGGAGTACGGGCTCGACGCGCGGGCCTTCGCCGGGCTCAAGGTGGCCGCCGTGGGCGAGGCCACCTCGCGGGCCCTGGTCGAGTTCGGCGTCAAGCCCGACCTGCTGCCCTCGGGCGAGCAGTCCTCCGAAGGGCTCGTGGCCGAGTGGCCGCCCTACGACTCGATGCTCGACCCGATCAACCGGGTGCTGCTGCCCCGGGCCGACATCTCGACCGACACGCTGGTGGCCGGGCTCACCGAGCTGGGCTGGGAGTGCGACGACGTGACGGCGTACCGGACGGTGCGCGCCGCGCCGCCGCCCGCGCCCATCCGCGAGGCGATCAAGGGCGGCGGCTTCGACGCCGTGCTGTTCACCTCGTCCTCCACCGTGCGCAACCTGGTCGGCATCGCGGGCAAGCCGCACAACGTCACCGTCATCGCGGTGATCGGCCCGCAGACGGCCAAGACGGCCGAGGAGTTCGGCCTCCGGGTCGACGTCATGTCCGACAAGCCATCCGCATCAGCCCTGGCCGCAGCGCTGGCCGAGTTCGGTGCCAAGCAGCGCCAGGCGGCCGTGGCCGCGGGTGACAGCCCGCGCAGGCCCTCCCAGAACCGCCGTGGCGCCAGGAGGAGAGCCAAGTGAGCGCCCAGTACCCCGTCGCACGTCCCCGGCGCCTGCGTCGCAGCCAGGCGCTGCGCCGGATGGTGTCGGGCACGCGGCTGCACGCCGCGGACCTGATCCTGCCGCTGTTCGTCAAGGAGGGCATCGACGCGCCGCAGCCGGTGGCGTCCATGCCGGGCGTGTCCCAGCACACCCGCGACTCGCTGCGCAAGGCCGCGCACGACGCGGCCGAGGCGGGCGTGGGCGGCCTGATCCTGTTCGGCATCCCCGCGGTCAAGGACGCGACCGGGTCGGCGGCCGACGACCCCGACGGCATCCTCCAGGTCGCGCTGCGCGAGGTGACCGCCGAGGTCGGCGACGCCCTCGTGGTCATGGCCGACACCTGCCTCGACGAGTTCACCGACCACGGCCACTGCGGGATCCTGACCCCGTCCGGCGAGGTGGACAACGACGCCACGCTTGAGCGTTACGCCTCCATCGCGCTGGCCCAGGCCGACGCAGGCTCCCAGATGATCGCGCCGAGCGGCATGATGGACGGCCAGGTCGGCGCCATCCGCGCCGCGCTCGACGGGGCCGGCCACGCCGACGTCCCGATCCTGTCCTACTCCGTCAAGTACGCCTCCGCCTTCTTCGGCCCGTTCCGCGAGGCCGCCGAGTGCGCGCCGCAGTTCGGCGACCGCAGCACCCACCAGCAGGACCCGGCCGGTCCGCTGGAGGAGGCGCTGCGCGAGGTCAGGCTCGACCTGGCCGAGGGCGCCGACGCCGTCATGGTCAAGCCGGCGCTGGCCTACCTCGACGTCATCACCCGGGTGCGCGACGCGGTCGACGTGCCGGTGGCGGCCTACCAGGTGAGCGGTGAGTACGCGATGGTCGAGGCGGCGGCGGCCAACGGCTGGATCGACCGCGACCGGACGATCATGGAGTCGCTGGTCGCCATCAAGCGCGCCGGCGCCGACATGATCCTCACGTACTGGGCGACGGAAGTGGCGCGCCAGCTCTAACCAAGGGGTTTCCCGTCAACTCCTGAGGCGTGTGCGTTAGAGTGCGATGACAAGTGCTGGTGTGTCCCGCGGTGTGCGAACGGCCCGGAGCCGGGACCTCCTCAGGCGCTGACTCGACGGGAGACACCATGGTGGGGGTACCACTGGCTCGGCGTACCAGAAAGCGGTCGCGCCCGACACGCATCGATTCCGTGCTGGAGTACGCGTCCCTGGGCTGGCCGGTCGTGCCGGGTGCCTATCCGCTGCGGCACGGCCCGCGCGCGTGTTCGTGCGACCGCGTCGGCTGTCCCGACCCCGGCGCCCATCCGCTCTCGCCCGCCTGGCACATGCAGGCCACGACGGACACGACGCTGCTCACCCGCTGGTGGGAGAGCGAGCCGGAGGCCGGCGTGATCCTGCCCACAGGGCGCGTGTTCGACGTGTTCGACGTACCGCTCGCCGCCGGCCTGTCGGCCCTCACCAGGATCGACGCCGCCGGAGCCCACCCAGGCCCGGTCGCCGCTCAAGGCGACCGGGTCTTGTTTTATGTGGCCACCCGCGGCAATCCCGAGGACGAGGACGAGTGGTGGTCCTGCCAGCTCGACTGCGACCCGGCCACCATCGACGACACGCCGGGCCTGCGCTGGCACTGCCGCGACAGCTACGTGCTCGCGCCGCCCTCGATGCTGCCCTCGGGCCAGCCGGTCTCCTGGCTGCGGCCCCCCGACGGCCGTCCGCTGCCCGACCCGCTGCGCATCCTGGAATGGCTCGCCGACTGAGCACGCCCCGCGGCGGGGGCACGGACCTGCGGGACTAACCTGGGTCGGGTGAGCCGTACACAGAACTCCGAAGGTCTTTTCACCCGCGCCAGGGAAGTGGTGCCCGGCGGCGTCAACTCGCCCGTGCGCGCATTCGGCGCGGTGGGCGGCACGCCGCGTTTCATGGCCTCGGGCCAGGGGCCGTACATCACCGACGTCGACGGCAACCGCTACGTCGACCTGGTCTGCTCCTGGGGCCCGATGATCCTGGGCCACCGGCATCCCGCGGTCGTCGAGGCCGTCTCCGGCGCGGTCGCGCACGGCTTCTCCTACGGCACCGCCACGCCGGGCGAGGTCGAGCTGGCCGAGGAGATCGTCGCCCGGATGGCGCCGGTCGAGAAGGTGCGCCTGGTCAGCTCCGGCACCGAGGCGACGATGAGCGCGGTGCGCCTGGCGCGCGGCTTCACCGGGCGGTCCAAGGTGATCAAGTTCGCCGGCTGCTACCACGGGCACGTCGACGCCCTGCTGGCCTCGGCCGGGTCGGGCGTGGTGACGTTCGGGCTGCCGGACACGCCCGGGGTGACCGGGGCGTCGGCGGCCGACACGATCGTGCTGCCGTACAACGACGTGCAGGCGGTGGAGGAGGCGTTCGCGGCCGCCGAGATCGCCTGCGTGATCACCGAGGCGTGCCCGGCGAACATGGGCGTCGTCCCGCCGCGCGACGGGTTCAACGCCCGGCTGCGCGAGCTGTGCACGGCCAACGGCGCGCTGCTCATCGTCGACGAGGTGCTGACCGGCTTCCGCGTCTCCTCCGCCGGCTGGTACGGCCTCGACCCGGTCGACGCCGACCTGATGACGTTCGGCAAGGTCATGGGCGGCGGCCTGCCCGCGGCGGCGTTCGGCGGCCGGGCCGACGTGATGGCCTTCCTGGCTCCGGAGGGCCCGGTCTACCAGGCGGGCACGCTGTCCGGCAATCCGCTGGCCTGCGCCGCCGGCCTGGCGACCATGCGCGCCCTCGACGCCGACGCCTACGCGCGCATCGACGCCGCGGCGCTCGCGGTGGGCGACGCGGCGGCCGACGCGCTGGCGAAGGCGGGCGTGCCCCACCGGTTGCAGCGTGCCGGCAGCCTGTTCTCGATCTTCTTCGCCGAGGGCGAGGTCAGCAACTTCGACCAGGCCAAGGCGCAGAACACGGTGGCCTTCACCGCGTTCTTCCACGCGATGCTCGACCAGGGCGTCTACCTGCCGCCGTCGGCGTACGAGGCGTGGTTCCTGTCGGCCTCGCACGACGACGAGGCGCTCAACCGGATCGGCGAGGCCCTGCCGGCAGCGGCGAAGGCGGCCGCGGCGGTTCTGTAGCGCGGCGCGGTCTGGTGCCGGCGTACAGCACGCCGGCGACGATGAGGGCCGCGGCCAGGACCTCGGTCCAGGAGAGGGGCTCGCCGGCCGCCAGCGCGGCCGACGACATGCCGAACACCGGCACCAGCAGCGTGTACGGCGCCACGGTCGAGGCGTCGTACCGGCGCAGCAGCCAGCCCCACACGCCGAACCCGCCGAGCGTCGAGACGAAGGCCACGTAGGCCAGCGACAACCAGCCCTCGGCGGGGGCGGCCAGCACCGGCGGCCCCTCGACCAGCAACGACAGCAGCAGGAGGGGCGGCGCCGAGAAGGCGCTCACCCAGACCATGAACCGCAGCGAGTCCGGCGGCGCGGCCCTGCGCTGGACCACGTTGCCGAGCCCCCAGGCCGCGGCGGCGGCCACGCACAGGGCGAACGCGCCCAGCGGGCCGGACACCCCGAAGTCGAACGCCACCAGGGCCAGGCCGCAGAAGGCGACCGCCAGGCCGAGGACGCGACGGGCGGTGAGCCGCTCGCCGAGCAGCGTCACCGCGAACAGCACGGTGAACAACGCCTGCATCTGCAGGACGAGAGAGGTCAGTCCGGCCGGCATGCCCGCTCGCATGCCCACCAGCAACAGGCCGAACTGACCCACTCCGAGAGTGGCCGCCACCCCGGCGACCCAGCGCCACGGGACTCCGGGCCGCCCCACGATCAGCAGGGCGGGGAACGCCGCCAGGGTGAACCTGATCCCCGCGTACAACAGGGGAGGGAAGTGCTTCAGGCCGACCTGCATGACGACGAAGTTGAAGCCCCACACGGCCGCGAGGCCGACGGCTAGGGCGAGGTGGCGGGGGCTCACGCAGAGCGGGTCTTCTGGTACCGGTTGCGCTGCTCGCGGGCCTGCTCGGCGAGGACCTTCAGGTACGAGGTGGAACGGGTCTCGGGCTTCCTGCTCTTAATGATTCGCATGCATATATTTTCATCTGCTTCAGATACAAGGACAAGCGAGACTTTCTACGCTAAACCCTTTAGTCTGGCTTACATGTTGGACCTGAACCGGCTCAAGGCCCTTCACGCCGTGCACGTGTACGGGTCGGTCGGCGCGGCGGCCGACGCGCTCATGGTCACCCCGTCGGCCGTCAGCCAGCAGATCGCCAAGCTGGAGCGGGAGACCGGCGCCCGGCTCATGGAGCGCAACGGCCGCGGCGTGCGGCTGACCGACGCCGCCGGCCTGCTCGCCGAGCACGCCGAGCGCATCCTGGCCCTGGTCGAGACCGCGGAGGCGGACTTCGAGGCGCTGCGCGGCGAGGTCGTCGGCCGGCTCAGCATCGCCGCCTTCGCCACCGCGACCCGCGGCCTGATGCCCGGCGCGCTCGTCCAGCTCAAGAGGCACCACCCCGACCTGCACGTGCAGCTCTACGAGCGCGAGCCGGAGCGGGTGCTGCGCGAGGTGGCCAGGGGCGAGCTGGACCTGGGCGTGATGCAGGACTGGCTCAACCGGCCCATCGCCATGCCCGAGGGCCTGTCCAGGGCCACGCTGCTCGACGACGTGGCCGACGTCGCCATCCCGGCCGGCCATCCGCTGGCCGGGCGCAGGGAGGTGGGGCTGGCCGAGCTGCACGGCGAGCGGTGGATCAGCTCGTCGCCCGGCACGGTCTGCCACGACTGGCTGGTCTTCACGCTGCGCAACGCCTCGCTGGAGCCGGAGATCGCGTGCATGGCCGACGAGTACCCCACCCAGCTCGCGCTGGTCGCCGCCGGGCTCGGCTGCGCGATCGTGCCGCGCCTGGGCCGCGACTGCGTGCCCGACGGCGTGCGGCTGGTGCCGATCATGCCGCGGCAGACGCGCCGCATCTACGCGGTGTGGCGCACCGACGCGGCCCGCCGTCCCGCGATCAGGGCCACGGTCGAGGCGCTGATCGGCGTCAGCCGCGAACAGGAGAACGCCTGGGCGGTCAACTGAGCACCCAGGCGCGCAGCCGGCCCTGCACCCGGCCGCGCACCCGCCCGACCCGCGCTCAGCTGAGCGCGATCGCCACCACGCCGCCGAGGATCACGCCCGCCGCCAGCAGCCGCCGCCGCAGGTCGCCCTCGGCCAGCAGCCGCCCGCCGAGCAGCACCGCGATCAGCACGCTCACCTCGCGCGCCGGCGCCACCACGCTCACCGGCGCCATCGTGAACGCGACCAGCACCAGCAGGTACGACAGGAAGATCAGGAACGCCGCTCCCACGATCCGCGACCGGTGCTCCCGCCACACGGCCCCGACCAGCCGCCGCCTGGCCCCGGCGACGAACGGCGTGAGCGCCAGCGCCCGCCCGACCTCCCCGAGGTAGTTGAGCATGATCGGCGCCACCGCGAACGCGCTGACCACCTGCGAGTCCCACACCGTGTACCCGGCGATGAACAGCCCCACGACCAGCCCCGACGCCAGCCCCCGCAGGTCGCCCCGCCCGGCCGCGCCGCCGCTCATCATGAACACCCCGACGCCGACGAGCACGATCCCGGCCACGCCGGCCGGCGCCGGGTGCTCGTCCAGGAACAACACGGCGACCAGGCTGGCCAGCATCGGCCCCGTCCCGCGGGCGACGGGGTAGACCAGCGACAGGTCGCCGGCGCCGTAGCCGCGCTGGAGCAGCACGAAGTACCCCAGGTGCAGGGCCGTGCTGCCGCCGATCACCGCCAGGTCGCCCCACGACAGCCGGGCGCCCGTGACCAGCAGGAACCCCGCGAACAGCGGGCTCCACACCACCATGGCCACGACCCCGACCAGCCAGAGGAAGACGATGCCGTCGGCCTGGGCCGCCTTCTTGCTCAGCAGGTTCCAGGTGGCGTGCGCGACGGCGGCGACGAGAATGAGGACCAGCGCCCAAGGGCTCATCCGGGCGACTCCTTCCAGCGGTGACGGAGAGGAGCCTCCAGGCTTTTGTCCCGTCAGCTGTACGGCCCGGCGGGCCGCGGCGCCGCTCGGACCTGTCTTCCGGCCCTGGTTGTGTGACGGGGGAGGCGGACCGGACGCGGAACCCTAGGCGCAGTCGTCCCGACCATACCTGCGCGCGAAATGCCGGACCAGGCAGCCCCTGACTATGACCGGCATCGAAACGGATAGGCTGTGGCACACCATGGCTGAAACGACCGTCGTCCACCTTTTGCGCCACGGTGAGGTGCACAATCCCGGCGGCATCCTGTACGGCAGGCTGCCCGGCTACCACCTGTCCGACACCGGCAGGCTCATGGCCGAGACGGTCGCCAAGGCCGTCGGCGGCCGCGACATCGTCGCGATCCACAGCTCGCCGCTCGAACGCGCGCTGGAGACCGCGGCCCCGCTCGCCGACAAGCTCGGCCTCGACGTGACCGAGGACGACCGCCTGCTCGAAGCGGCGAACATGCTGCAGGGCCGTCCGGTCGGCCAGGGGCTGGCCATCTTCCGCAACCCGCGCAACTACCGCTATTTCTGGAACCCGCTGCGCCCGTCGTGGGGCGAGGCGTACCCGGCGATCGTGGCGCGCATGAAGGCGGCCGTCGACGACGCCAGGGCGGCCGCGCGCGGGCACGAGGCCGTGCTGGTCAGCCACCAGCTCCCGATCTGGACGATCAGGATGGCCGCCGAGGGCCGCCGGCTCTGGCACGACCCGCGCCGCAGGCAGTGCGCGCTGGCCAGCCTCACCACCTTCACCTTCGAGGGCGACCGCCTGGTCAGCGTCGGCTACAGCGAGCCGGCCGGATCGCTGAGTTCGGGGCCGTCGGTACCAGGGGCCTGATGTCGGGGCCATGTCTGCCCGCCGGTAGAGTTGCAAGCTCTACCGGTTGTAGTACAAGGAGATCATCCTCCGTGCGCGCGACGTCCATCTCCCTCGTTCTCCTGGCCGCGCTGGCCGCGGGCTGCGCGGCCAACCAGAGCGGGCAGCCCCAGGTGGGTGACACCCGGTTCGTCGCGGGCGACGGCAAGATGCAGGTCTTCGACGCCGCCGACCGCAAGGCGGCCCCGCCGGTCGAGGGCCCCACGCTCGACGGCGGCACGGCCTCGCTGGCCGCCCACAAGGGCAAGGTCGTGGTGATCAACTTCTGGGCCTCGTGGTGCGGCCCGTGCCGGGCCGAGGCGCCGGTGCTCAAGGAGGTCGCCGCCAAGACCAAGGGCGACGTGCAGTTCCTCGGCATCGACTTCAAGGACCGCCAGGCCGACGCCCTCGCCTTCGAGCGCACCGAGCAGACCGGCTACTCCCACATCTTCGACCAGCCCGGCAAGGTCGCGCTGTCCTTCCAGGGCACCGTGCCGCCCGCGGCGATCCCGTCCACGCTGGTCATCGACAAGCAGGGGCGCATCGCGGCCAGGGCGCTCGGGGCGGTCAAGTACACCGACCTGATGAACACGGTGACCAAGGTGCACGATGAGTGACGTCGTCGCCTCGGGCTCGTTGCTGCTCGCGGTGCCGATCGCGCTGCTGGCCGGGGTGGTGTCGTTCCTGTCGCCGTGCGTGCTGCCGCTGGTGCCGGGCTATCTGTCGTACGTCACGGGCATGAGCGCCGACCCCAAGCGGGGGCGGCTGGTGCTCGGCACGGTGCTGTTCGTGGCCGGGTTCGCGCTGGTGTTCGTGCTCAGCGGCGCGCTGTTCGGCGGGCTCGGCTCGATCATGCTGGGCAACGCCCAGGTCATCACGCGGGTGCTCGGCGTCCTGACGATCCTGCTCGGGCTGGCCTTCCTCGGCGTGCTGCCCGGCCTGATGCGCGACGTGCGCATCCACAAGCTGCCGGCCGCGGGCCTGGCCGGCGCGCCGCTGCTCGGCGTGGTGTTCGGCCTGGGCTGGACGCCGTGCATCGGCCCCACGCTGGCCGTCGTGCTCACGCTCGGGCTCAACGAGGGCAGCGCCTCGCGCGGCGCCCTGCTGGCCGTCGCCTACGCGCTGGGCCTCGGGCTGCCGTTCGTGGCCGCCGCCCTGGCCTACAGCAAGGCGCTGCGCACGTTCCAGGCCGTGCGCAGGCACACCCGGCTGATCACCAGGATCGGCGGGGGCATGATGGTGGCCGTCGGGCTGCTGCTCGTCACCGGACTGTGGGGTGCGATGATCGCGGCCATGCAGGGGCTCATCGGCGCGTTCGAGCCGGTGATCTGATGAGCGTCGACGAGCTGGTGCGCGAGGAGCGCGAGCCGCGGCAGGCCGGCATGGGGCCGGTCGGCTGGCTCCGGTGGGGCTGGCGCACCCTCACCTCGATGAAGACCGCGCTGATCCTGCTCTTCCTGCTGGCGCTCGGCTCGATCCCGGGCTCGCTGGTGCCCCAGCGCAGCGTCGAACCCGACAAGGTGGCCCAGCTCTACCAGCAGAATCCGACCCTGGCCGAGTGGTACGACCGGTTCCAGCTCTTCGAGGTGTTCACCTCGGTCTGGTTCGCCGCCGTCTACCTGCTGCTGTTCACCTCGCTCGTCGGCTGCATCATCCCGCGCACCGCCACCTACCTGCGCGAGCTGCGCCGCAAGCCGCCCGCCGCGCCCAAGAACCTGTCCCGGCTGCCGCACTCCGACTCCTTCGAGGGCGACCTCACCGTGGAGGAGGCCGCCGGGCGGCTGCGCAAGATGCGCTTCCGCGTCGTCACCGGCGACGGCTGGGTGGCCGCCGAGAAGGGCTACCTGCGCGAGACCGGCAACCTGTTCTTCCACGTCGCGCTGCTCGGCATCCTGCTCGCGGTCGGCTTCGGCTCCCTGTACGGCTACCGCGGCAACGTCCTGGTCGTCGAGGGCGACGGCTTCGCCAACACGGTGGCCGCCTACGACAGGTTCATCCCCGGCAGTCAGGTCTCGGCCGAGTCCCTCCAGCCGTTCTCGTTCGAGCTGACCGACTTCAAGGCCACCTACCAGGTCGAGGGCGACAAGAAGGGCCAGGAGCTCGACTACTCCGCCTACCTGAAGGTGCACGACCGGCCCGGCGCGCCCGCCCGCGACTACGAGCTCAAGGTCAACGACCCGCTGGAGGTCGACGGGACGCAGACGTACCTGATCGGCCACGGCTACGCACCCGTCTTCAAGGTCACCGACGGCAAGGGCCAGGTCGCCTACGAAGGGCCCGTGGCCTGCCTGATCGACCAGAAGGCCACGCTGACCTCGTCGTGCGTCGTCAAGGCGCCCGACGCGCAGCCGTCCCAGCTGGGGTTCCTGCTGCGTTTCCTGCCCACCAGCGTGCCGCTAACCGACGGCACCTACGCCTCGGCCTTCCCCGGCGAGCTCCAGCCGCAGGTGCAGCTCCTCGGCGGTTACGTGGGCGACCTCGGCATGCGGTCGGGCAAGCCGCAGTCGGTCTACAAGATCCTGCCGGACGAGCTCGACGGCAAGGTCGTCCCCGTGGTGCGGGGATCGTTCGCGACCAAGCCGCTGTCGGTGGGGGAGTCCGCCGAGCTGCCCGGCGGCGCGGGGAAGCTGGAGTTCACCGGCGTCAAGGAGTGGATCACGCTCCAGACCGCCTACGACCCCGGGCGGGTGCCCGCGCTGGTCGCCGCTGCCGTCGCGGTGGTCGCCATCGCGCTGTCGTTGATGATCCGCCGCCGGCGCGTCTGGGTGCGGGTCAGGGAAGGGCGGGTCGACGTGGGCGGCCTGACCCGTACCGAGGGCTCCGCGGCGGGCTTCGCCGAGGAGTTCGCCGAGATCGTCAAGGCTCTATCAGCAGGAGAACAGCATGTCCGCTGAGCAATTGGCCGGGCTGAGCGACAACTTCGTCGTCGGCGCCGTCCTGCTCTACATCATCGCCATGGTGGGCTTCGCGATGGAGCTGGCCTTCGGAAGGGCCGTCCTGGGCAAGGCGGCCGTGAAGCGGGCCGCCCGGCAGCCCGTCACGGTCGGCGCCCCCTCCGACGGCGACGCCGCCACCGAGGCCGAGGCGCCCGTCGCCGAGCCCGTGCCCGTCATGGCGGGCGGGGCCAGGGCCGGGCGGGTCGCGCTCGTGCTGGCCTGGATCGGGTGGGCCGCCAACCTCGGCGCCATCATCACCCGCGGCCTGGCGGTCGGCCGGTGGCCGTGGGGCAACATGTACGAGTTCGTGGTGGCCATCTGCTTCGCCGCCGTGACCGCGTTCCTGTTCACCCAGGTCCGCCAGAACGTGCGGTTCCTGGGCGCGTTCGTCATGATCGCCGCCACGCTCGGGCTCGGGTTCGCGGTCAAGGTGCTCTACACGGCGGCCGGTCCCGTGGTGCCGGCGCTGAACTCGTACTGGATCGCGATCCACGTCACCGCGGCGATCCTGGCCAGCGGGCTGTTCACGCTGGCCGGCGTGTCGGGCGTGCTGTTCCTGGTGCGCGGCGAGGGGCTGTCGCGCCTGCCCAGCCGCGACGACCTGGAGCGGGTGGCCCACCGCGCGATCGTGCTGGCCTTCCCGCTGTGGACGTTCGCCGTCATCGCCGGCGCGCTCTGGGCCGACCGCGCCTGGGGCCGATACTGGGGCTGGGACCCCAAGGAGGTCTGGTCGTTCATCACCTGGGTGGCGTACGCGGCCTACCTGCACGCCAGGGTGACCGCCGGCTGGCGGGGCAGGGCCGCCATGATCGTGCAGCTGCTGGCGTTCGGGTGCCTGATCTTCAACCTGGTCGGCGTCAACATCTTCATCTCCGGCCTGCACAGCTACGCCGACGTCAGCGGTTAGTCCTCGCCGCGCATCCGCCGGTCGAGATCTCTCAGGAAGTCGGGGTCGTCGTCCGGGCCCTTCGGCGCGCCCGGGCCCGGCGGCACCGGCCACGGGTCGCGCTCGGCCCTGGGCCGCCCGCGCAGCATCCAGATCACGCCGCCGAGCAGCGGGACCAGCACGACGATGAGGACCCACAGCGCCTTTGGTACGTTCCGGACCTCTTCCTCGGGTGCGGTGATGACGTCGAAGAGCGAGAAGAGCCAGAAGGCCAGCAACGCCAGGCCGATCAGAACACCTGCCATGCCCGAACTGTAAGCCATCCGCGACGTGATCGTGTCGGACGATGTCCCGTTTCGGATGACTAGGGAAGATCAGCGTCGTACCGTGGAACCCGGTTCGCCATGGAAGCGGCGTGAAGGGGTGCGATGGCCTTTTCTCACGACAAGGGCCGACATCGGCGCGGCCGTTGGTGGCGCCGCGGGTCGTACCTCTTCTCGCGGCGTGACGAGGCTCCTCCGGACGCGGACCGTTCCTTCTGGTCCCGGCGGAGGGAGAGCCGCCCCGAGGTCCCGAGAGAGCAGCTCAAGGGCGCGGAGCGGCGCAGGGAGCAGCAGCCGGAACGGTTCGCCCGTCCGGGCGACCCCCAGCGGCGCGAGGTCACCTGGGACGGCCTCTCGCTGCGCGAGCGCGCAGCCCGCCTGCCCGCCGCCGTCGCCGAACGCCCCCGCTACACCTGGTACGACTTCGAGCTCGACGACACGCCGCCGAGGGCCCAGCCCAACAGGCCGGAGGCCCCCTCCATCGGCGACGGACTGCGCCACTGCGGCAAGCTGGAGAAGATCCTCCACCGCCAGTGGGACGCCCGGCACGGCCCGCCCTCCAAGGACGCCGTACGCGCCGTGGAGAGCCTGGCCCGGCTGCCCGACCGGCTGAAGGAGCTGCTGGCCGCCGGCCTCGAAGGCATCTACGTCGGCCCCGGCGGCGTCCCCGACCTCGACGACATGGGCTACTTACGCGGCGCGCCGCTCCCGTCCGGCCGGGCCACCTGGGACATCTGCGCCGGCGCGTACGGCGACCGCAAGATCGTGGTGGGCGACCGCCCCTCACCCACGCCGGACGTGATGATGCACGAGGTCGGCCACGCCATCGACGACCTGGACTCCTTCCACGGCGAATGGGTGTCGGACTCGCCGGAGTTCGTCCGGCTCTACGAGAACGCCTTCCCCAAGCTGGCCTCGACCTTCCACCGCCAGGGCAACGGCCTGGGCCGCAAGGAGTTCTTCGCCGACGCCTTCGCCGCCATCGCCGCCCGCCAGCGCCCGGCCCTGGTCGACATGCTCGGCGGCGACACACGGATGGCGCTCGACGTCATGCTCTTCTTCAACCGGCGCTACGGAATCTAGGTGATCACCCATGTACGTCATCCGGCTCGCTGACGGGACCCTGCGCGTGCCGCAGAGCCTGACCAGCGAAGACGGGCGTCTGATCGGCAACGCGTACGTGGACGTGCAGCCCGGCGATCCCGACTACGACAAGTGGCTGCCCGAGTCGGTGACCGAGGAGGAGGCGGCCGAGCGCCGCAGTCGCTGGGAAGAGGAGAACGACGACCTCGAACGCGAGTTCCTGGCCTTCAAGGCCAGCCAGGAGGACGTCTGAGAAGGACAGACGCCAGCCACGGTCGGCGGTTGGCGCCGCCCCGTGCCTGCCCTCGGGAAGTGTGGCCCGCAGGCATGCTCGTTCACGGCCTCACGAGATGAGGCGAATAGAGGTCCCGCCAGCGGTGATCCTGGCGGATCTCAGGATCACCGACTAGACGGAACGTCACACGCGCGGGGACTCACCTGCTGGCCTGTCGGCCGTGAGAACGTCCTCGCCTCGAAGAAGGGCGTGCACTTCCGACTCGCGGAAGCGCCGGTGCCCTCCGGGGGTGCGGATACTGCTGATGCGGCCTGCCGCAGCCCAGCGCGTAACCGTCTTTGGGTCTACCCGGAAGAGGGCGGCAACCTCTCCTGGGGTCAGCAGACGCTCGCTGCTACTCTCCACCAATCTCTCCCCCTCGCATCCCGCTTCCTGCCAGCGGGCGGACAGGTAACCAGTGTGTCGAGCGAAGCCTGATTTATCCGTGGTTTTCGACAAAGATCACGGGTTGTTATCAGCTGACTGCCCGATTGTTATATGATAGAGCCTCTTTGGGGCTCTCGTGGGTGTTTCTTTACGAAACACCCTTACTGGAACAGTAGCAGCGCTCGCGTCCGATGCGAAGAGCGACCGCTACGCAGGGACGAGTAACCTCGAACCTGTGCATCCCGTTCTCGTTTACACCGCGTCGCGGATCGCCCTGTTTGTCGTGACCCTGGGTGTTCTGTACCTCGTCGGCCTGCAAAACCCGCTGTTCCTGCTCGCGGCCGCTTTCGTCATCAGCGGCATAGCCAGCTACGTGCTGCTGTCGAAGCAGCGTGACGCCGTCAGCGCCCGCCTCAGCGGCCGGATCGACCGGCCGGAGCCGCAGGACGACTAGGGCAGGGGGAACATGCCAATCCGGGCATGGTACTCCCGTCCGAGTCGCGTTGTGTCACTACCGACTAGTAGGCCGGTCTTGTGCGCCAGAAATGCCTTCACGCCGATGCCCCGCTCACGGCCGGGATTCCAGGCGAGCGCCTTTCCCGTGCGCGGATGAATGGCGCCGATGCCCTCGCGGGGCACCGCTCCCGGGCCGGCCGAGTCGCGGCCCTGCGGGTTGTCCAGCCAGCGCTGGTGGCCGCCGACGTACACCGCTGAGCCGGTGACCGCCACCGCGTAGAGCGAGTCGCCGCCGGTGGCGTTGGTCCAGGTCGGCCTGGCGTCCGGGCCTGCGGCGTACGTCTCGAACCGGGCGGCCGTGTCGCACATGCGGCCCTTCGGGCCCCCGGTCGTGACGACCACGAAGGAGCGGCCGTCGGGGGCGAAGTCGAGGCCGCGCACGTAGGAGGGGAACGCCTCCGCGCAGCGCTGCGCGTAGACCTCGGTCCGCCAGTCGGCGACCCTGGCCACGGGCCCGCTGACGTCGATCAGCCCGAGCTGCGGCCGGGACCGCCCGCCGAGCGTGGTGAACGAGCCGTCGACCGCCAGCCGGCCGCCCGACAGGGCGAGGGCCTGGACCTTCACCCTGGACGTCAGCGGCTCGCCCGGCGTGACGGCGAAGCCGGGGTCGGCCACGCCCGTCGCGGCGTCGAGCCCGGCCAGGGCGATGCGCGGCCGGACGAAGTCGCCGCCGACGTAGAGCCTGGAGCCGTTCCTGACCAGGGTCGTGACCATGCCGCCCTCGATCCGGGGCAGGAAGCCGTCGACGAGCTGCCCGTCGGCGACGCTGATCCGGGCGAGCGCGCGGGCGCCGACGTTGTTGACGCCGGGGAAGGCGCCGCCCACGTAGACCGTGCCGTGGTCGCCGGCGGCCAGCCCGTAGACCGGCCCGGCGACGGACGGCGCGAAGTCGCGCAGGATGCGGCCGGTCGCCAGGTCGTAGGCGAACAGGTTGGCCCGGCGCAGCGTGTACGTGCGCCCGGCATCGCTGACCTCGCTGAACGAGCCGCCGACGACGACGGTGCCACCGACCAGCGCGATGGCGTTGACGATGCCGTCGAGGACGTGGGGGGTGTTGTCGACCGGGTCGGCCGAGACCACGCGGGGGTGCGCGACGGGGGCCGAGGCGATGATCGCCGCAAGGGCGACACGGGCAAGCATTCACCAACAACTAGCAGACGTTCGGTAGCGGTGCCGCTACTTTGCGTGAATTGCCGCAAGGGCCTGGCTCGCCGGCGGCCCGGCGGCGGCTGGTCAAAGGCCGTAGTGGGGGCTGGTCAAAGGCCGTAACGCCCGGCGAATACCCCCCTGGCCGCGTGAGTACTCTTGTCCGCATGACGCGCGCTCAGTTGGACAAGCAGCCGGACGAGGTCGCCGCGATGTTCGATCGCACCGCCCGGCGCTACGACCTGGTCAACGACGTGGCCTCGCTGTGGCAGGTCAGGCTCTGGCGCAAGGCCGTGGCCGCCGCCGTCGACGCGGGGCCCGGCGAGGTCGTGCTCGACCTGGGAGCGGGCACCGGCACCTCCACCGACAGCTTCACCAGCCTCGGCGCCCGCGCGGTGGCCTCCGACTTCTCCCTCGGCATGTTGCGCACGGGCGTGCAGCGGCACGGCGGCAACTCGCTGAGCGGGCCCGGCATCCCCTTCGTGGCCGGCGACGCGATGCGGCTGCCGTTCGCCGACGACGTCTTCGACGCGGTGACGATCTCGGTGGCGCTGCGCAACGTGCACGACACCTCGCAGGCGCTGCGCGAGATGCTCCGCGTGACCCGGCCGGGCGGCCGGCTGGTGATCCTGGAGTTCTCGCACGTCACGTTCGGGCCGTTCGACCTGGTCTACCGCGAATACCTGATGCGGGCCCTGCCCAAGGTGGCCAAGGTGTTCGGCTCCAACGACGACTCCTACGACTACCTGGCCGAGTCCATCAGAGACTGGCCCGACCAGCGGACGCTGGCCCGGACGATCAGCGACGCCGGCTGGGAGCGGGTCGCCTGGCGCAACCTGACGATGGGCATCGTCGCCGTCCACCGGGCGTTCAAGCCCGCCTGAGCCGCTCCGGCCACGGGCGGGCGGTCATGGCGAAAGTTCCTGGAATCGTTTTCCGTCTTTTGCCGGAGGGAAATTCTCGCCGGATGACGACAGGGCCTCTTTCCGGTTGCCGTCGGCCTTTGTGGGCATATCTCGCGATTTCTCGGAAGGGATCCAGGGATCGGAGAAAGCCCGCCGCCACCGCAAGCCCGCCGCCGAGCGTCCCGCTCACCGGCCGAACGCCGGATCCGGGCCAGGACGGGCCGCCGGCGAGGGTGACCCTCGCCGAGGAAGAGGAAGACGGCCTTCTTGGCCGGGCGCGCTCTGCCAACGGCACAACAATCGTAACGGCATGGTTATCGTGGCGTGTCTTGCAGGCTCGGCCGATCTTCTGTTGGCTACCGTCATTGGTCCAGACCAATGAGACTCGGGAGGTAGTCCGTCCGATGAGCGGTCCCACTGTCTCGCCGGACGGATGGCGCAGGAGCAGTCTCAGCGCGGCCGCCGGCGACTGCGTCGAGTTCGTCGGTGGAGTGCGCAACGCCGAGTTCGAAGTCTGACGTTCCCGTGCCCGGCCCTTCGTTGACGACGGAGGGCCTTGTCGTGTCCAGGATCCGTACCCCGACTGCCACTATGTACAGGAAAAGCAGTAGACTGCGGGCCGACAAGTTTGTGAAGGGGTTCACAAAGGAACGAAGGCGCAAGACCCCGAGGCCTTCGAGCGTGTAGGACAGGACAGTCCAGTGACCGTGCCACCAGCCATACAGGCTGACGCCGACGTCATCGTCGTCGGCGCCGGTCCCGCCGGTTCCGCAACCGCCTTTTACCTCGCTCAGGCCGGTCTCGACGTGCTGCTCCTGGAGAAGACCAGGTTCCCCCGCGAGAAGGTCTGCGGCGACGGCCTGACGCCACGTGCCGTCAAGCAGTTGCTCAACATGGGCGTCGACATCGACGCGCCCGGCTGGATCAGGAACAAGGGCCTGCGCGTCGTCGGCGGCGGCCTCCGCTTCGAGCTCGACTGGCCGCAGTTGGAGCGCTTCCCCGACTTCGGCCTGGTCCGCACCCGCAAGGACTTCGACCAGATCGTCGCGGCCAACGCGGTCAAGAACGGCGTGCGCCTCATGGAGGGCGTCACCGTGACCGGGCCGGTGCTCGACGACCGCAGCGGGCACATCGTCGGCGTGCGCACCAAGGACGGCGCGACGTACCGCAGCCGGGTGGTCGTGGCGGCCGACGGCAACAGCACCCGCCTGGCGATCGGCATGGGCCTGCACAAGCGGGAGGACCGGCCCATGGGCGTGGCCGTCCGCACCTACTTCGAGAGCCCCCGCCACGACGACGACTACCTGGAGACCTGGCTGGAGCTGTGGGACGGCGACACCCTGCTCCCCGGCTACGGCTGGGTGTTCGGGGTCGGCGACGGCACCGCCAACGTCGGGCTCGGGCTGCTCAACACCAGCGCCCAGTTCGGCAACATCGACTACCGCGACCTGTTGAAGCGCTGGTGCAGGGCCATGCCGGCCGACTGGGGCTTCACCGAGGAGAACATGACGGCCCCCATCCGCGGCGCCGCTCTCCCGATGGCCTTCAACAGGCAGCCGCACTACACGCGGGGTCTTATCCTCGTGGGTGACTCCGGCGGGTCCATCAACCCGTTCAACGGCGAGGGCATCGCCTACGCCATGGAGACCGGCGAGATCGCCGCCGAGATCATCGCGAAGGCACTCAAGGACACCACTCCCGCACAGCGCGAGCGGATCCTGAGGACCTACCCCCAGGTGATGAAGGACGCCTACGGCGGCTACTTCACCCTGGGGAGGTTGTTCGTCGAGGCGATTGGGAAGCCGGGTGTGATGAGCTTCGGGACCAGGCACGGCCTGCCACACCCGAGGCTGATGCGCTTCGCGCTCAAGCTCCTTGGTAATCTCACCGACCGGCGAGGCGATGCGTCCGACATGATCATCAACGCTCTCTCGAAGGTCGCCCCACCAGCATGATTCCCACGACAGACACATCAAGCTGCGCGCCGGCGCGCGCGGCGACTCCAGAGGAGGCGTAGCGATGGACCTTTACGTGCCCATCCTGGTGCTCGCCGTTCTCGCGGGGGGCTTCGCGATCTTCTCGGTCGCCATCGCTCCCTTCACCGGACCCAAGCGCTGGAACCGCGCGAAGCTTGACGCCTATGAATGCGGCATCGAGCCGACGCCCCAGCCGGTCGGTGGCGGACGGTTCCCGCTCAAATACATGATCACCGCGATGCTCTTCATCGTGTTCGACATCGAGATCATCTTCCTCTATCCGTGGGCGGTCTCCTTCGCGCCGCTGAAGAACGACGCGGGCACCACCATCGCGTCCGGCCTCGGGCTGTTCGCGCTGGTCGAGATGCTGCTGTTCATCGTCACCGTGCTCGTCGCCTACGCGTACGTGTGGCGCCGCAAGGGTCTGGACTGGGACTGAAAATGGGACTTGAAGAGAAACTCCCCAGCGGGTTCATCCTCAGCACGGTCGAAGCCGCCGCAGGATGGGCGCGGAAGAGCTCGGTGTGGCCGGCCACGTTCGGCCTCGCGTGTTGCGCCATCGAGCTGATGGCCACCGGTGGCCCCCACTACGACCTGGCGCGCTTCGGCATGGAGCGCGCTTCGGCGTCTCCTCGCCAGGCCGACCTCATGATCGTCGCCGGGCGCGTGTCGCAGAAGATGGCGCCCGTCCTGCGGCAGATCTACGACCAGATGGCCGAGCCCAAGTGGGTCATCGCCATGGGCGTGTGCGCCTCCAGCGGCGGCATGTTCAACAACTACGCCATCGTGCAGGGCGTCGACCACGTCGTGCCGGTCGACATCTACCTGCCCGGCTGCCCGCCGCGGCCGGAGATGCTGATCGACGCGATCGTGAAGCTGCACGACAAGATCCAGAACATGAAGTTCGGCGCCCACCGCGCCAAGCAGATCGAGGACCTCGAACTGCGGGCGCTGCGCACGCTGCCGCTGATCGACCAGGGGGCCGGAAAGTGACCTCGCCCGACCACCTTCCCGGGAGCCCGGAGAGCGGGGAGGCCCCCGAGGCCGCCTCGGTCCCGGCCGTCCCCGAGGCGCCCGTCGCCCGGCACGGCATGTTCGGCGCGCACGACTCCGGCGACACCTCCGGCTACGGCGGTCTCGTCGTCCGCCGGGCGCCGCAGATCTCCACGCCCCGCCCGTACGGCGGCTACTTCGACGAGCTGGTCGACGCCCTCGCCCTCGACGACGCCATCGAGCGCGTCGTGGTCGACCGCGGCGAGCTGACCCTGCACGTCCGCCGCGAGCGCCTGGTGGAGGTCTGCCAGAAGCTGCGCGACGACCCGGCCCTGCGTTTCGAGCTGTCGCTCGGCGTCTCCGGGGTGCACTACCCGCACCTGAAGGGCGAGGAGCTGCACGCCGTCTACCACCTGTGCTCGATCACCCACAACAGGCGCGTGCGCCTGGAGGTCAGCGCACCGGACGCCGACCCGCACATTCCATCCACCGTGGGCGTTTACCCTGGTCATGACTGGCATGAGCGGGAGACGTACGACTTCTTCGGAATCGTCTTCGACGGCCATCCGTCACTCACCCGGATCATGATGCCGGATGACTGGGACGGTCACCCGCAGCGCAAGGACTACCCGCTCGGCGGCATCCCGGTCGAGTACCGGGGCGCCACCATCCCCTCGCCGGACCAGAGGAGGTCTTACTCATGAGCACCGCTTATGACGAGGCGACAGAGGGCAAGGTCTACTCGGTCACCGGCGGAGACTGGGACGAGGTCGTCGGCGGCGCGCGCGACACCGAGGAAGAGCGCCTGGTCGTCAACATGGGCCCGCAGCACCCGTCCACGCACGGCGTGCTCCGCCTGGTCCTGACGCTCGACGGTGAGACGGTCACCGAGGCGCGCAGCGTCATCGGCTACCTGCACACCGGCATCGAGAAGAACATGGAGTACCGGACGTGGACCCAGGGGACCACGTTCGTGACCCGCATGGACTACCTCTCGCCGATCTTCAACGAGACCGCGTACTGCCTGGGCGTGGAGAAGCTGCTCGGCATCACCGACCGCGTGCCCGAGCGGGCGCAGGCCATCCGCGTGATGATGATGGAGCTCAACCGCATCGCCTCGCACCTGGTCGCGATGGGCACGTTCGGCATGGAGCTGGGCGCGACCACGCCGTTCCTGTTCGGCTACCGCGACCGCGAAATGATCATGGACCTGTTCGAGTACATCACGGGTCTGCGCATGAACCACGCCTACGTCAGGCCGGGCGGCGTCAGCGTCGACCTGCCCGCGGGCGCGGTCGACAAGGTGGGCGAGTTCCTCAAGGAAATGCCCAAGCGGATCAAGGACATCCGCAAGCTCCTCGACGAGAACCCCGTCTACGTGCGCCGCACCAAGGACGTGGGCTACCTCGACCTGACCGGCTGCATGGCGCTCGGCATCACCGGCCCGATCCTGCGCGCCGCCGGGCTGCCCTGGGACCTGCGCAAGTCGCAGCCCTACTCCGGCTACGAGACGTACGAGTTCGAGGTCGCCACCGAGCGCGGCTGCGACGTGTACTCGCGCTACCTCGTGCGCATGCGGGAGATGGAGGAGTCGCTCAAGATCATCGAGCAGGCTCTCGACCGCATCGCCGGCCCGCTCAAGGGCGACCCGGTGATGATCGAGGACAAGAAGATCGGCTGGCCCGCGCAGCTCGCGCTCGGCCCCGACGGCTTCGGCAACTCGCCCGACCACATCGCGCACATCATGGGCAGCTCGATGGAGGCCCTGATCCACCACTTCAAGCTGGTGACCGAGGGCTTCCGGGTCCCGGCCGGCCAGGCGTACGCGAGCATCGAGTCGCCCAAGGGCGAGCTCGGGGCGCACGTCGTCAGCGACGGCGGCACCCGCCCGTACCGCGTGCACTTCCGCGAGCCTTCCTTCTGCAACCTGCAGGGCTTCCCCGCCATGGCGGAGGGCGGCCAGGTCGCCGACGTGATCGCCGCGGTGGCTTCTATCGACCCCGTCATGGGAGGTGTGGACCGGTGACTTATTCACCGGAAGTCCGCGAGCGTCTCGAACAGGACGCCAAGGAGATCATCGGCCGCTACCCCAAGACGCGGTCCGCCCTGCTGCCGCTGCTCCACCTCGTGCAGTCGGCCGACGGCTACGTCTCCGACGACGGCAAGGAGTTCTGCGCCGAGATGCTGGGCCTGAGCAAGGCCGAGGTCACCGGCGTGGCCACCTTCTACACGATGTACAAGCGCAAGCCGGCCGGCGACTACCACGTCGGCGTCTGCATCAACGCGCTGTGCGCCGTCATGGGCGGCGACCAGATCTGGGACGAGCTGTCCGAGCACGTCGGCGTCGGCCACGAGGAGACCACCGGCGACGGCAAGATCTCGCTGGAGCGCCTGGAGTGCAACGCGGCCTGCGACTTCGCCCCGGTCATGATGGTCAACTGGGAGTTCTTCGACAACCAGACCCCCGCCTCGGCCAAGCAGCTCGTCGACGACCTGCGTGACGGCAAGGACGTGCGGCCGACCCGCGGACCGAAGAAGCTCTGCACCTTCAAGGAGGCCTCGCGCGTGCTCGCGGGCCTGCCCGACGACCTGGCGGGCGACGGCCCGTCGGCCGCCGGCCCCTCGCTGGAGGGCCTGAAGGTGGCCAAGGCCAACGGATGGAAGGTCCCCGAGGCATGAGCACCACACTGACCCCGGTCCTGACCGCCAACTGGGACCAGGCCGACTCCTTCACCCTCGACGGCTACGGCGGTGACTACAAGGCGGCCAAGAAGGCGCTGGGCATGGACCCCGACGCCGTCATCCAGGCGGTCAAGGACTCCGGCCTGCGCGGCCGCGGCGGCGCGGGCTTCCCCACCGGCATGAAGTGGGGATTCATCCCGCAGGGCGACGGCAAGCCCCACTACCTCGTCGTCAATGCCGACGAGTCGGAGCCGGGCACCTGCAAGGACATCCCGCTGATGATGGCCAACCCGCACTCGCTGGTCGAGGGCGTCATCATCACCGCGTTCGCGATCAGGGCCAACTACGCCTTCATCTACGTGCGCGGCGAGGTGCTGCACGTCATCCGCCGGCTGCACGCGGCCGTGCGCGAGGCGTACGAGAAGGGCTTCCTGGGCGAGGACATCTTCGGCTCCGGGTACAACCTGGAACTCGTCGTGCACAGCGGCGCCGGCGCGTACATCTGCGGCGAGGAGACGGCGCTGCTCGACTCGCTGGAGGGCTTCAGAGGTCAACCGCGACTCAAGCCCCCGTTCCCGGCCGTGGCGGGCCTGTACGCCTCGCCGACTGTCGTGAACAACGTCGAGTCGATCGCCAGTGTTCCCTCGATCATCAGCAACGGCGCCGACTGGTTCGCCTCGATGGGCACCGAGAAGTCCAAGGGCTTCGGCATCTTCTCCCTCAGCGGCCACGTCACCAGGCCCGGCCAGTACGAGGCCCCGCTCGGCATCACGCTGCGCGAGCTGCTCGACATGGCCGGCGGCATCCGCGAGGGGCACCAGATCAAGTTCTGGACCCCGGGCGGCTCGTCCACGCCGATCTTCACCGACGAGCACCTCGACGTGCCGCTCGACTTCGAGGCCGTCGGCGCCAAGGGCTCGATGCTCGGCACCCGCGCGCTGCAGATCTTCGACGAGACCACCTGCGTGGTCCGCACGGTGCTGCGCTGGACCGAGTTCTACGCCCACGAGTCCTGCGGCAAGTGCACGCCGTGCCGCGAGGGCACGTACTGGCTCAAGCAGGTGCTCAAGCGCCTGGAGAAGGGCCAGGGCACCGAGGAGGACCTGTCCACGATCACCGACATCGCGGACAACATCCTCGGCCGCTCGTTCTGCGCCCTCGGCGACGGCGCGACCAGCCCGATCCACTCCTCGGTGAAGTACTTCCGCGAGGAGTACCTCAAGCACTTCGAGATCGGCGGCTGCCCGTTCGACCCGAAGAAGTCCACTCTCTGGGGTGAGCAGTGACCGTCGTAGAAACAGAAACCACCCTGGTGACCCTCACCATCGACGGGTTCCAGGTCAGTGTCCCCAAGGGCACCCTGATCATCAGGGCCGCCGAGCTGCTGGGCATCCAGATCCCCCGGTTCTGCGACCACCCGCTGCTCGACCCGGCGGCCAACTGCCGCCAGTGCCTCGTCGACATCCCCGACGCGGGCAACGGCCGCGGCTTCCCCAAGCCGCAGCCGTCCTGCGCGATCGAGGTCGCCGAGGGCATGGTCGTGCAGACCCAGCTCACCTCGCCGGTCGCCGAGAAGGCGCAGCGCGGGGCCATGGAGCTGCTGCTGATGAACCACCCGCTCGACTGCCCGGTCTGCGACAAGGGCGGCGAGTGCCCCCTGCAGAACCAGGCCATGTCGAACGGCCAGGGCGAGTCGCGGTTCCAGGAGCAGAAGCGCACGTTCCCCAAGCCGCTGCCGCTGTCCACGCAGGTGCTGCTCGACCGTGAGCGCTGCGTCCAGTGCGCCCGCTGCATCCGCTTCTCCGACCAGATCGCCGGCGACCCGCTCATCGAGTTCTTCGAGCGCGGCGCCAAGGAGCAGGTCCGGGTCGCCGACGGCAAGCCGTTCAACTCCTACTTCTCCGGCAACACGGTGCAGATCTGCCCGGTCGGCGCGCTCACCGGCGCGGCCTACCGGTTCCGGGCGCGCCCGTTCGACCTGGTCTCCACGCCCAGCGCGTGCGAGCACTGCGCGTCGGGCTGCTCCCTGCGCACCGACCACCGGCGCGGCCGGGTGACCCGCCGCCTGGCGGGCAACGACCCGCAGGTGAACGAGGAGTGGAACTGCGACAAGGGCCGCTGGGCCTTCTCCTACGCCACCCAGCCCGACCGGCTCAAGACGCCCCTGGTGCGCAACGAGGAAGGCGTGCTCGTGCCCGCCTCGTGGCCGGAGGCGCTGGCGGTCGCCGCCGAGGGTCTGGCCGCCGCCCGCGGCCGGGCCGGCGTGCTGGTCGGCGGCCGGGTCACGGTCGAGGACGCCTACGCCTACAGCAAGTTCGCCCGGGTCGCGCTGGGCAGCAACGACATCGACTTCCGCGCCCGCCCGCACTCCGCCGAGGAGGCGCAGTTCCTGGCGCACGCGGTCGCCGGCAAGGGCATCGAGATCAGCTACACCGACCTCGAGAAGGCTCCGGCCGTGCTGCTCGTCGGGTTCGAGCCCGAGGAGGAGTCGCCGATCGTCTTCCTGCGCCTGCGCAAGGCGTGGCAGAAGAAGGGCCTGAAGGTCACCGCGATCGCGCCGTTCGCCTCCGCCGGGCTGGCCAAGATGGGCGGCACGCTCATCGCCACCGCCCCGGGCGCCGAGGCCGACGCGATCGGCGACCTGGTCGGCACGCTGGCCGAGGGCACGATCGTGCTGGCCGGCGAGCGGCTGGCCACCGTGCCGGGCGCGCTGTCGGCCCTGGTCCGCCTCGGCGCCGGCTCCGGCGTCCGGCTGGGCTGGGTGCCGCGCAGGGCCGGTGAGCGCGGTGCGCTCGAAGCCGGCGCGCTGCCCAACCTGCTGCCGATCGGCCGTCCCGTGGCCGACGAGGCTGCCAGGGCCGAGGTCGCCAGGGTCTGGAACGTGGGCTCGCTGCCCGCCGTGCCCGGCCGCGATACCGACGGCATCCTCGCCGCCGCCCGCGCCGGCGAGATCGACGCGCTGGTCGTGGCCGGCGTCGACCCGCACGACCTGGCCGACCCCGCCGCCGCGCTGGAGGCGCTGGAGAACACGCCGTTCATCGTCAGCCTGGAGATCCGCGCCAGCGCCGTCACCGACCGCGCCGACGTGGTGCTGCCGGTCGCGGCGGTGCAGGAGAAGAGCGGCACGTTCGTCAACTGGGAGGGCAGGGGCCGCTCGTTCGAAGCGCCGCTGCGCGTGCCCGGCATCCAGAGCGACCTGGCCGTCATCGGCAACCTCGCCGACCGCATGGACGTGCACCTCGGCCTGCCGGACGCCAAGGCCGTCCGGCGTGAGCTGGCCAGCCTCGGCGCCTGGCGCGGGGTCCGCGTCGCCGCGCCGAGCACCGCCACCCGCGCCCAGGCCGCCCCGGCGGCCGGCGAGGCGCTGCTGGCGACCTGGCACCTGCTGCTCGACGAGGGCAGGCTCCAGGACGGCGAGCCGTACCTGGCCGGCACCGCCCGTGCCACCGAGGCGCTGGTGTCGGCGGCCACGGCGGCCGAGATCGGCGTCATCGACGGCGACAAGCTCGTCGTCGGCGGCCCCGGCCCCAACGCGGTCACGCTGCCGGTCCGCGTCGCCGACCTGCCCGACCGGGTGGTCTGGGTGCCGGCGAACTCCGGCGGCTGCTCGGTCACGCGCGACCTGCGCGCGCTGGCCGGCGACATCGTCACGATCGGGAGCGCATCATGACCCACGTTCTCGCGGCCGATCCCACCCTTGCCGACTTCGGCAAGGACCCGCTGTGGATCACCATCATCAAGGCCGTGATGCTGTTCGCCTTCCTGATGCTGGGCATCCTGTTCGGCGTCTGGTACGAGCGCAAGCTGATCTCGCGGATGCAGCACCGCTACGGCCCCAACCGGGCCGGCAAGTTCGGTCTGCTGCAGTCGGTGGCCGACGGCATCAAGATGGGTCTGAAGGAGGACATCTTCCCGCGGACCGTGGACAAGGTGCTCTACCTGCTGGCCCCCGTGATCATGGTCGTGCCGGCGTTCCTGGCCTTCTCGATCGTGCCGTTCGCGCCGATGGTCAACCTGTTCGGCGTCCAGACGCCGCTGCAGCTCGTCGACCTGCCGGTGGCGGTGCTGTTCATGCTGGCCATGGGCGCCATCTCGGTCTACGGCGTGGTGCTGGCCGGCTGGTCGTCGCGCTCGCCGTACGCGCTGCTGGGCGGTCTGCGGTCGGCGGCGCAGGTGGTCTCGTACGAGATCGCGATGGGCCTGTCGTTCGTGGCGATCTTCCTGTTCGCCGGGACGCTGTCCACCTCCGAGATCGTCAAGGCGCAGGGCGAGCAGGGCTGGTTCGTCTTCCTGCTGATCCCGTCGTTCGTGATCTACGTGATCTGCATGTTCGGCGAGGCCGCCCGAATCCCGTTCGACCTCCCCGAGGGCGAGGGTGAGCTGGTCGGCGGCTTCCAGACCGAGTACTCCTCGTCCCTGAAGTTCGCCCTCATCATGATGGGCGAGTACCTGCACACCTTCACCGCCTCGGGCATCGCGGTCACCCTGTTCCTGGGCGGCTGGCGGGCCCCGTGGCCGATCTCCCTGTGGGACGGCGCCAACACGGGCTGGTGGCCGGTGTTGTGGTTCTTCATCAAGTTCGTGCTGACCTTCAGCTTCATCGTGTGGGTGCGTGCCTCGCTGCCGCGCGTGCGCTACGACCAGCTCATGTCCCTGGGCTGGAAGGTGCTGATCCCGGTGAACCTGGCCTGGATCCTGCTCGTCGCCGCGGCTCGCAACGTGGTCGTCAACGAGGGCAACAAGACGGTCGGCATCGTGATCGGCGCGGTCATCGTGGTCGGCGCGCTGGCCATCTGGATGCGGTTCGACACCGTCAACCAGCGGCGCAAGGAGGCGCGCAAGGCCGAGGTGGAGGCCGAGTTCGAGCAACTGTCCGACGAGCCGACGGCCGGCGGCTTCCCTGTGCCGCCGCTCGATCTGCCGCACTACCACGGGGTGCAGCACAAGGAGATTCCCAGTGGGACTAACTGATTGGCTGAACCCCGTCAAGGGCTTCGGGGTCACCTTCCACACGATGTTCAAGAAGCCCGTCACGACCAACTACCCGGAGGTCAAGAAGCCGACGGCTCCTCGCTTCCACGGTCGTCACCAGCTCAACCGCTGGCCGGACGGGCTGGAGAAGTGCGTCGGTTGTGAGCTGTGCGCGTGGGCGTGTCCGGCGGACGCGATCTACGTCGAGGGCGCAGACAACACCGACGAGGAGCGCTACTCGCCGGGTGAGCGTTACGGGCGCACGTACCAGATCAACTATCTGCGGTGCATCCTGTGCGGCCTGTGCATCGAGGCCTGCCCGACCCGCGCGCTCACCATGACCAACGAGTACGAGCTCGCCGACAGCAGCCGCGAGAGCCTCATCTACACCAAGGAGATGCTCCTCGCGGACCTGACGCCGGGCATGGAGCAGCCGCCCCACCCGATGCGGCTCGGCGAGACCGAAGAGGACTACTACCGGCTGGGACGAACCAATGGGTGAGACCATCACATTCTGGGTTCTCGCCGTCGTATCGGTCGGCGCGGCGCTCGGCATGGTCTTCAACAGGAAGGCCGTCTACTCGGCGCTGATGCTCGGCACCGTGATGCTCTGCCTCGCGGTGCTCTACGCCGTCCAGGACGCGCCCTTCCTCGCCGCGGTGCAGATCATCGTCTACACCGGCGCCATCATGATGCTGTTCCTGTTCGTGCTCATGCTGGTGGGCGTGGACTCCTCCGACTCCTTCGTGGAGACGCTGCGGGGTCAGCGCTTCTGGGGCGCCCTCGCGGCCCTCGGCTTCGCCGTCCTGATCATCCTGGCGGTGGGGAACGCGATCTTCTCCGGTGAGGCGGGCCTGGCGCAGGCCACGGCGCAGGGCGGCTACGTCCGCTCGATCGCGCTGCTGCTGTTCACCAAGTACGTCTTCGCGTTCGAGGTCACCTCGGCCCTGCTGATCACCGCCGCCCTGGGCGCGATGGTCCTGGCGCACCGGGAGAAGTTCACCGAGAAGGCCACGCAGAAGGACCTCTCGCGCGCCCGGTTCCTCGGCGAGCGTCCCTCGCCGCTGCCCGGCCCCGGCACCTACGCCAGGAACAACGCCATCGACATGCCGGCGCTGCTGCCCGACGGCTCGGTCGCGGAGTCGTCGGTCAACCGCTACATCGCCCGCTACGACGTCGAGCACGGCCACCTCCCCGAGGACCCGAAGCTCGCCGAGGCCATCAGGCACACGGCCGAGGATGACGCCGAGGAGACGACCAACGAGGTGACCAAGTGACGACCCACTACCTGATCCTGTCGGGTGTGCTGTTCGCGATCGGCGCGCTCGGCGTGCTGATCAGGCGCAACGCGATCGTGGTGTTCATGTGCGTCGAGCTCATGCTCAACGCCTGCAACCTCGCGTTCGTCACCTTCGCCAGGCAGAACGGCAACCTGGAGGGCCAGATCATCGCGTTCTTCGTGATGGTGGTGGCCGCGGCCGAGGTCGTCGTCGGCCTGGCCATCATCGTGACGATCTTCCGAACCCGCAGGTCCGCGTCCGTCGACGACGCCAACCTGCTGAAGTACTAAGAGAGGTGACTGATGCAATCTGAAATCGCTCAGATCACCCCTCACGTCGGCGGTGTGATCGGGAACGCCTGGCTGATGATCGCCCTTCCGCTCGTGGGGGCGTTCATCCTGCTGGTGTTCAACAAGTTCACCAATCGCTGGGGCCATCTGCTGGGCGTGGTCATGTCGCTCGCCTCGTTCGTGGTGGCGGTGCTGGCCTTCTTCGAGCTGATCGGCCTCGGGCCCGAGGAGCGCCGCCGCGCGGTGCACCTGTACGAGTTCATCCCCGGCATGGTCGACATGGGCCTGCTGATCGACCCGCTGTCGATCAGCTTCGCCCTGCTCATCACGGGTGTCGGATCGCTGATCCACATCTACTCCATCGGCTATATGTCGCACGACGAGCACCGGCGCAGGTTCTTCGCGTACCTGAACCTGTTCGTCGCCGCGATGCTCCTGCTGGTGCTGGCCGACAACTACGTGGGCCTGTTCATCGGCTGGGAGGGCGTGGGTCTCGCGTCCTACCTGCTGATCGGGTTCTGGCAGTTCAAGCCCTCGGCGGCGGTCGCGGCGAAGAAGGCGTTCGTCGTCAACCGCGTCGGTGACTTCGGCCTGCTGGTCGGCATGTTCATCATCTGGACGTCGTTCGGCACCCTGGCCTTCAAGGACCTCGGCGCGAAGATCGGCTCCGGCGCCGCCTCCGACGGCACCATGCTCGCCATCGGCCTGCTGCTGCTCCTCGGCGCGTGCGGCAAGTCGGCGCAGCTCCCGCTGCAGTCCTGGCTCCTCGACGCCATGGAGGGCCCGACCCCGGTCTCGGCCCTGATCCACGCGGCGACCATGGTCACCGCCGGCGTCTACCTGGTCGTCCGCTCGGGCGCGTTCTTCTTCCCCGAGGGCTCCGGCGCGGCGCTGGCCGTCTCCATCGTCGGCGCGGCCACGCTGCTCGCCGGTGCGATCATCGGTTGTGCGAAGGACGACATCAAGAAGGGCCTGGCCGGCTCGACGATGTCGCAGATCGGCTACATGATGCTCGGCGCGGGCCTCGGCCCCGCGGGCTACGCCTTCGCGATCGGCCACCTGATCACCCACGGCTTCTTCAAGGCCGACATGTTCCTCGGCGCCGGATCGGTCATGCACGGCATGAACGACGAGGTGAACATGAGGAAGTACGGCGGCCTGCGCAAGTTCATGCCGATCACGTTCGTCACGTTCTTCATCGGCTACCTGGCGATCATCGGGTTCCCGCTGCTGTCCGGCTACTTCACCAAGGACGGCATCATCGAGACCGCGGTCCACCACCAGCCGATCCTGGGCTGGCTGGCCGTGCTCGGCGCGGGCATCACCGGCTTCTACATGTCGCGGATGGTCTTCATGACCTTCTTCGGCGAGAAGCGCTGGGCCGACGACGCCCACCCGCACGAGTCGCCGCTCGTCATGACGGTGCCGCTGATGATCCTTTCGCTGGGCGCGCTCGGTCTGGGTGCGTACCTGGTGCTGGGCGGCAGGCTGTACGACTTCCTGCGGCCCGCCGTGGGCGGCGAGGCGGAGGCCCCGAGCTTCCAGTTCGCCAGCACGCCCGGTCTGGCCACCCTCGCGCTCGTCGCCGTCGGTGTGGTCTTCGCCTGGATGAGGTACGGCCGGGCAGAGGTGCCCTCGGTGCAGCCGCGCGGCTCCTTCCTCACCACGTTCGCCCGCCGTGACCTGTACGGCGACGCCCTCAACGAGTCCCTGTTCATGCGTCCCGGCCAGTGGCTGACCCGCATCGCGGTGTTCTTCGACAACCGCGGCGTCGACGGGCTGGTCAACGGTCTGGCGGCAGGCATCGGCGGGAGCTCGGGTCGCCTGCGCAGGCTCCAGACGGGCTTCGCGCGAACGTACGCGCTGTCCATCCTGATCGGTGCCGCCCTGCTGACCGGCGCCCTGCTCCTCGTTGGGAACATCTGATGTCACCCTGGCTCCCGATACTCATGGCGGTGCCCGTTGTGGGCGCCATCGTGGTGGCCCTGCTTCCCAAGGGCGGCGACAAGCTGGCCAAGCAGGTCACGCTGGCGGTCTCGCTGCTGACGATGGTGCTGACGGGCGTCATGGCCGCCGGGTTCAAGCCCGGTGGCGAGCGCTTCCAGTTCAAGGCGGAGTACGACTGGATCCCGAGCTTCGGCGTGAAGTTCGGGGTCGGCGTCGACGGCGTCGCCCTGGTGCTGATCGCCCTGTCGGTCGTGCTGGTGCCGATCGTCGTCCTGGCCTCCTGGCACGACGCCGACGGCGTCAGGACCTCGGACGGCACGCTGATCACGCCCAAGCGGTCGGTCAAGACGTACTTCTCGCTGCTGCTCGTCCTTGAGACGATGATGATCGGCGTCTTCGCGGCGACCGACGTCTTCCTCTTCTACGTGTTCTTCGAAGCCATGCTGATCCCGATGTACTTCATGATCGGGTCGTACGGCGGCGCCCAGCGGTCGTACGCGGCCGTCAAGTTCCTGCTGTACTCTCTCTTCGGCGGCCTGCTCATGCTGGTCGCGGTCATCGGCCTGTACGTGCTGGCGAACAAGGGCACGTTCATGTTCGAGCCGCTCGTCGGGGCCATCAAGGACCCGACGACGCAGAAGTGGCTGTTCGGCGGCTTCTTCATCGCCTTCGCCATCAAGGCGCCGCTCTGGCCGGTGCACACCTGGCTGCCCGACGCGGCCGCCCAGGCCCCGGCCGGCGCCGCCGTGCTGCTCGTGGGCGTGCTCGACAAGGTCGGCACGTTCGGCATGCTCCGCTTCTGCCTGGAGCTGTTCCCCGACGCGGCCAAGGCGTTCACGATGCCGATCGTCGTCCTGGCGGTCATCAGCATCATCTACGGCGCGATCGTGGCCATCGGCCAGACCGACATGAAGCGGCTCATCGCCTACACGTCGATCTCGCACTTCGGCTTCATCGTGCTCGGCGTCTTCGCCATGTCGTCGGTCGCCCAGTCCGGCGCGGCCCTCTACATGGTCAACCACGGCTTCGCCACGGGCGCGCTGTTCCTCGCCGCCGGGTTCCTCATCGCCCGGCGCGGCTCGCCGTTCATCGCCGACTACGGCGGCGTCCAGAAGGTCGCCCCGGTGCTCGCCGGCTTCTTCCTGGTCGCCGGTCTGGCCGGTCTCTCGCTGCCCGGACTGTCGTCCTTCGTCAGCGAGTTCATGGTGATGATCGGCACGTACTCCAGCGAGGCGCACGGCTCCGGCGCGCTGACGGTGGCCGCGATCATCTCCGCGGTGGCCGTGATCCTGGCCGCCGTCTACATCCTGTGGATGGTCCAGCGCACGCTGAACGGCCCGACCGCCGAGCCGGTCAAGGCGTTCAAGGACCTCAACGCCCGGGAGATCTGGGTGCTGGCGCCGCTGGTCGCGCTGATCATCGGGTTCGGCTTCTTCCCCAAGCCGCTGCTCGATGTGATCAACCCGTCCGTGCAGCAGACGCTGACCAACGTGCACGTACCCACTGCCACCATCGCTGAGAAGGGGACAGGTCAGTGAACGACGTCATCCCAGCGCCGACGATCGAGTACGGCACGCTGGCGCCGTTGCTGATCATCTTCGGCGCTGCCTGCATCGGCGTGCTCGTCGAGGCGTTCGCGCCCCGCTACCTGCGCAAGTCCATCCACGTCCCGCTCACGCTGCTCAGCCTGATCGGCGCGTTCGCGCTGGTCATCCTGCAGGTCGTGCGCGGCGTGCCCACCCAGGCCGCCGCCATGGGCGCGGTCGCGGTGGACGGTCCCGCGCTGTTCATCTGGGGCGTGATCATCGTCCTGTCGTTCGTGTCGGTGCTGCTGATCAACGACGAGGGCCACTTCGTGGCCTCGGCGGCGGCCGTGCCGGGCAGCGCGGACGAGGAGGAGGCCGAGGCGGCCGACAACGGCGCCGGGCAGACCGAGGTCTACCCGCTGGTGCTGTTCGCGGTCGGCGGCATGCTGCTCTTCCCGGCCTCGCACGACCTGCTGACGATGTTCGTGGCCCTTGAGGTCATGTCGCTGCCGCTGTACCTGCTGTGCGGCCTGGCCCGCCGGCGCCGCCTGCTGTCGCAGGAGGCGTCGATGAAGTACTTCCTGCTCGGCGCGTTCTCCTCGGCGTTCTTCCTGTACGGCACCGCCATGATCTACGGCTACGCGGGCACCGTCTCGCTGCCCGGGATCAACGCCGCCCTGGCCAAGGGCGCGCTGCTCGACCCGCTGCTCATGGCCGGGCTCGCGCTGCTCGGCGTCGGCCTGCTGTTCAAGATCGGCGCCGCGCCCTTCCAGGCGTGGAAGCCCGATGTCTACCAGGGCGCCCCGACCCCCATCACCGCGCTCATGGCCTCCGGCACGCTCGTCGCTGCCGTCGGCGCCCTGCTGCGGGTGTTCTGGGTCGGTCTGGGCAACCTGGACTGGAACTGGCGGCCGGTCATCTGGGCCGTCGCGGCCCTGACGATGATCGTCGGCTCGATCCTGGCGATCACGCAGACCGACATCAAGCGCATGCTGGCCTACTCCTCCATCGCGCACGCGGGCTTCCTGCTCGTCGGCGTGATGGCGACGTTCGGCTCGGCCGGGCAGAACGCCCAGTCGCTCAAGTCGATCCTGTTCTACCTGGCGGTCTACGGCATCACCACGGTCGGCGCGTTCGCGGTGGTCACGCTGGTGCGCGACCCGGGCGGCGAGGCGGGACACCTGTCGCGCTGGGCCGGGCTCGGCAAGCGTTCGCCGATGCTCGCCGGGGTGTTCGCCTTCTTCCTGCTCGCCTTCGCCGGAATCCCGCTGACCAGCGGCTTCTTCGGCAAGTACGCCGTGTTCGCGGCCGCGCTGAACAGCGGCACGCAGCCCGGCGACTCGATGGGCGGCTGGATGGCCGGCCTGGTCGTGGTGGGCGTGGTGGCCTCGGCCATCGCCGCGTTCTTCTACGTCCGGGTGATCGTGCTGATGTTCTTCAGCGAGCCCGCGGCCGACGGCCCGGCGATCGCGGTGCCCAGTATGGGGACCGTGGCCGTCATCGCCGTTTCCCTGCTGGTTACCGTAGGAGTGGGCCTCTACCCGGAGACCCTCCTCGGTGTCGCCAACGACGCCGCTTCGGCTCTGTTCATTAGATAAGGGGATCTCGTATGTCTGCGCCGCCCGTGGTTGACCTTCCCATTGAGGACGAACGGTTGGCGCAGGACGTGGCCACCGGATTGGCCGCGGTCGAGAAGCTCCTGCGCTCGTCGGTGGAGAGCGAGGACGCCTTCGTCACGGAGGCGTCCAAGCACCTCATCGAGGCGGGCGGCAAGCGGTTCCGTACGCTGATGGTGCTGCTCGCGGCCCAGTTCGGCGACCCGTCCGCGCCGGGTGTCGTGCCCGGCGCGGTGGTCATCGAACTGACCCACCTGGGCTCGCTCTACCACGACGACGTCATGGACGAGGCCCCGGTGCGCCGGGGTTCGCCGTCGGCCAACGCCCGGTGGGACAACACCGTGGCGATCCTCACCGGCGACTACCTGTTCGCCCAGGCCTCGGACCTCCTGGCCGACCTCGGCCCCGAGCTGATCCGCATCCAGGCCCAGACGTTCTCCCGCCTCGTCCAGGGGCAGATCCGCGAGACGGTCGGCCCGCGCGACGGCGAGGACCCCGTCGGTCACTACCTGAGCGTCCTGGCCGACAAGACGGGCTCCCTCATCGCGGCCTCCGGCCGCTTCGGCGCGCTGCTGTCCGGTGCCCCCGCCGACGTCGAAGAGCGGCTGAGCCGCGCCTGCGAGGCCGTCGGCGTGGCCTGGCAGCTCGGCGACGACCTGCTCGACGTGGCCTCCTCGGGCGCCCAGTCGGGCAAGACCCCCGGCACAGACCTGCGTGAGGGCGTCCGTACCCTGCCGGTCCTCTACGCGCTCACCAGCGGCGAGCAGTCGCGCCTGACCGAGCTGCTGTCCGGCCCGGTGCCGGAGGAGCACGTGGAGGAGGCGCTCACCCTGCTGCGGGCCCATCCGGCCATGGAGCGGGCCCGCGCCGAGCTGACCGCGTGGGTCGACCGGGCCCGCGTCGACCTGTCCGCCCTGCCCGACATCCCGGCCAGGGCGGCCTTCCTAGCTCTCTGCGACTACGTGGTCGAGCGTTCGGGCTGACCGCCTGACCCGGGCGGCCGTCCGTGCCGCCCGGAGGCTGTCGTAGGTGAAGATGGCCAGGGCCAGCCACACGATCGAGAACCCGATCCACCGGCTGGGCGGCATGACCTCGCCGGCGATCGTCACCCCCACCACGAACTGCAGGATCGGCGCGATGTACTGCAGCACCCCGACGGTGCTGAGCGGCACCCGGATCGCCGCGGCGCCGAAGCAGATCAGCGGCACGGCCGTGATGATCCCGGCCCCCACCAGCAGCAGCGCATGCCCGACGCCTTCCTGTCCGAACGTGGCCTGCCCCGCGAACTCCAGATAGATCAGGTATCCGAGCGCCGGCAGCAGCAGCACCAGCGTCTCGACGGCCAGGCTCTCGGTGGCGGCCACGTTCGCCTGCTTCTTGGCCAGCCCGTACACGCCGAAGCTGACGGCGAGCGTGAGCGCGATCCAGGGCAGCCTGCCGTAGTCCAGGGTCAGCACCACCACCGCCAGCGCCGCGAACCCGACCGCCGTCCACTGCAGCGGACGCAGCCGCTCCCGCAGCACCAGCACGCCGAACAGCACGCTGACCAGCGGGTTGATGAAGTACCCGAGGGCGCTCTCGACCACGTGGCCGGTGTTGACCGCGTAGATGTAGGTGCCCCAGTTGACGGTGATGACGAGGGCGGCGATCGTCAGCAGGACGAGCTTGCGTGGCTGCCGGGCCAGCTCCCTGAACCAGCTCCAGTGCCGGCGCACGGCCAGCACGACGGCGACGGCGACCAGGGACCAGACCATCCGATGAGCCAGGATCTCCACGGCTCCGGACGGTTTGAGCAGCGGCCAGTACAGGGGGAAGAGCCCCCACATGGTGTAGGCGGCGATCCCGAACAGTACACCGCGCCGAAGGTCAGGCATGTAACCCATTTTCGGGCCTTACCAGCTTAAATACAAATGTGTGTCACTATACGGGAATGTTTAGGCACCCTTAACTGTTCGGGCGTTGTGTAGGCGCAATCCCGCCACCCACGCCACACCGCCGCCCGCGGCGCTTGCGTAGGGTGGAGACACCTGATGGAGGTGGCACGATGGGCTGGCTGTTCGGCGGCAACAAGACATCGATGGTCCGTCCCGAGGACGCTCTGCCGGGCCGCTCGGAGGCGATGCCCGTGCCCGCGCGGCACGCGGTTCTCGACGCCCCGCTCGCCCCGCCGTACCCTTCGGGCCTGGAGGTGGCCGACTTCGGGCTGGGCTGCTTCTGGGGGGCCGAGCGCAAGTTCTGGCAGACGCCGGGGGTGGTGACGACCGCCGTGGGCTACCAGGGCGGCTACACGCCCAACCCGACGTACGAGGAGGTCTGCAGCGGCCTCACCGGGCACACCGAGGCCGTCCGGGTGGTGTTCGACCCGGCCCAGGTGTCGTACGAGGAGCTGCTGAAGGTCTTCTGGGAGAACCACGACCCGACCCAGGGCATGCGGCAGGGCAACGACACCGGCACCCAGTACCGGTCGGCGATCTACTACCACTCGCCGGAGCAGGAGAAGGCGGCCGAGACGTCCCGCGCCGCCTACCAGCAGGTCCTCACCCAGGCCGGCTACGGCACCATAACCACCGAAATAGCCCCAGCCAAGCCTTTCTACTACGCCGAGGACTATCACCAGCAGTACCTGTACAAGGTCCCCAACGGCTACTGCGGCATCGGCGGCACGGGTGTGGCCTGCCCCGTCGGTCTGACCTCCGGCGAAGCCTGACCTGCCGAACGCGGGCCGTGCCGCCAGAGCGGCCCGCCTTCGGGGACACATGAGCCCGTCCATCAGGACGTGGAAGACGCGGTCCACAATGCGGATAGTGGAAGAGCGCGCATGCGGTCCCCGAATGGGAGCGTTTCCTGGCCCGCGTACAGGACGTACCCGGCCATGAGCCGGTCGCCCAGTTTGCGGGCCAGATGCTGCAAGCCTCTGAAGTCATCGGCACGTACGGTTTCGGTCGCCTTGACTTCGATGCCGATGATCTCGCCAGAGGCTCGTTCGAGTATGCCGTCGACTTCGACCCATCTCTATCTCGGTAGTGATAGAGCTGTACAGGCTCCTCGGACCACGTGAGCTGGCGGGCCAGCTCGCCGACCGCCGCCGATGAGCCGGGTGGGCCGGGCCTGCGCCAGCCACGTCCGAGCCGTCCGCGGAGCTGTCCGCGTGTCCAGCATGAAGTCGCGGTGGCGCACCTGGTCCAGGACGTACTCGTTGTAGTCGGGGCCCGCGGCGGGGGCCCAGCCCTTGCACGTACCCGGCCGTTCGGCGGGCTTGACGCCGTCGGGGCAGGCGCCGTCGGAGCTGAGGAAGTTGTAGCCGCCCTGGTTGAAGCTGGTGCCGACGGTGACGAAGCGGTCGCCGAGCCGCTCGCGCAGCTCGCCGCCTATCGGGGCCGGCACGTACGTGGTGTCGATCGGGGTGTAGCTCAGGTGCGCGTTCAGCCCGGACACCTGGATCTTGGCGTCCGTCACACGGTTCCACCAGGCGACGTTGTCGGCCAGCACCTGGTTCCGGTAGATCGCCGCCTGGCGGCGGCCGTCCGCGGTGGCCTGGTCGAAGGCGAAGTCGGTGAAGGTCTGCGACAGCGCGCGGGCGTGCTGGAGCGTCCATCGGTCGGCGCCCTCCCTCTGGAGGAGATTCAGGGCCTGGGTGGCCCGCTCGGCGTTGTCCTGCCGAGTCTCCAGGGGTACGGCCAGCGCCAGCCTCATGTACTCGCCGGCGTTTTTCGTGGTGGGGCGCAGCCCGTCGTACAGCCGGGTGAGCTCGGGCAGCAGGGCGGGTCGGTGCTGTTTGGCGTACGCCAGCACCTTGTCGAAGAGGATGTCGCCGGGGTAGAGCAGCCGCACCGCCGAACGACTGCACGTCACCCCGGCCCGGATCACGAAGGCGATCCAGAAACAGGAACGCCAGATCGGCGCCCCGCTCGTCGAACGGACCCCAGGTCGGTACGGCTGACGCCGCTCGGTCGGCAGCTCCGCGACGATCTCTGGCCGATGTACAGCGGCCTCCAGGAGAGCATGCGCCGAGCCAGGCTGGCCGCCGAGGGCATCACCGGCGTGCTGCGCGTCGGCATGATCCCGCACAATTCGCACGACCTGCGGCGCTACTGGGACACGTTCCGCAGCAACCACCCCCAGTGGAAGCTGCAGATCCGCATCTCCCCCTTCGCCGATCCGTTCGCCGGGTTGCGGCGCGGCGACACCGACGTCCTCGTCGCGTGGCTGCCCGTTGAAGAACCCGACCTGACCACGGGGCCGGTCCTGTTCACGGACCCGCGCCTGCTGGCCGTGTCCGCCGATCACGAACTCACCCGGCACGCCACCGGCCTGATGGAGATGCTCGCCGATTTCCCGCACGTGGACACTCCGTCCAGGCCCGACTACTGGGCGGACGGCTTCCTCCCGACCCGGACTCCTGTGAGCCATCGAATCGAGCGTGGCCCCCTGGCGCTCAACACCGAGGAGATCCTTTCCCTGGTCACCACCGGGAAGACCGTCAGTCTCGTCGCCCACCACATGAGGCGGTACTATCTCCGGCCCGACATCACGTACCTGCCGCTCCGGGACGACGATCCGCTGAAGTTCGCACTGGTGTGGTCGACCGAAGCGGAGAACGCCCTGATTCGCGCCCTCGCTCAGACCGTCCGCGACCTCGGCCCCCTCGACCTGCTCACCCTCTGACCGGTCGGGCGCCGAAACTCATCCGCAGGGCCGCCGCGGACGGCTGGCTGACTCCTCCGCGACGATGTACGCCAGGACTGCTCGGCAGGGGGCGGCGTACATTCGGGACTGACGACGGACATCAGATTGTGTTCTGACATAGACTGCGGGAGTGAGCACTAGTCATGCCGACGCAGTGACCTTCTCTGATCTGTCGAGGAATCCGCGAGCGGTCGCGGAACGGGCCGCACGTCTTGGACGGGTACGTGTCACGCATCGAGACGCTCCGGACTTCTACCTCACCGCAGCTGATCGTGAAGAAGAGCGGGAACGGACGCTGGCCACCGCCTCGCGCTTGTTCCTTGCGTTGATCAAGCACGATCCCACCGCGCGCGCCCTGGTCATCGCCATGCCAGAGGTCTTCCCGTGGGTTCGCCACCTGTCGTCCACCGAACTGCGTGCCTTCACGCTGGAATTGGTCGAGGCGCTCTCCGACGCGGCTGAACTGGATGTCGACGCCACCAGCCAAGAGGTCATAGCGGGCTGGCGAGCCACTGCGAGGATCAAGGCGGATCCTGCCCACTACGCCGAGGCTCGTAAGGCCACGAGCGGCGACTTCGGGCCGGTGCAGGTTTCCGTATGAGCCCGAAGCGGGGTGACAGGGTTACGGTCCCGCCCCCTGACGATGAATGGGATGTCCGGTTCGGCACCGGCGAGGCGGTCCGCGGCTGGGAGGAACTGTGCCGCCATGCGTTGGCCAATACCCGTCGATGCTTCGAGATCCTGCGCCTTGATCCGCGCACGAGTGCCAGTCGTGATCGACAACATCGTCTACGTGGCGATCTCGCATCCCATCGTCACAACGGCAAGGATTTGGAGCAGTGGGAGTTCGAGATCACCAGCGGTGGGCGTGTGCGGTACGTCATCGATGACACCACTCGTACCGTCTGGGTGATCTACGCATCACCTCGACACCCGAAGGACACCGAGTAGGTAGTCATTGCTTCGTGAAGTTGGGCGCCTACCAGTAGGTCAGGGCGAAGGTACGGCGCGCCGCCGCACCCCGTCCTCCGGCCGAACGCTGCGGCTGGGCTGGTCGCCGTGGGGCGACGGTCCGAGGCTTCGTTCCTCAGCCCCGGCTGATCGAAGGCTGTGAGGCCTTCTGGGGCGTGTCAGATCTGTGCCAGGACGGGCGGGGGCGCGGTCACTCCCGGCTGCTGGCGTCGTCACCCGGTTCAGCGCTGGTGGCGGGGGTCAGAACTTGCCTGACTGTACCTCTATGCGGTGTCCCAGTTGCTTGCTCAACTCCGTGTGGAAGCTGACGCTGAGAGGTGGCCATCCCCAGAAGTCGAATGCGAGCGCCCCGAGGTCGAAACCGGACCCGAACTGCCACTCGGTGACCGGAACGGAGGCGCCGCATGAGGAGCAGGTGACACTCCCTTCACCGGTCTCCTTCCAGGTGTCGATGCCGTCGCTGAACGGCTGCCAAGCCGCCTGGTCGGCCTCCCACGCGTTCGGGTAGTCGATGATCACAGTCGTCGCGTCACATCGTGGGCAGGTCGCGGAGTCCGCCTCGCTCATCCCCTGCCCTCCGACGTGGTGATCCCGCCCGACGATGACCGCCACCGGGCCCGGTATCCACGTCGGGTCCGAGGAATCAGCCACTGCTCGTTGCCAGTTGGGGCCGGGCTCGTAGCCGTCGTCCACCTGCAGGCTGTACATGCCGTCGCTGGACCTTCCGCGCGTGATCAGCCCTTCGGCAACCATCCAGTCGACCACCCGCTCTGCGAGCGACTCAGCCTCTTGGCCGGTCACCTCGACATCGACGATCCGCTCGAAGTAGTCACCCATCGTCTTTCAACTCCTTCTCGATAGCTGATGCCCACTGTGCCACTCTCCTGAGAGAGTGGCGCCGTTCTCTCACTCACCCCGCGGCCCTGTCGGCTTTCAGCATGTGCTGGAAGGGGATGCTCGTGGTTTTCAGTACGGCCGGATCGTGCTGTGCCGCAGGCCATATCTGAAGGTAGTGGTCATCAACGGAGCAGCGCTCTTCGGCCATTCCTCGGACGTGATATCGCAGACGGTATGTGCCGGGACCGGAAAGCAACGGGGAAAGGTCGTGCGCCTTTTCGTCGTCCCAATCCATGAGCCATCCGGCCAAGAAAACCTGGCCCGACGGGGAGTCGAAACTGATCTCCACGATGTCCTCATAGCCGTCAAGGTCAGCGCCCGGATCCTGGTCGGCGACCGTCACGGTGAAGGGGATCAGCCCCCAAAGTGTGGCGATGTTCAGGCTGGCGAAGCCTCTTCCCTCTGCTGTGACGAGGCCGACCGAGTGGGCCGGTGAGTCAGCTGGCCTGCCATTGGGCTCGTGGTCTCCCTCGTCCAGGAGATAGACCTGACCGCAGTCTGCGACCTCCACATCAATCCGCTTCGTGTGCGTGACGGGGGACTCTTCTCTGGTCATGGGCGCGAAGCGTAGAGTCCGGCACCGACAATCTCGGTCGGCCGGTGCCGGACCTGTTTCTGCTGAGCCGCGGCGGATCATCTCGCATAGCATCGTGAACATGGACGAGGCCACCACCGTAAGGCTCCCGCACGGGCAGAACCTCAGGTGCGATACATGCCAGAGCGAAATCTTCGAGTCCCGTCAGTGGAAGCTGCAGACGACCGGAATGAGCTTCATGGGCCTGGATTGGGCCAACCGAGACGCGACCTGCTTCGTCTGTACCACTTGTCGGCGGATTCACTGGTTCCACCTGTAATGGACCGGCTGCCGGCGCCCGGAGGTGATCATGGTGCGCGTCGCTGTGTCGGGGCACAGGGGCTTGCCGGGAGAGACCGCTGTACTGGTCGATCGGGCGATACGTGAGGCTCTTGTGGAGTGCCTTCCCGACCTCGGGGGGTTGTCCTGTCTGGCGGACGGGGCCGACCAGATCTTCGCTCGTGCGGTACTCGATCTCGGCGGTGTGCTGGAGGTCGTGATCCCGGCCGAGCGGTATCGGGACGGGCTGCCGGACGAGTGCCGTGCCGCGTACGACGAGTTGCTGGGCCGGGCGGGCCGGGCTCACCGGCTGGAGTTCGCGGAGTCCACCGCGGAGGCCCACATGGCGGCCAGTGAGCGGATGCTGGATGACGCCGATGTGTTGTTCGCCGTCTGGGACGGGCAGCCGGCCCGAGGTCATGGCGGCACGGCCGACGTGGTGGCCGAGGCTCGGCGGCGGGGGATGTCCGTCCGGGTGATCTGGCCCGAAGGGGCTCGGCGAGGTTGAGGGACTCTGGCCGGGGCGGGCCCGAGACGTGAGGGGGCGTGGCCCGGGCGGGCGGTGGGCGTCGGTGACGGGCGCGAGCCGGCTGTAGATCCGTGTGCCTGTCTGCTTATCCCGCTTTCCGGCTGTTCGGCGGTGTTTGTGGTCGGGGGGCTGGTGAGAAACCGCATCCCCGGGAGGAAAGACGCGTAGTGGTGGGAGAAAGAAGCACACCTCGTGTCGGACCGTGGCTCGGCTTCTTTGCCTTCCATCTGTCACTGTGCTCCCGTCAGAGCACGCGCCGGGCCACCGGTGCGGCATCTTCTTCCCTGCGTGGAACAGGCAGGAGCCGTGAACCTAGAGGCGCAGATCCTTGAGGTGATGCTACGGGTCAAGGCGCTCGAGACGAGCACCCGCACCGCGGACGACCTCACCATGATCAGCATTGTTCTGATGATGACCGAACTCGTCACCTTCCAGGCTGAGCTGAGACAAGACTACGAGGCCCTGGTGGACGAGATCACCGGGCTGCGGCACCACATCAACGCCCATGACGCCGTTCCGCAGTGTGGCCTGCCGCGTTGCGGCCTCCTGCGCCGCCCCGGCCCTCGGCAGCGCCCAGAGAGCAACTAGATGGTTGGTACCAGGCCTTAGCTGTGGCGAAGGTGCGGTTCACGAGGGCGTTCATGCTCGATGGGAGAGCTGGGCGCCTTCGCGACCGCACCTCGGTATCGCGGGTCTCACTCATTGGCATCGACCATCCCGCGAGCCGGAGTCGTCGTAACTCCGTGGACGTCGGCTGCTCGTACAGCCGATCATGGAGTGTGGTGTGGGAATCGGCGGGGCGGTTGTGGGCCGGGTTGGCTGGGGTGCCTGGCGTGTTTCCTGGGCGTGGCGAGGTTGCGGTGGTGGTCTCCGCCAGGTCGGGGTTGTGTCCGCCTGGGTGGACGGGGATCGTCGTGCTGGACGGCGGGGCGCTGGTCACGGTGCCTGATGCCGGGTTGGTCGAGCCGTTGCGCCGGGCCCTGCGCGGCGGTCTCGGTAGGGACGGCGTCGATCTTCCGCGGCTTTCCGAGCGGCTGGAGGTGCGCGAGGTCTTGGGGCCGGCGACGCTCGCGTACATCGATGCCGACGCGTTCGTTCCCTGCCATGTCGGGGCGGATGTCGAACCGCTGACGCTGGGGGACCCGGAGGTCGGCGGGCTGCTGGCGGCGGTGAGCGAGCAGGATGCCGACGAGAGCGGGCTGGCGGAGGTCGGTTCGGCGGTCTGGGTGGTTCGTGCGGGTGGGGAGGTGGTCGCCGCCGCCGGGTATCGGACGTGGTTGGACACGGCGGCGCATCTGTCCGTACTGACTGCCGAGGGGTTTCGGGGGCGGGGGCTGGCTCGGGCGGTGGCGTCGGCGGCGGTGGCCGACGCGCTCGGTGCGGGGTTGCTGCCGCAGTGGCGGGCGCGTCCGGAGGCGTCGCGGCGGGTGGCCCGAGCTCTCGGGTTCCGCGAGCTCGGGTCACAGGTGAGCCTTCGCGTAGAGCGGTGACCGTGCCTCTGTGGAGCCGTGACCGTGCCTCTGTGGAGCGGTGACCGTATCTTTGGCGGGTGGGCAAAGTGTCGTCGGCGGTGTTCGAAGAGGTGTCCGTGCTTTGGGAAGAGCATCGGCACATTCCGTTTCCCGGGCTGGCTGATCGGGACCTGTTCGCGGACCTGGTCCTGGCGGACGACGGAGTCGCGGGTGTCATGTTCTGGTACGTCCGCAATGAGGGTAAGCCGCTCACCGACCAGCTGCGCGAGCAGCTCGTCAGCAGCGCCCGCGACCTGCGCTGGATCCGGCGGCGAGCGCGTGGCCGGGAGGCGAGGACGTACGTGGACCGGCTGCTGCGGATGGCCGACCTGATCCTCGGTGGCTCCCCGGCCGGATGAGGAGCCTGCCTGGCGGCCGGTCAGATCGCGTCGGTGAAGCGGGTGAGAAGGGTGCGGAGGGTGGCGCGTTCCTCGGGGGTGAAGGCGGCGGAGATGCGGCGTTCGATGATCACGGCTGCCTCGTCCGCCACCCGCAGCGCCTCGCGGCCGGCGTCCGTGAGGTGGGTTTCCAGCATGGTGCGGTGCCACTGATGGGGGGAACGTTCGATCAGGCCGTGTTCGAGCAGGTTCTTCAGTACGACGTTCATGGCCTGCGGCGTGACCAGGCATGCCCTGGCCAGGGCGGCGGCGGAGATGCCCGGGTTGGCGTGGAGGGCGAGGAGGGCGGCGTACTGGGGCACGGTCAGTCCGGCGGTCTTGACCGCGGCGTGCTTGGCCGCCATGAGTCGCTGCTCGGCACGCTTGACGTCGAGGCCGAGCCGCTCCTCCGGGGGCATGTCCATGCCAGGAGCCTACAAGTCGGCAGGAACTCAAAGCTCTTATAGTCATAAAAGCTTTGATAGTGTTCCGGGCATGTCCGTTATTCCGGAGAGCCATCTCGACCTGTTGACCCGTCCCCTGTACGTCCATCTGGCGACGTTGATGCCCGACGGCACCCCGCAGGTGACGCCCGTGTGGACCATCTGGGACGGCGAGTTCCTGCGCTTCACCACCACGAACGACCGGCAGAAGGGGCGCAACGCCGGCGCCCGCCCGCACGTGGCGATCTCGGTCAACGATCCGGAGCAGCCGTACCGCTACCTGGAGGTGCGGGGCACGGTGGAGCGGGTCGAACCCGACCCCCAGGGCGACTTCTTCGACGTGCTGGCCAGGCGGTACGGCCTCGACTACGCGCGGCCCGTCGGCGACGCCGAGCGCAGGGTGGTCATCGTGGTGCGGCCCACCCGCTGCACCAGCCAGTGACCGGACACCTCTAGGACGGCTGCCGGGGGCGGGGCCGGGCGCGCATGTGCATGCGTTCGCCCTGCCGTCCGAACAGGTTGAGCACCTCCACCGGATGATCGCCCGCCGGGCCGAACCAGTGGGGCAGATGGGTGTCGAACTCGGCGGCCTCGCCGGGCCCCATGACCAGGTCGTGGTCGCCCACGATCAGGCGGACGCGTCCCGAGAGCACGTACATCCACTCATATCCCTCGTGCGTGACGGGCTGCGGCTGGTTCTGGTCGGCGGGGATGACTGACTTCCACGCCTGCAGCGGGCCGGGCTGGGTGGTCAGGGGCAGCACGGTCCGGCCGTTGCGGACCACCGGCTTGAGCCGGACGCGCGGGTCGCCGACCTCCGGCGCGCCGACCAGCTCGTCCAGCGGCACCTGGTGCGCCTCCGCGATCGGCAGCAGCAGCTCCAGGCTGGGCCGGCGCTGCCCCGACTCCAGGCGCGAAAGCGTGCTCTTGGAGATGCCGGTGGCCTCGGCCAGGGCCGACAGGGTCACGCCGCGCTGGGTGCGGAGATGCCTGAGCCGGGCGCCGACCTGGGCCAGCGTGGCGTCGATCCGGGATTGCTGGTCCATGGGGCCCATTCCACCTCCGATTTCCCAGAAATGGCAACAGAAGTTGTCGTTCCTGCGTGCCGGATCGCAGCATCGGGGCCGGAGGTGATCGCCATGACGACGGCGACGAACAGCAAGGACACCGAATACGACGTGGTGGTGGTCGGCGCGGGGGCGGCCGGACTGAGCGCGGCCCTGCTCCTCGGCCGCGCGCGGCGCAAGGTGGCGGTGGTCGACGCGGGCGCGCCGCGCAACGCCCCGGCCGCGCACATGCACGGCTTCCTGTCCCGCGACGGCCTGCCGCCCGCGACCCTGCTGGAGCTCGGCCGGGCCGAGATCGACCGGTACGGCGTGCGGCTCCTCCGGGGGCGCGTGGAGGAGGTCGAACCGGGCTTCGCGGTGCGGCTGGAGGGCGGTCCGGTGCTCGGCGCCCGCCGCCTGCTGGTCGCCACCGGCCTGTACGACGAGCTGCCCGCCATCCCCGGCGTGCGGGAGCGGTGGGGCAAGGACGTCCTGCACTGCCCCTACTGCCACGGCCACGAGGTCGGCGATCAGGCGCTGGCGGTGCTCGGCACGCATCCGGGGGCGGTCCACCAGGCCCTGCTGCTGCGCCAGTGGAGCGACGACGTCGTCCTCCTCACCCACACCCTCGACCTGACGCCGGAGGACCGCGACCGGCTGGAGGCCCGCGGCGTGCGCATCGTCGAGGGCCCGATCGACCACCTCGTCGTCGAGGACGGACGGCTGCGCGGCGTCGAGCTCACCGACGGGCGGGTGCTGCCGCGCGCCGCCGTGTTCCTGTTCCCGCGCATGGTGCCGCAGGACCAGGTGCTCACCCGTCTGGGCTGCGACAAGGACGACGCCGGCTGGGTCGTCACCGACCGGACGGGACGGACCAGCGTGCCCGGGGTCTGGGCGGCGGGCAACGTCGTCGACCCGCGCGCGCAGGTCGTCACGGCGGCGGGAACGGGGTCGGCCGCCGCGTCCGCCGTCAACGCCGACCTGGTGGACGAAGAGGTGCGGGACGCCGTCGAGCGGCGCCGCGCGACGTCCGTCCTGGCTCGTTAGCCCCCCCGCACGCAAGGAGACTTCGTCATGCCCGCGCATGTTCCCGGCTCGGTGCGCAGCGTCACCGAGCAGAACTTCACCGAACGCGTCCTCCAGGCGGGACGTCCGGTCCTGATCCAGTTCTGGGCGGCCTGGTGCCGTCCGTGCCAGATGGTCACCCCGATCGTGGAGAGCCTGGCGGCCGACCGCGCGGGCGAGGTGGACGTCGTCCGGGCCGACCTGGACGACCAGCCCGGCCTGGCCGCCCGGCACGGCATCACCGCCGTCCCCGCCTTCGTGGTGTACGCCGGCGGCCGGCCCGCCGGTTCCTGGACGGGAGCCGCTCCCCGGCACGTCCTGGACGAATACCTCACCTCGGCCCTGCGCGCGGCGGGGGCGGACCGATGAGCGCCACGGCCACCGGACGGGCGGCGGTCGCCCGCGGCAGGTTACCGCTGGGGGTCTACCTGCTGTCCTTCAGCCTGTTCTCGATGGGCAGCGCGGAGTTCCTGCTCGCCGGGGTGCTGCCGGCGGTCGCCGCGGACCTGCGGATCACGCTGGCCTCGGCCGGCGGGCTGATCTCGGCGTTCGCGGCGGGGGTCGTGATCGGCGGGCCGCCGCTGGCCGTCATGACCCTCCGCTGGCCGCGCCGGACGACGCTGGTGGTCGCCCAGGCGGCCTTCGCCGCCTGCGTGGCGATCGGCATCCTCACCGACAGCCATCCGGTGCTGCTGGTCACGCGCTTTCTCTCCGGTCTGGCGTACGCGGGGTTCTGGGCGGTGGCGGCGGTCACCGCGATCGGGCTGGTCCCGGCGGACCGCACCGCCCGCGCGTCCGGGGTGGTCGTCAGCGGGCTGAGCCTGGCGATGATCGCTGGCGGGCCGGCCGGGGCGATGATCAGCTACTTCACCGGGTGGCGCGGCGGGTTCTGGGCCGTGACCGCGCTCACCGTCGCCGGCGCCGTCCTGACGCTCGTGGCGCTGCCCGCCACCGGCGGGCACGGGCAGGCGAGCGTCCGCGGCGAGCTCCGCACGATGCGCCGGCCGCAGCTGTGGATCGTGTACGCCGTCACCCTGCTGAGCACCGCGGCCTACATGATCTCCTACAACTACCTGGCGGCGTTCCTGACGCAGGTCACGGGCGTGCCCGGAGTCTGGGTGCCGGTGATCCTGGCGCTGTTCGGCGTGGGGGCCTTCGCCGGGCTGTCGGTCGGGGGCCGCATCGCCGACCGGCTGCCCACCCACGCGCTCCTGGCGGGGGCGCTCGGGATCGCGGCCTGCTCCGTGCTGCTGGCCGTGCTCGGGCGGCACGTCGCGGCCGTCGTGCCGCTGGTGCTGCTGCTCGGCGTCGCCGGGTTCGTGCTGAACCCGGCCGTCTACGGGCGGGTGTTCGCCATCGCGTCGGGGGCGCCGGCGCTCGCCGGGGCCACCACGGTCTCGGCCTTCCAGCTGGGCATCAGCCTGGTGCCGGTGCCGGCCGCCGTCGTGCTGGACGCGGGGGCGGGGGTCGCCGCCGTCCCGTGGATCGGCGCGGGGCTGGCCGCGCTCACGGTCGTCCCCGTCCTGCTGGACCGGTTGGCCTCGCGCCGGACGGGCTAGCAGACGCCGGGCAGGCCGCAGACCTTGACGGCCATCTTCCTGGCGTTCTTGGTGAGCCGGCCGGGGTCGTAGTCGCCCTCGTCGGTCCGGTAGATGATCAGTGCGCTGCCCCGGCGCGCGACGACCCCCGTGACCGTCTGGTCCACGTTGCCGTCCTGCCGGGTCCGGTAGCCCATGCCCATGGCCTCGTCCCCCGCCTTCACCTTGGTCGTCCGCCACTGGATCTTGAGCGCGGGCGCCGACGGGTCGCCCTTGCGCGCGCACCGCGCGGCCTCGGCGCGCAGGCCCGTGAGCGCGGCGTGGGCGGCCCGGGGGCTCCTGTAGAGGACGAGCTGCTCGGCCGACTCGCTGGGCCCGGTGGTCCAGTGGCTGATCGTGCGGGCGGCCGTCCGGCCACGGTCGACGGCACGCCGATGCCCGCACGGGTTCAGCTCGAAGGGCGCGGTGAGCCTGTCGCTGATCTTGTATCCCTGCTCGGCGGCGTCGTCCGGGCTCAGCGGCACGCGCGCCTCGCGCTCGGTGAACAGGAAGTTCTTCGGAATCTCGGTCACGGCCGCCGGAGACAGGGCCAGCAGCAGGGAGAGCGTCACGCCGATCATGAACAGTTGGATGCCGCCGGGACCGGCTTGGTTCTTGGTGTGTGGCGCGGATCACAGGGGCGTCGTGTCACGGATGGGGCGGGGTCTTGCATCACGTGGTCAGACGCACCGTAGGAAAGGGCACGGCGATGACCACACAGCGCGAGAACGGCAAGGCTCCGCACCACGTCCTGGTGCTGGGGGCGGGGTACGCGGGGATGGCGGCGGCGATCCAGCTCGCGGCGCGGACCAAGGGCCGGACGGACGTCCGGGTGACCCTGGTCAATCCGCAGGAGCGGTTCACCGAGCGGTTGCGGATGCACGTCGTGGCGAGCGGGCAGCAGGTCGCCGAGATGCGCATCCCTGAGCTGCTGGAGGGCACCGGGGCCCGGTTCGTGCGCGGCTGGGTGACCGCCGTGGACGTGCGGGCCAGGAGCGTGCGGATCGACGACAACCAGGTCCTGCACTACGACACCCTCGTGTACGGGCTGGGCAGCGTGGCCGACACGGTGACGGTGCCGGGGGTGGAGGAGCACGCGTACACGCTGGACAGCGTGCCGGACGCCGAGGCGCTGGCCGCCCGGCTGGGCCGCCTGGGCAGGGGCACGGTCGCCGTCTGCGGCAGTGGGCTGACCGGCGTCGAGTCGGCCGCTGAGATCGCCGAGCGCCACCCCGAGCTGGACGTCGTGCTGCTCGGCAGGCAGGAGCCCGGCGCGGCCATGGCAGCCGGGCCGCGGGAGTACGTGCGCAAGGCGCTGGCCCGGCTGGGCGTCCGGGTGCGCAGCGGCGTCGAGGTCACGAAGGTGCTGCCCGGCTCGGTCGAGGTGGTGTGCGGACCGGACGCGGAGAGCGTCGCCGCCGACGTCGTCCTGTGGACGAGCGGCACCCGGGTCTCGCCGCTGGCGGCGGCCGCCGGGCTCACCGTGGACGACCGCGGCCGGATCGTCACCGACGCCTTCCTGCGCTCGGTCTCGCACCCGGACGTGTACGCCCTCGGCGACGCCGCCGCGATCCGCCAGGGCTACGGCGTCATGCACGGCACCTGCCAGAGCGGCATGCCGACCGGCGTGCACGCCGCGGTGTCGATCCTGCGCGCCCTGGACGGCCGGCGGCTCAAGCCGTTCCGCTTCGGCTACTACCACACCCCGGTGAGCCTCGGCCGCAACGACGGGGTCGTGCAGTTCACCCACCCCGACGACAGCCCGCGCAGGGTGTATCTCACCGGTCGCACGGCCGCACGGTATAAGGAGACGGTGACCGCAGCACCCTGGCCGACGTACCTCCGCATGAAGAAGATGCCGGTCTCCGGCGCGCTCTGGCCGCGTGGCGGCCGGTTCACCCGGATCGGCGCCGCGCGATGAGCCGCGCCTACTCGGAGCAGGACCAGCGGGTCTTCGACGAGCATCGCAAGCTGCTGTTCTCGGTGGCCTACCGCGTGCTCGGCTCGGCGGCCGACGCCGAGGACGCGGTCCAGGACGCCTGGATCAGGTGGTCGGCCGACGACCGTTCGCAGGTGGCCGATCCGAAGGCGTACCTGGCGCGGATCGTGTCGAACGTGGCCCTGCAGCGGCTGCGGTCCACTCAGTACCAGCGCGAGACGTACGTGGGGCCGTGGTTGCCGGAGCCGATCCTGACCAGCGCCGACACCGCCGACGACGTCGCGGGCGCCGATTCTGTCTCGACGGCGATGCTGGTGGTCCTGGAGACCCTGAGCCCGCTCGAACGCGCGGTGTTCGTGCTCAAGGAGGTCTTCGGATTCAGCCACGCCGAGATCGCCGAGGCGGTGGAGCGTTCCGAGGCGGCGGTGCGCCAGGTCGCGCATCGGGCGCGGGAGCACGTACAGGCCCGGCGGCCGCGCTTCACGGCGGACCGGACGCGGCAGCGGGACGTCACGCGGCGCTTCCTGGCCGCCGCGACCGGCGGCGACATCAACACGCTCATGGAACTGCTGTCCCCTGACGTCACCCTGTGGACCGACGGGGGCGGCAAGGTGCGCCAGGCGCTGCGTCCGGTCGTGGGCGCGAACACGGTGGCCGCGTGGTTCGCCGCGATCGGCACGGTCGCCTACCAGGGCGTCGAGCCGGGCGACATGCGGGCCGAGCTGGCCGAGATCAACGGCGGCCCCGGCGTGGTGTTCAGCGGCCGGGGCCGGGTCGTCGCCACCGTGACGTTCGACTTCGACGCCGACGGGCACATCACCGCCATCCACAACGTCGCCAACCCCGACAAGCTGGGCGCGGTCGCGGCGGGCACCGCCCGCGACCTCACGCCTTGACAACCGTTGCTGACCCAGGCGGTGGCGACGACCTGACATGTCGGTTGTCCGCCATGCCCTAGTCATGGTGTGTACGTCCCTTTCTGGCGAAACTTTGTTCTGCCGGTTGCGCAACCCCCCAACCGGTAGAAAGAGAGCCACCGCCATGCCATTCAGTCGTAGAGCGGCGCTGCTCAGCGCCGCCCTCGCCGCCACGCTCGTCGCGGCCGGCACCGGAAGCGCCCACGGTGACGCGACGGCCCCCGCCCCCGGAGTCGCCGCCGGAGTCACCGGCGTCCCGGCGTCGTCGGTCACCACCGCGCGGGTCACCCTCATCACCGGGGACGAGGTCGTCGTGGCCAGCCAGGCCGGCCGTCCCGTCTCGGTCACCGTCACCCCCGGCGAACGGTCGGCCGGCGACCTGCGCACCTACACGGTCGGCGCCGACGTGTACGTGATGCCGACCCAGGCCGCGCCGCTGGTCGCCTCGGGCCAGGTGGACAAGCGGCTGTTCAACGTCACCCAGCTCATCGCCCAGGGGTACGACGACGCCCACAGCGAGTCGATCCCGACCATCGTCCGCTACTCCGGCAAGGGCCTGGCCAAGGCCGCTCCGCCCGACGGCGGCCGGCTCACCCGGTCCCTGCCCGGCATCCGGGGAGCGGCCGTCGCCGCGGACAAGAAGCGCGGCGGCGCGTTCTGGGAGGCCGTGGACGACGACACCGCCAAGGCGGGCACGCCCAAGGCCCGGCTGTCCGGGGGCATCGAGAAGCTCTGGCTGGACGGCAAGGTCAAGACGCTGCTCGACAAGAGCGTGCCGCAGATCGGCGCCCCCGAGGCCTGGGCCGCCGGTTACGACGGGACCGGCGTCAAGGTCGCCGTCCTGGACACCGGCGTGGACGCCAAGCACCCCGACCTGGCCGACCGGATCGCCGACAGCCGCAGCTTCGTCCCCGGCGAGACGGCGCAGGACGGCCACGGGCACGGCACGCACGTCGCCTCCACGATCGCGGGCAGCGGCGCGGGCTCGGGCGGCAAGTACAAGGGCGTGGCCCCCGGGGCCCGGCTGCTCGTGGGCAAGGTGCTGGCCGACGAGGGCGCCGGCATGGAGTCGTGGATCCTCGACGGGATGAACTGGGCCGCCCACTCGGGCGCGAAGGTCGTCTCGATGAGCCTGGGCGGCCAGGAGGGCGCCGACGGCACCGACCCGATGGCCGTGGCGGTCAACGGGCTGACCGCCGAGACGGGCGTGCTGTTCACCATCGCCGCGGGCAACAGCGGCCCGGGGGCGACCACGGTGGGCTCGCCCGGCGTGGCCGACGCGGCGCTCACCGTCGGCGCGGTCGACTCGGCGGACGCGGTCACCGGCTTCTCCAGCCGCGGTCCCCGCGGCGGCGACGGGGCGCTCAAGCCGGAGATCACCGCTCCCGGCTTCAAGATCGTGGCCGCCCGCGCCGCGGGCACCTCGATGGGCACGCCCGTGGACGGCACGTACACCACGGCGAGCGGCACGTCGATGGCCACGCCGCACGTGGCGGGCGCCGCCGCCATCCTCGCGCAGCGGCACCCCGACTGGACCGCCGTGAGGCTGAAGAACCAGCTCGTCAGCACCGCGCGGACGACGGCCGGCACCCCCGTGCACAGCCAGGGCGCCGGCCGGGTGGACGTGAGCCGCGCCGTACGCCAGCCCGTCTCTGGCTCCGGCGTGATCGACTTCAGGCTCGCCGACTGGGACGCCGGAGAGCCGGCCACCAAGCAGATCGAGTACGTCAACGACGGCGACCAGCCCGTCACCCTGACCCTGGCCGCCAAGGGCGCGGGCGAGGACCTGCCGGCCGCGGCGCTGACCCTGGGCGCCCAGACGGTGACCGTGCCGGCGCACGGCACCGCGTCGGCGGCCGTCACCGTCGACACCTCGGCCGTGCCGGCGGGGGCGCACGGCGCGCACGTCACCGCGACCACCGCCGACGGCCAGACGGCCGTGACCACGGCCGTCGGCTTCGTCCGGGACGTGGAGCGCTTCGACGTCACCCTCAAGGTGCTCGACCGGGACGGCAGGCCGACCACCGGCGCCGCCGTCGTGCACGACATCAACCTCGACAGGCTGGCCCTTCCGGACAGCTACCTGATCGGCGCGGACGGCACCGCCAAGGTCCGGCTGCCCCGGGGCGAGCACGCCTTCATGGCGGAGATCTTCCACTACGCCGCCGACGGGAACCGGGTCTGGGAGTACACCTACGGCGCCGAGCCGGGCGCGGTCATCGACTCCGACCGGACCGTCACCTTCGACGGCGCCAAGGCCGGGCCGGTCACCATGGACACCCCGAAGCCGAACCAGACGGACCGGGTCCGGCTCGGCCTGGCGATCCAGAACGCGGCCGGCACCAGCGCCTACGGCCTCGAACAGTGGATGAACGGCGAGACGAAGGTGTACTCCGTCCCGTCCCAGGGCACGAGCAGCCGCTTCGAGTCCCGGGTCGCCTGGTCGCTCACCGCGCCGGAGCTGAAGGCGCAGGTCCTCGGCGCCGGGGCCGAGCCGATCGAGCCGGCCTACTTCCGGGGCCGGGCCGGCTCCGCGCGCATCGACGGCACCCAGGTCCTGCGGGCCGCGGACGCCGGGACCGGGCGTCCCGAGGACTACGCGGGGCAGGCGGTCCGGGGACGGCTCGCGCTGGTCAAGCGCAGCGCCGAGGTCACGCCGCAGCAGCAGGTCGACAACGCCGCCGCCGCGGGCGCGGGCGCGGTCATCATCTACAACGACAAGCCCGACAACTGGGGCGCCGACAACTGGAGCACGTCGCCGACCAGGATCCCGGCGATGACGCTCGCGGGTGAGCAGGGCGCCCGGCTGGCCGCGGCGGCGGCCAAGGGCAGGCTGCAGGTCCGGCTCTCGGGCACGGCGGTGAGCCCGTACGCCTACGAGCTGGTCAAGTACCGCAACGGCGGCGTCCCGGCGGACCAGCGGTACAAGGTGCGCGAGGGCGAGCTGGCCACCGTGCAGTCGTCGTTCCACGCCTCGGCGCCGGCCACGGAGGCCGGGTACGCCCGGTCGCTGGTCTCGCCGATGCAGGGCACGGCCTACGCGGTCTTCACCCGGCTGATCACGCCGCGGCCGCTCACCGAGTACGTCACGGCCGACCTGCGGACCTTCGAGTCGATGCAGGTGGGCTCGGTCTGGGAGGGCGGCCAGGCGTGGCAGCAGACCGCGCCGTCCGTGCTCAAGGCCGGTCAGCGGGTGTCGCGCGACTGGAACAAGGCGGTGGTCCGCACGGCGCTGCCGGCCGCGGTGGACAAGTCCGCGGTCCGCGAGGGCGCGGTCGGCGTGGTCTTCGCGGGCGGGCTGTTCGACACCGCGCCCGGCCAGACGTACCTGTTCCGCGCCTCCGCCGACAAGGAGCAGTCGACGGTCTACCGCGACGGCGAGCTGCTGGGCTCCGCGCCGTCGGCGGCCGTCGCCTTCCCGGTGGTGCCCGAACGCGCCCAGTACCGCGTGGTGACCGACGTGCAGCGGAACCAGCCGTTCTGGACGACCTCCACCAAGGTGCGCACCGACTGGACGTTCCACTCGCAGCAGGTGGCTGCCCAGGACCTGCTGCCGGTCCTGTCGATCGACTACGACCTCGACGTGGACGAGAGCAACAGCGCCCGCGCGAACGCCCCCACCCGCGTCGGCCTCGGCCTGCGCTACCCGAAGGGCCTGGCCGGGCCGCGCATCACCCGGGCCGCCCTGTGGACCTCCGCCGACGACGGCGCGACCTGGCAGCCGGTACGGCTCGCCGGGGCCGGTGAGCGCGCCTTCACCGGCACGATCAGGAACCCGGCCGAGCCCGGCGGGTTCGTGTCGCTGCGCGTGCAGGCCGCCGACGCCGACGGCGGCACCGTCGAGCAGACCGTGACCCGCGCGTACCAGCTGCGCCGGTAGTTCCAGGTGAGGGGCGTCCCCGGCGGGGGCGCCCCTCACGGCGGGATCATGCCGGACCGGGCCGCGTACCAGGCGAGCTGCATGCGGCTGTCGGTCCCGGCCAGCTTCATCAGCCGCCGGATCCGGCGCTGGACGGTGCGCTCGCTGGTGCCGAGCCGGCTGGCGACCGTCTTGTCCGGCATCCCGGACAGCAGGTACGTCATCAGCGTGACATCGGTGTCGTCCCAGGCCGCGACCCCTTCGGTCACACTCGTGGCGGTGAGCCGCAGCGGGGTCGCCGCCTGCCACACCCGCTCGAACAACGCCACCAGAAGGTGGACCAGGGACTGCCCCCTGACCAGGAGGAAGCCCGGCTCCACGCTCGTCTGGTCGGGCAGGACGGGCAGCAGCACGACCTCCCGGTCCACGATGATCATCTTGCTGGGCAGCTCGGCGGCGATCCTGATCTCGTAGCCGCCCTTCAGGAACCTGGCGATCTCGGCCGGGGCCCTGGGGTCGTCCAGCGCGGCGCGTTCGTACACGTAGCGGTAGGTGGCCAGGGCGTTGGTGGAGTCGTCGAGGCTGACGTCGAGCACGTACGGAGGCCGGAAGAAGGCCAGCACCTCCCGCCGGGCGCCGCGTTCCAGGTTGCCGAGCCAGGTGGCGAGCTGTTCCGGCGTGGTGAGCGCCTCGATCTCGCCCGCCGGGGAGGCCGCGCCCGTGCGGTACACCTCCACCAGCTCGGCCAGCCTGCCCTGCACCTGCTGCAACGCGGCCTGGCGCTCGGCGATCAACGTGCCGAGGCCCACGTCGGGGGGCACGGCCATGTACAGCCCGGTGTTGTCGCGGCTGGCCAGGCCGAGCGCGACGAGCCGGGTCACGGCCGCCGTCACGGCCGTCACCGGCAGGTCCAGCGCCTCGCCCACTTCGGGGATCGTCACCCGGCGGCGGCGCAGGAGCTCCAGGTAGACGACCTCCTCCTCGTCGCTGAACCCCAGCCTATCCAGCATCTCTCAGCACTTTCCGGCTGTCTCGCAGCATCAGTGTCGCTCGTACGCGGGCGCGGCCAGCTCCCAGAGGCCGACCGGACGCAGGGCGCGCGCGGCGGCGAGCAACTGCTTCTCGGGCACGTCGCCGGCGGCGATCCGCAGCAGGGTGTTCCCGCGGGCGGTGAAGACGACCCTGCCGTAGTCGTACCTCAGCACCCACAGGTCCGGCGCCGCCTCCGTGCAGGTCATGTGTCCCGGGTCGGTGCCCTCCCGCTCGCACGCGTGCTCGGGAGACACCGTCTCCGGCAGCACATCGACCGCGACGGTGGCGGCGTCGGCGCGCTCGTACGTGAGGCTGAGGTCCGGGTGGTGGATCTCCACCTCGGTCAGCCGGAAACCGGGCAGGTCGGGCACGACGTTCGTGGCGTTCCGGGCGGCCATGGCCTGCGCCTGTGCGGCGAGCGCGGTCACGTCGTGGTTCGACCAGGCCGCCAGGAACACGGACGCGGCCACGCCGACCGCCGAGAGGCGCAGCGGCGTGGCGACGGGCAGGGCGATCCCCGCTCCCAGCGCGTAGCCGCACGCTCCGGTGGCCATGGTGATCAGGCCGACGCGCCAGGCGCCGAAGGCGAGGAGGGCGGAGAAGGGCGCGGTCATGGTCAGGCCGACGTGCAGTGCGATCAGGGCGAACTGCCCCAGCAACGCCACCAGCCACCAGTTGCGCAACATGGCGTACCAGGCCAGCAACATCCCGGCCGGAAGGGGCGCGAACAACATCAGCAGCAGGTTGCCCGCGGCGTCGTCAGGGCCGTGGAAGGCGAGGACGGCCTGTGCCAGCCCCACGACGGCCCCCACGAGGGCCGCCCGGATCAACGCGTTCATGCCCGATCATGGACGATCTTCGCCCATTCCTGTCAAGAGGGGGCATCCGTCCGCTTCCGCTGCGAGAACCAGCGCCAGGACGGCGGCAGCAGCAGCAGGACGACGACGGGCAACGGCCCGGCGGCGTTCTGGGGGAGCAGCCCCAGCAGGTCGAGACGGCCGGAGTCGGCCACGTCGATCACGACGGAAACGACGACCTCAAGCAGTTCCAGGGCGACGGCCGCCCAGAGCACCCACGTCCTGCGTCCGCCGAAGCGCCCCATCAGCCGGCCGGCCGCCCAGAGGAACGCCACTTCCCACGCGATCAGGAGGAGCAGAGCGGGCACGAAGCCGGACAACGCCGCGCCGCCCCCACGGGGACAGGGAAAGCCTGTGTGAACCCCGTCTTTCGAGCAGGGGACGATCGTCCGTCCCGGAGGCCCCCAATTGGACAGCGGCATGCGCGCAACGGATATTGGACGGGAATGGAGGATCTATTACATGGATGCGCGTCTGGACCATCTCGTTCTCTGGGTCTCCGACCAGCTTGCCGCCCTGCGCTTCTACGAGCAGGTGGTGGGCCTGCCCGGGGTCCGGGGGGAGGAGTTCCGCGAGGGCGAAGCGGGGTTCCCGAGCGTACGGATCGCCGAGGGGACGATCATCGACCTGATGGCGCAGGACGTGTCGAAGGGCGTGGAGGAGGGCACGGGGGTGACGGGCAGCGCCGGGCACCAGATCAACCACTTCTGCCTGTCGGTGAGCAGGGAGGACTTCGAGGCGCTCAAGGCCCGGCTGAAGGACCACGGGGTCGAGGTCACCGGCACCGGCTCCAACTCCTTCGGCGCCCAGGGCATCGCCCCCGAGACCATCTTCTTCCCCGACCCGGACCGCAACGTCATCGAGGTCCGCTACTACCGCTGAGCCGGCGGAGTTGTCGGTCGGGTTTGATAGACAGGCGGCATGGGTGTGAGCGTCGACGAGTTCCTCGATCTGGTGCGTGGGTTGCCGGAGGTGACCGAGCATCCCGGCCCGGAGTGGGTCGGTTTCAAGGTCCACGGCAAGGGCTTCGGCTACCTGTGGGAGAAGACCGAGACGGTCGGGGTCAAGGCCACGATCGAGGAGCAGCTGGCGCTGGTGGCCGAGCGGCCCGAGGTGTTCGAGGTGCAGTTCACCGCGGGGCGCTTCGGGTGGGTCGTGGTCCATCTCGACAAGATCGACATCGACGAGCTGTTCGAGCTGACGGCCGAGGCGTGGTGCCTGACCGCGCCCCGGCCGCTGGTCAGCGTGTTCGAGGCGGAGCACCAGATCGCGCCGTCGTGAGCCGGGGGTAGTCTCGGGCAGCGTGACCCCCGTCGACATCCGGCTTCGCGAGTGGCGCGAGGACGACGCCCCGGCCGTGCTGCGCGCGTTCCGTACGCCCGATCTGCGCCGCCAGTCGTCCTTCCCCGTCGTCACGCTCAAGGACGCGGTGGGCTGGATCACCTCCTGGACAGGCGTCGGGCACGCGTTCGCGGTGACCGTCGAGGGCGGCGCGGTGGTCGGCAACGTGGCCGTGGCCGGGATCGACGCCCACGACAACGGCTGGGTGTCCTACTGGGTCCTGCCCGCGTACCGGGGGCTCGGGATCGCGACGGCGGCCACCGAGGAGCTGGCCCGGTGGGCGTTCGGCGAGCGCGGGCTCTTCCGGCTGGAGCTGGGGCACCGCACGGACAACCCGGCGTCGTGCCGGGTGGCGACCAAGGCGGGGTTCCGGGCGGAGGGCATCGAGCGCGGCAAGCTCCGCGACGAGGGCGTGCGCCTCGACGTCGAACGCCACGCCCGCCTGGCCACCGACTGAACGCCCGTCCCGCCCGGTCGCGGCCCGTCGGTGCCGGCCGGAGCGGGCCGGCACCGCGGACGGCGGGTCACGGAAGTGTTTGCCAGACGCCGAAGGGGCTGTCGGCGCCGGGCGCGGTCTGCTCGCGCAGGTGCAGCTTGCCGTCGGTGCCGACGGCGAACAGCACCACGCCGCCGGCCTGGTCGAGGGCTGCTGCCGGATAGTCGGTGATGGCGCCGCCGAGGCTGCTCCACCCGCCGTACGTCCCGTTGGGGCTGACCTGCTTGGCCATGCTCACCCCGGCGTCGGCGTTGCGGTGGAACATGAGGATCCTCGCGTCCGGGCCGGGCGGGGTGGTGACCAGTTCGGGCTCGCCCACCCCGGCCTCGCCCCCGATGACGACGGGCGCGAGGGTGAAGACGCCACCGGCCGTCGTCTGTTTGGTCACGACCAGCTCCGCGGTGCCGGCCCGGCGATAGGCCAGCTCGATCCTTCCGTCCTGGGCGAGGGCCGCCGTGGGCGGGCTGGCCGGGGTCATCGACGGCAGCAGAGTGTCGGCGACGAAGGCCCCGCCGGGTATGGCCTGGTACCAGCGCACGATCCGGGTCCTGCTGGCGGCGAACAGCTCGATGCGGCCCTGCGGGTTGGTGACCGCGGTGAGCCCGTCCTGGATGTCGCTGCCGCCGCCGGACAGGGCCGTCCACGAGCCCCACGTGCCGCTGTTGGCCGCCGACTGGGTGCGCGTGCTGACGCCGCCCGCGCCGTTCTTGACGAAGATCTGCAGCCGGCCGTTGCCGTTGGCGGCCACCGCGGGCACGCCGATCTGCTCGGGGGCGCCCGTGCCCGGGTTGCCGAGGTCGCTCCAGGTGGCGGCCCAGGAGCCGCCGGCGGTGGTCTGGCTCAACGACACGACGTGGTGGTCGGACAGCCGCTGGGCGAAGATCTGCAGGCGGCCGTCGGCGTTGACGCCCACGCTGACCGCCGGCCTCAGGGGGCCGCCCGCGCCGCCGAGGACGGCGGGGCCGCCCCACTGCCCGGCCGCGGTCTGCCAGTAGGTGCTCACCACGCCGCTGCGGACCACGAAGACCTGGGGCCGGCCGTCGGCGTTCCGCCCTGCCCAGGCCGTTCCGCGGGCCCACCGGTAGTACATGCGCGACTCCCACCCGTCGGGGTCGAAGGGGTCGTACTGGAAGTAGCTCTGCAGGACGGTGTTCTTGCGGGTGACGGTGGCCGCCGACAGGTTGACCGGCACGTCGGAGATGTTGTAGTCGCGGTAGTTCACCTCGACGAGCGGCACGCCGTAGGAGGTGGCGGCGGCCGAGGCGAACGCGGAGGACGCCACGTGGTCGCCGTGCCCGGGGTTGTAGCGGTTGTCGGGCATAGGGTCCATCGCCCGCAGGACGGTGGGCTGGTAATGCTGCATCAGGCCGCGCAGTACGGCGACCACGTCGTCGTAGGCGTAGGTGTACGACTGGGTCACCAGGCTGCCCTGCGG
>NZ_JBFAOM010000017.1:0-182300 GCF_040675235.1 Nonomuraea sp. NPDC049637
GTGTCAAACCCGACCTGCCTGGGCGGTGCCTGCATGTACACCGGTGTGGGACTTTACACCTGCGGACCGTCCCCACACCCGTACGGCCGCCTCCACCCCGGCCGGGGTCGAGGCGGCCGCGCACGCAAGCGCTACAGATCGCCCAGCGCCGACAGGACCCGCCCGATCCAGGCGAACAACCGCAGGACCTGACGGAACGGCCAGACCGCCGCCCAGAAGACCGGTTCGAGCCACCGGAACGGGCCGAGGAGGAGCGCCAGGACCATCATGACCGCGTCCGGGTCCAGCGACCGCAGAACCCAGCACCACCCCCGATGCCCCCACCTGCGGTGCAGCACCAGCGACACCAGGGTGGGCGGCAGTGTCATGGCCGTCGCGACCGCGAGCGCGGGCTGCCCCGGCAGCCAGATCCCGGCCGCGACCCACAGCAGCCCGTACGCCCCCCACGCGAGGGCCAGGCCGCCCAGCAGCCGGCCCATCCCGCCCTCCGACCGGACGTGCCGCGCCAGGCACGCGGGCAGGCGCACGCACACGTCGGGCAACGAGGTGTCGAGCGGAATCACCGGCCGCTCGGCCTCGGACGGCTCGTCCGCCCCGGACGGGCCTTCCCTGCGGCTGAGCGGATGAAGAGCATCGTTCACCCGTCCTGGTCTACCGGCGCCGTCTTGTGATCCACTGGTGATCACCTGTCACGCCGGTCGACCGGGACGCGGACGTGGGTGCGGCTGGTGCCGCCGGCGGGCGGGGGGACCTCCGGGGGCCTCAGGCCGCGTCTGGGGCCCCCGTGCGGCATGGGCCGGTTACCAGGGCCGGGGTTTGTGCGGTGATTTGTGGACGACCTTCACGATGGTGCTGTCGGTGCAGGCCAAGCGGGCCTCGGCCGACTTGCAGCGCCAGGTGACCATGTTGCGCAGGTGTTGCGCAGGCAACCGGGCGTGCGGGCGATCACCGTGTAGCTGATCGTGGCCGTCTCACCCGGGTCCAGATCGCCGGTCCTCGCCCCTCCGCCACCGCCGCCGCCGTACAGCTGCTGCCGGAGGAGGAGCCGCCGGCGCCGCCGCCCTGCGCGCCACCGCCACCGCCGCCGCCGGATCCCATGTGCGGGTCGGCGAGGTTGACGGCGCCGTTCCCGCCGCTACGTCCTTGGACGTCCCCGCCGGGCCTCAGGTCGTCCCCCGGCGCGTCGTGACGTTGAAGATCTTTTGGTGCCGCTTTCCCGGGCAGTCGTAGGGGCGCAGGTCACCCGCTTCGGGCCGGCCCGGCGAACAGCCGGTCCAGATGCAGGTCGATCGCGGTGAGGGCGTCCTGGGGGGTGATCACGTCCAGTTCGAGGAGGGGGGTGAGGCCGGTGAGGGCGAGGAGCAGGTCGGTCTCGGTCGCCGGGTCGCGGTCGGGGGCGAGGTGCCCGTCGGCGATCGCCTGGCGGACCAGTCGCTCGACGAGGGCCCGTCCCTGGAGGAGGCCGCGGCGCGCCCGCTCGCGGACGGCCTCGTCGTGCAGCGCCTCCAGGACGTAGGCGGCGCTCATCCGGCTGGTGGCGCGGGCGTCGGCGTGCAGGGGAAGCATCTCCGCGAGCGTCAGTCGCAGCACGTCGCGGGGGTGCGGCCGGTCGCCGAGCCCCGCGAGGCCCTGCTCGACGCGGAGCGAGGTCTGCTCGGCGGCGAATTCCATGGCGAAGGAGAGCATGGCGGCCCGGGAGGCGAAGTAGTGCTGCAGCTGCCCGAGTGAGATGCCCGCCTCCTGCGCCACCACCCGGGTCGTCAGGTGGGTGACGCCGCGCCGTTCCACCACCCGCCACAACGCGCGGGCGATCACTTCGCGGCGTTCGCGGTGGTCCACCTGTTTCGGCATCCCGGGTCTCTCCCTCGTCGAGCCTTTCCCATACAGTTGACATAATACACCTGACCTATAACCATGAGGGTCCGTTCGAGGGAGGAGGCGTCATGCCCGAGGAGCCGAAGGTGCGGACCGCGGAAGGGGTGGTGCAGGGGCGCCGGCGGCGGGGGCACGCGGTGTTCCGCGGCATCCCGTACGCCCAGCCGCCGGTGGGAGCGCTCCGCTTCGCCGCGCCCGCCCCGCCGCGCCGCTGGGACGGGACGAGGCAGGCGGCGGAGTTCGGCCCCCCGGTGCCGCTCTCCCTGCCGGTCGACGTGGGCGCGCCGCGGGGCACGGACTGGCTGACGCTGAACGTCGGCACCCCGGATCCGGGCGCGGCCGGGCTGCCGGTGCTGGTGTGGCTCCCCGTGGGCGGCTACGTCTCGGCGGCGTCGAGCGACCCGATGTACGACCCGGCGGTGCTGGCCGGCGCGGGGCTCGTCGTGGTGACCGTCAACTGCCGCGTGGGCGCGGAGGGTTTCGCGTTCCTCGACGACGCGCCGCCCAACCGCGGCTTCCTCGACCAGATCGCGGCGCTGGAGTGGGTGCAGCGGAACATCGCCGCGTTCGGCGGCGACCCCGGCCGGGTCACCGTGGCCGGGCAGTCCGCCGGGGCGGGGTCGGTCGCCGCCCTCCTGACGATGAAGGCGGCGCGCGGCCTGTTCCGGCGGGCCCTCGCCCACTCGGTGCCGGGGCTGCACAGCACCCCCGCGCTGGCCCGGCAGGTCACCGCCGCGCTCGCGGACCGGCTCGGCGCGGCCGCCCCCACCGCCGCGGCCCTGCGCGACCTCGACCCCTGGCGCCTGGCCGCGGAGCTCACCTCCTTCAACGCCGGCCTCCAGGCGCACCGGGAGAGCTGGGGACGGCTCACGCAGACCGGCACCGCCCTGTGCCCCGTCGTCGACGGCGAGGTTCTGCCCGAAACGCCCTGGCCCGCGCTGACCGGCGGGCGCGCCAGCGGGATCGAGCTGCTGGTCGGCCACACCCGGGACGAGTTCCGGCTGTTCAGCGTCATGAGCGGACGGCAGGGCAGCTTCACCGAGCAGGACGCGCGCACAGCCCTGGAAATGCTCGCCCCTCAGCCGCATGGCGGGCAGGCGTACCGTGCCAGGTTTCCGCAGGCCGGGCCGGAGGAGCTGGTGGAGACGGTGTACTCCGACGCGCTCTTCCGCATGCCGTCACAGCAGCTGGCCGAGGCGAACGCCGCAGCCGGCGGCACCTCGTACCTGTTCGAGCTGTGCTGGACCGCCCCGGCGCTCGGCGGCGCTCTGGGCGCCTGCCACAGCCTGGACGTCCCCCTGGCGTTCGGCACGCTGGACAGCCCCGTCGGCGCGCAGCTCCTCGGCGACGAGCGCGCCCCCGAGGCCGTCGCGCTCTCCCGCGAGCTCAGGGAGGCATGGGTGCGCTTCGTGACCACCGGCGACGCGGGATGGGCCGCGTACCGGCCCGGCCGGCGGCTCACCCGCGTCCTGGACGCCGTACCGGCCACTCTGCCCTACCCCGAAGAGGTCTCCCGCCGGATCTGGGCGGGCCACTCCCCCGCGCCCTTCGATCTCCTGCCGACCTGACGCAGGAACGCCGAGATGGTGGCCACGAACCGGTCGGCGTCGTCGAGCCACGGAAAGTGCCCCGCCCCGGCCTGGACGACGAGCTCGGCGTGCGGGAACAGCGCGGCGAGCTCGGCCACCGCGGCGGGAGGGGAGTTCAGGTCCCTCTCGCCCGCGAGCAGCAGCACCGGCGAGGTGAAGCGGGCGAGCGCGGCACGGGTTGCGTCGGGGTCGTAGGCGCCTTCGGCGCCGAAGACGGCCGCCGCCTCGTTGTTCCGCTGCTCGTCCTCGGCGGCCTTGTGCGCCTGGGCCGTCTCGTCCCAGCGGCCGTACCAGAAGGGCGCGATGGCCTGGACGGCGTCAGGCGTGGCCTGCCCTGACATGACCTTCTCCAGGGCCGCGAACGCCCCCGGGAACCAGGGCTCCCCCTCGCGCAACCGGGCGGTCTCCCGCCGGACCTCCTCGGTGATCCTGATGCCGACGGCGGCGACGCTCGGAGTGACCAGGACGAGCCTGCTGACGCGTTCCGGATGGCGAGCCGCGTAGAGCACGGCCAGGTTCGTGCCCCCGGAATGGGAGAGCAGGTCCATCCGGTCGAGCCCGAAATGCTCGCGCAGCGCCTCGACGTCCTCCACCAGGCGGTCGCAACGGTAGGAGGCGGTGTCCGGCGGCACGGCGGACCGCCCGGTGCCCCGCAGGTCCGCCATGATCAGCCGCCGGTGCGCCGAGAGGCCCCCGAGGTCGCCGAGATAGGCGGAGGCCTGCATCGGCCCGCCGGGCAGGCAGACCAGAGGGGGGCCGTCGCCGAACACGTGGCAGGCGAGCTCGATGCCGTCGTGGGAGGTGAAGAAGTCCATGCCCGCCAGCCTGCGGGGAAACGGCGTGCCTCGGCTATCGTTCAGCCACAGCTACATGATGAGGGCGGATGGCGGTCGAGATCAGGTTCACCGCGGCGTCGGTCGCGAAGGTGCGATTCGCCGTCTCGCCGCTGGGCGAGACGGTGCTGGCGCTGCGGATCCTGTTCGGCACGGGCGGTCATGCCGTCCACCGGCCCTGGGTGCGCCGGGCGCGCCCGCTGCTGGCGCGCGAACGCGAGCTGCCGCTGCTGCGCGCGCTGATCGCCGGGCCGCTGCCGTCGTTCCTGTTCCCTGCGCCGGCGCAGCGCCTGCCGTCCATCGCGGCAGAGCTGGACCTGGTACGCGGCACGCAGGAGGACTTCTTCCGGCAGGAGTACGGCGCGGTCCTCGGCATGCCGGCCGAGGACGCCCCCGAGCCCGCGACGGTACTGCCACGGCTGGCCGAGGCGCTGCATCGCTGCCACGAGCTGCTGATCGCGCCGCACTGGGGCCGGATGCGCGCCGTGCTGGAGGCCGACCTCGGCCGGCGTGCGCTGACCCTGGTGGAGGGCGGGGTGCAGGCGCTGTTCGCCGAGTTGCACCGCGACATCGCCTGGGACGACGGCCAGCTGGTCGTGCACGGCCGGCGCACCCCGCACGCGGTGTACACGGTGGACACCGGCGGACACGGCCTCGTCCTGCAGCCCAGCGTCTTCAACTGGCCGGACGTGGGCGTCGACAAGGCGCCGATCGCCGCCGCGTCGATCCGCTATCCGGCGATGGGCGTCGGCCTGCTCTGGGAGTCGCCCCGGCCGGCGGTGACCGGCCTGATCCCGGTGCTCGGCCACACGAGAACGCTCATCCTCGCCGCCCTGGCCGAACCCCTGACGACCGCGGCCCTGGCCAGCCGCCTGAGCATCACGCCGAGCGCGGTCTCACAACACCTGGGCGCGCTGCGGGGGGCGGGCCTGGTGTCCACACAACGCCAGGGCCGCACGGCCCTCCACCTGCGCACGGAACGAGCCACCCACCTGATGGACGGCCCGCTCCCAGCCGGCTTCCCGGACGCGCTCACGCGGTGACCCGACGACGGGCACCGGAAACCGACCGCGCAGGCCGTTTCGCCGCCTTTCGAAGGCGTTGAACGTCTTTGACGTCTTCGGAAGGGCGGTGCTCTACTTCCTGCCATGACGCCCCTGACGAACCTTCGGCCTGCCCCCGTCATCGACGAGACCACCCGCCTGCTGACCGAGCACTACGTTTTCCCCGAGGTGGCCGAGCAAGTCGCCGACCTGCTACGACGACGCCTCGCCGACGGTGCCTACGACGTCGGCGGCGCCGCGGAACTCGCCCGTCTGGTCACCGCGGACCTGCAGTCCGTCAACGGCGACAAACACCTGAGGCTGAAGCACCACGCCGACCCGGTCTCCCCCGAGCAGGGCGCGGCCACCCTGGAGTCCATCCGCCGGGACTACGACGCCTCGCTGGGCGGCGCGCCCCGGGTGGAGCTGCTCGACGGAGGGGTCGCCGTGGTGGAGCTGGCGCCGATGCTGTTCCCGCTGGAGTGGGCCGCCGAACCGCTGAGCGCCGCGCTCACCCTGGCCTCCCGCGCCCAGGCGCTGATTCTGGACCTTCGCGACAACCGGGGCGGCGACCCGGACACCGTCGCCTTCGTCTGCAGTTACCTCCTGGACGAGCGCACCCACCTCAACACCATGCACTGGCGCGGCGGCGAGCGCGGCGAGCAGTACTGGAGCCTGCCGCACGTCCCGGGCGCGCGTTTCGGCGGCAGCAAACCGCTGTACGTGTTGTCCAGCGGCAGCACGTTCTCCGCCGCCGAGGAACTGGCCTACGACCTGCAGCAGCTCGGCCGCGCCGTCGTCGTCGGCGAGCCCACCCGCGGCGGGGCGCACCCGTGCAAGGGCTGGACCGTGCACCCCCACCTGGAGGCCACCGTCCCCATCGGCCGCGCCGTCAACCCCGTCTCGGGCGCGAACTGGGAGGGCACCGGCGTGCAGCCGGACATCCCCTGCGCCGCCGCGGAAGCCCTCGACCGGGCGCACGCCCTGGCCCTCGCCCGGCCGGCAGGCTGACGCGGTCGGGCCCGTCGTCGGTGTGGCGCCGGACGCGTGACGCGGTCACGGGCCTTCGGAGATCTTTACAGGAAACAGCCCGCGGGAGGGGGTCGGGACCGGCCTGGGCATGAGAGCGAGGACACCCGGCAGAGCGAACAGGCATGGGAGAAGGGCGTCCGGCCGAAAGGGCTCGGCCCTACTCGTCGTGCTCGCGCCCAGGACGTTCCGGCGACCTGGAGGCGTGGCTGTTCGCGCCGACCGCCAACGCAACCGCCGCGATCGCCTGCGCGCGTACGGGGAAGCCCCGGCCGGGATTATCTTCCTGGCCGGGGCACACGTCTCCGGAAGCGGAGGTGACGCGTCGCGCCTTTCGGGCGAAGGGCCGCGCTGGTCAGGCGCGGATGAAGCCGTTGACGATGAGCGGGAGCGACGCGTCCAGGCCGACCACGTTCAGGACGCCTTCGTCCTCGGGGTCGCCGATCGAGTATCCCGCGGCCGTCATCGCGGCGACCACCACGCGAGCGTCGGCGTTGACGGTGCGGCGGTAGGCGTCCAGGGCCTGGGTGGGGTGGGAGCGTCCCGCCCAGGTCTCGTTGTCGGTGAGGACGATGATGCCGTCCACCTCCATGCGCTGCTCACGCGCCCACGTGAACGGCAGCGACAGGTCCGTGCCGCCGCCCGACGGCTGCCACGAGGCGATCTCGCGCAGGTTCGTGCGCGGGGTCACCCTGGAGGCGTGCACGGACGTGTCGACGTCGATGACGTGCACGCCGCCCTGCTCGATACGCGACAACATGACCGCCATCGCGTTGCCCACCTCGTACGGGGAGCCGATCGGGGAACCGCCCACCCGGACACCGCCGCCCCAGCTCATCGACCCGGACGAGTCGACGGCGACCAGCAGCCGCTTCCCGGACGGCTCGACCGCGCCGAACGACGACTCGTACGTCTCCTCCAGCGCGTCGAGGACGGCCGGGACGGGCTGCCAGGTGTGCCGGTCGGCGCGCGGGTTGGGCTGCGCCTGCCCGGAGGCGTAGACGCGCATCGCGAGCCAGACGTCCATCGGGTGGATGCGGGCGCGCAGGATCGCCTCCCGGTCGGTGAGCCGCAGCACCGCCCGCGACGTGGCGTCCGCCGCCGGCTTGAGGGCGCCGAGCCGGGTCATGCGGGCCAGGTTGCGGATGAGCGCGGTCAGGCCGACCGTCTCGATCAGCGCCTCCCACACCGACGGCTCCCTCAGCACCGGGTCCGGCAGGAACTCCCACGGCACCTTGGCCTCGGTGACCACCCGGACCGCGTCCTCGGCCGTGGTGACGGCCTTCGCGGTCAGGAACCGGTCGACGGCGGGCAGCTCGTCGCGCGCCTCGTCGTCGGAGACGTTGCCGGCGATCCAGCCGAACAGCGTCCTGCGCTGGTCGGAGTCGGCGACCGGGTGGGCGATCCGCAGCACGTCCCGCAGCGCGAACGCCTCGCCCTGCGGCGTCCTGCGCTGGGCCGCCTTGCACGCCTTGAACGCGACCGCGTCGGCCTCACCGGTGAGGAACCAGGAGCCGAGCGCCGTGCGCAGGCTCCGGCCCATCGTGGGCGCGGTGCCTCGACCGGTCGCCTTGCCGCCGAGGTTCTTGTAGTAGCCGAAGAACTGGGCCAGGTGGTCGGTGGTCCGGGCGACCTTCGCCAGCGCCGCCTTGGCCGCCTGCCGGGTGTCGGCGTCGCCCTTGGCGTAGCAGGCCGCGAGAGCGAACAGGGCTGGACGCTGCTTCGGCGCCCGCGGCGGCCGGGCCGTCGAGATGTCGGTGAGCAGCCCGACGACGCGCGGACCGTCCTCGGCGATGGCCTGGAACAGCACGCCGGCGTTCTCGGCGGTCAGCGTGTTCTCGTCCACGTAGTAGGTGCCGCCGGTGGTGCCGAGGATGAGGAAGTCCTCCAGCCTGCGCCACACGTCCTTGGCGAACACGTAGCCGGCGGCGGCGTTCATGACCTGGTCGGTGCGGCCGGGGATCGGCTGCGTCTGCGGGGTCGTGATCGCCGAAACGCTCGCGAGAGGGTCACGTGCCATCGTGGGCTCCTTCCTTTCGACCCGCCCGAGGGCGGATATGACGAAGGGGAGCGGATGTGGTGATGTCCGCCGGTCTTTATGACAGACGCTCTTCCAGCTGAGCTACCGCCCGGTCCTGCCGGGCCGGGCGGGCAGGACTCGAACCTGCGACAACCTGTTCCCGATAACCGACGAACTTCGACCCGCTCCCCTGCCTGTGCGCGTCAGCCTTGCCGGCGGTACGGATGTGGGGGTTCCGACCGGTCTTCAGCGTGCTGCCGGTTACACCACGGCCCGCGAGTGCGGGCCGCCGGGATTCGAACCCGGACGACTCGAATGGGAATCGATAACCGATCGAATTCGACCCGTACCGCCGGCAAGGCTGACGTGCGATCAGGTCTGGAACCGGCACGGATGTGGGTGACCCACCGGCCGTTTACGGTGCTCTGCCATTGAGCTACACGAACCCGAAGTCCGTGACGGGATTCGAACCCGCAACCACCGGCTTAGAAGGCGATAACCGATGAGATTCGACCCGTGCCGGCACCAGACCTGACCAGCTTCGCGCGGCCCGGAAAGGCGCGGATGTGCGTGACGAGCACCGGAGGGTTCTTTGTTGGAGAAAGATAACCGATGCCCATTCGACCCACGCATTTCCGGGTCTCGCGAAGCTGATCCCACAGTAGCGATCAGCGTGCCGCGTCACATCTGAATATTGCCGAGATGGGGAAATGTCAGTCCATGGCTCGACAGGTCAGTTCTGAGGTGGAAGAGGGCCGAGGCAGCGGGCGATCTCGGGCGTGTCCAGAGGGACCGACGTGCGGCGGGTGACCTGGACAACCAGGCGATCAGGACGTCGATGTCCCCGCGCCGCGGGGTGGCGAAGGCGTCGCTGAAGCGGCTGTTCTGCAGGCGCAGCTTTCACCGCGGGTCGCGAAACGGGCGAATCACGTGCGGTGTCTCTCTAGGGAGTGGCCCGGTCGCCGGTCAGCGCCGTGCGGGCGGCGGCGAGGATGTCGTCCGACAGCGGGTCGCCCGAGGTGGCGCGGGCCAGGACGAGGGCGCCGACCATGGTGCACAGCCGTGCGACGCCGTCCTGGTCGGCGGTGGCGAGCCAGGCCGCGATGTCGCCGACCTGCTCGGTGAACACGCGGCGGGCCTCGGCGTCCCCGTGACCGCGGGCGATGTCGACGGCGAGCCCGGCGGCGGGGCAGCCGTCGGCGGCGTTGTCGCGGTGCGTGCCGGACAGGTAGGCGTCGATGAACGCCCGCTGGGCGGCTTCGCGATCTCCCGCGTGCCGTTCGAGCGCGCCGGCCCGAACGTCGGCGTGCTCCGCGAAGGCGCGCGCGGTCGCCTCGCCGATGAGGGCCTCCTTCGAGGGGAACTGCTTGTAGAAGCCGCCGTGGGTCAGACCCGCGGCCTTCATCAGGTCGGCGACGCTGACCTCGGTGCCCTGCTCGCGGAAGAGGCGGGACGCCGTGTCGACGACCCGCCGGCGGTTCTGCCGCGCCTGCGCCTGTGATCCGCGTCCCATCTGCGCCCCCATTCGGATGTCAGTTGTCATCTATCCTATGCTGCGACACATAGATTACGTTCATCATCTATTTCACCCGCATCAAGGAGGCAGGCATGGTTCTGAACGGCGCGGTCGCGGTGGTCACCGGGGCGAACCGGGGTCTGGGACGCCACCTGGCCGCACAACTGCTGGACCGCGGCGCATCGGTCTACGCGGCCGTCCGCCGTCCCGACGACCTGGACCTGCCAGGAGTCACCCCGCTGCTCCTCGACGTCACCGACCACGCGTCGATCCGGGCCGCCGCGCGGATCGCCGCCGACGCGAACGTCCTGATCAACAACGCCGGGATCTCCACCGGCACGCCTCTCATCGGCGGCGACCTCGACGCGGTGCGCCGGGAACTGGAGACGAACTTCTACGGCCCCCTCGCCGTCACCAGGGAGTTCGCCCCGGTCATCGAGGCCAACGGCGGAGGCGCGATCCTGAACGTCCTGTCGGTGATCTCGTGGTTGCACCCGGCGCGAGCCGGGGCGTACGCGGCGGCGAAGGCGGCCGCGTGGGCACTGACCGACGCGGCCCGCGAGGAACTCCAGCCCAGGGGGATCAGCGTCTCGGCCCTCCATGTCGGCTTCATGGACACCGACATGACCGCCGGGCTGGACGGCGTCCCGAAGGCCGACCCCGCCGACGTCGCCACCCAGGCACTCGACGGACTCGCCACCGGCCAGGCCGAGATCCTGGCCGACGACCTCACCCGCCGGATCCGTCAGGCCCTGGCACGGGGGCCCGTCCCGACCGGCGGGTGATCGCCCGGCGCGAGCCGGACCGGCCGTTCCGCGCGCCGCCTTCCGCCGCTCCCGCCGGGATCACGCGGCGGGCGCGGCATGGTCTTTCTACGGCTTGGCCGACGAGGTGATCGGGGCTGCGGAGTCCGGTATGCCCGCGTAGTCGGGCAGCTCGACGCCGTTGATCGCGCGCCCGACCAGCTCGGTGAACCATTCGCCGGTGAAATCGGGGAGCGGCTCGGCGTCCGGCCCCGGGACGAGGCGGCTGCGGGCGTTCAACCGGCCGATCTCCTGGTTGGCCTCGACGAACGGGCGCATCCGCGCCTCGTAGCGGGCGAACCCGGCGGCGGGGTCCCATCCGGCGGCGGCCAGCTCTCCGGCCAGCAGGTAGGCGCCGACCAGCGCCAGCCCGGTGCCCTGCCCCGACATCGGCGAAGAGCTGAACGCCGCGTCCCCGAGCAGCCCCACCCGTCCGCTGGACCAGCGATCCATCACCACCTGGGCGACCTGGTCGAGGTAGAAGTCCGGGGTGTCGTCCAGGTGCGCGAGGATGTCCGGGGTCAACCAGCCCAGGCCCGCCATCCGCGCACGCAGCAGGTCCTTCTGGGCCGCGATGTCCCGGTGGTCGACGTCGAAGTCGGCCGAGGGGAAGGAGAAGATGGCCATCGCCCGGGTGGCGTCCTGGATGGGCCGCAGGAGGGCGGAGCGCCCGGATTCCTGATCCTGGTACTCCAGCAGCCAGCGGTCCAGCCCGAACTTGTTGGGCACACTGTAGAAGGCCAGCACGTGCCCGAGGTGGCGGAGGAACCGCTCATGCGGCCCGAAGACCGTCGCCCGCAGCGCCGAGTGCAGCCCGTCGGCCCCGACCACCAGGTCGAAGCGCCGCCGGTCGCCGCCCGCGAAGACCACGTCGACCCCGTCCGCGTCCTGGGCGAGTTCCGCGATCCGGTCGCCGAAGACGTACTCGACGCCGTCGCGGGTGTCGTCGTAGAGCAGCTGGGACAGGTCCCCGCGCAGGATCTCGATGTCCGCGATGTACCCGTCGCCACCGTCGTCGTCGGCGCGGAAGGTCTCCAGGACCTGGCCGTCCGCGTCCACGGTGTGCGCGCCGGCGGTGTCGGTGCACGCCGCGCGCACCGCCGCGTCCAGCCCCATGCGCGCGATGACCTCCTTGGCGACCCCGCGCGCGTCCACTGCCTGCCCGCCGGGACGCAGCTCGGCAGCCCGCTCCACCACGGTCACCTCGGCCCCGCGCCGGCGCAGCCAGTGGGCCAGCGCGGGTCCCGCGATGCTCGCCCCCGCCACCAGCACCCTGGGACCGCCCGCCCGCTGCGCGCCGGTCCGGATGGTGTGCTCCTGCTTGGCGTCGCCGACGCTCATCACTGCCTCCATGTGCTTCCTCCCGCGCTGGACGTTCCCAGCACGGGCCCACCGCTGCCGGTGTGTCCCGCCGTATCGACCACGCATCCGCACAGAACTCATCGCCGCGCGGCGTTTCTGCGCTCATGTGAGGGTGAAGGGCGCCGGTTCCACGTCGAGTTCTCTCATCGCCTCGGCATAGAGCCGGTAGCGTCGACGGGCCTCACCATGGCGGCGGGCCTTGGTCAGCGTCCGGACCAGGTCCAGGTGGGCCGCCTCGTCGTAGGCATCCCGTTCGAGCAGCCGGAGCAGGTAGCGGACCGCCCTGTCGGGGTCGTCGGCCTGCTCCGCGAGTGCGGCCAGTTCGCGGAGCAGGGCCTGGTGCACGGCGCGTGCCTCCTCACGGAGAGGCTCCAGCCACTCGGCATAAGGAGAGTCCTCGCAGACGTCCCCGGTGTAGCGAGCTTCCGCCGCGACCAGCAGATCCTCCTCTCCGGCGGCGAGCGCCCCGGCGGCCGCGCAGAGGAACTCCTCGACATCGGTACGGAGTCCGACCAGCTGGATGCTGTACTTGTCGGCGCGTACGAACTCTGCGGGCCCGAACTTCCGCTGCGGATCCAGGACCGAGCGCACGGTGGACAGAGCGACCGAGAGCCGGTTGGAGCAGGACGCGGGTTCCTCGCCCGGCCAGAGGATCTCCATCGCCGCTTCCCGGGCGACAGTGCGGCCGCGTTGGCACGCCAGCCAGGTCAGCAGGTCGCGCGCCTTGCGGGACTGCCATTCGACGGCGCCGCCGCGGCGGCTGAGCCGTACCCCGCCCAGCATGCACAACCGCACGGCGTCATGGTCGAGGAGCGTGATCACGCGGAGCAGGCCGGCGCCGCAGCTGTGCGGCCCGCGGATGCCGGCCCGGCGGAGCTCCCGCTCCGCCTCGTCGAGGCCGGAGCCGTTGAGCCGCGCGCGGGCGAAGGCGTTGCGCGCGATGTCCACCGGGCTGCCGATCTGTGCCCAGATCTCCGCGGCGGAGGCCAGCAGGTCCGCCCGCTCGCCCGGGGACTCGGCCACCGTGAAGGCCGACAGTTCCAGGGCTTCCGCCATCTTGGCCCGGTCGCGGCGGCTGACGGCCGCCTCGTGGGCGGACCGGGCGTAGGCGCCGGCTTTGGTCCGGTCGCCGGTCTCCGCCCGGACCCAGCCGGCGGCCAGCAGCGCGTCCACCCGGCTGGAGCCGCCGCCTGCCGCGACCGCGCGTTCGGCCAGCTGTACGGCCAGCGCCGGATCGTCGGCCGCGTGCACGCGGGCCAGTCCGGCCAGGGCCGTCTGGGTCAGATGGGCGTTTCGCAGTTGTTCGGCATGCTTCAGGGAGTTCTCGAAGCTGATCCGGGCGTGCATCAGCTCCCCGCGCTCCAGGTGGACCTTGCCGAGCCCGGCCAGTGGGTGGCCGAGCTTGTCGCTGCCCACCCGGCTGAAGATGTCGCGTGCCCGTCGGAAGTCGGCCAGGGCTTCGTCGAGCCTGCCCAGGCCCATGAGTGCCTCGGCGCGGTTGTGCAGGGCGATCGCGGTTTGGACGGGGTCCCCGACCACGTCCGCTCGCCGTGCCGACAGGTCCGAGTCGGCGATGGCCTCTTCGTAGCGGGCCTCCTCCGCGCGGCTCGCGGCGCGGTTGGCCAGGACGCGGGCCGACAACAACAGGTCTCCTGAGCTCTCCGCGGCGGCGAGGGCGAGGGCGCTGTGCCGTTCGCTTCCGGCCCCGTCGCCGGCGTCGTGGGTGACCATGGCCAGCGCGGTGTGGGCGCAGGCGGCAGCGCGTTCGTCCTGGCAGAGGGTGGCCATCGCCAGGGCCTGTTCGGCCAGTCGGGTCGCCTGCGCGCTCTCGCCGACCAGCCAGCGGGCGCTGGCGGACCAGGCGAGCAACATCGCCCGGTCCGAGGAGCTCGACGAGGGCAGCGGAAACGCCGACCCGTCGAAGCCACCGGCCAGCTCGAAGGTCGACAACGCCGCCTGGTAGTCGCCCCGCTGGTAATAGATCATCCCCATCCGCCAGGCCACCGCGGGGTCGGTGGCATCGACACGGCGAAGGCACTCCAGCGCGCCCGCCCAGTCCCCCAGGACCTGGCGCGCCTGCCCCTCGGCCAGGTTCACGGCACACGTCCGCGACTTCTCCGGCACTGCGCCGCAGGCCCGGACGAGCTCGGCCGCGTGCCCCTCGGCAAGCAGCGACGCATGCCACCTTTCGATCATCGCCACCCGATGGCCGGGCTCGTCACAAACCGCCAGCGCCTCCCGGACGAACCCGTGCGACTCGTACCAGTGGGCCGCCACCGACGTCCGTCCGGCATCGCCCATGAACTCCCGGACCAGGTTCGACACCACATAGCCCTGATCGCAGGTCGTGATCAGGATGTGCTGGGCGGCCAGAGCGCGAAGCTCCTCGCGGCTGACGGCGACGCCCATCGCCCGGCACAGCTCGTCGGTGAACCACGGCAGCGCAGCGGTCGCGCGGAGGAATTCCTCATGCTCGTCCTTCACCACCTCCTCGACCAGATAGTCGAACACCGGCGTGGCAGCGATCCGCCTGGCACGGTCCACCGGGGGCAGGCCGCTCAGCCAGCTCAGCGTGAGCCGTACGGCGACCGGCCACCCCTTGGTGAGCTCGTGCACCTCCTCCGCCAGGTCGTCCGACCCCAGCACGATCGAGGTGAGTGAGCGGGTCTCGGCAGCGGTGAAGGCCAGCTGTTCGGCCGACACCTGGAAGACGTGACCCAGGCCGCGCATGCGCTGGATCGGGAAGGGCACGGCGGACCGTGAGATCAACACCAGGTGAAGGTCGTCGCCGCCGTGATGACAGAGCTCTTCGAGCAGGCGCGCCCCGGACGTGCCCGGCTCGATCCGCTCCACCTCGTCGATGACGAGCACGGTCGGCCGGCAGACGGCGGCGGCCAGCTCGGTGGCGAGCCCGGCGGAGCGGATCCATCCGGCGGGCGCGCCCAGGGCTTGGCAGATCTCCTCGATCAGGGTGGCGTCGTCGGCCCAGGTCAGCCAGGCCACCGGATGATCAGGCCGGGCCCGCGCCCAGCCGCGTACGGCTGAGGTTTTACCGCCGCCCGGGCCGGCGGTCACCACGGTGAGCCGGTGTCGCGGGATCTGATCGAGAAGGGCGGTGAGTTGCGCTCGTGCCAGCAGAGGCTCGGTCGCCGTCACAGCGAGAAGTATCTGCCGGGCTGGACTTTAAGGCAACTGAAAGATCCATTTCTACCGTTGTCCTCAGTCCCGACCAGCGAGGAGAAGATCGTGAGAGTCATCCCAGGCCTGCTCGCGGCGAGCGCCGGCGTTCTCATGCTGACCGCGCCAGCCACCACCCCGGCCACAGCCACGACGAAGGCCGTGAACGAGCCCACAGCGGAGGAACTGCGGGCGGCGCCGATCGCCGAAGAGGCGGAGGCCGAGGTCAAGCTCGCGATGCTGCGCTACCGCAACGGGCTGACCGTGGAGTTCAACGACAGCCGGCCCTCCGGCGACGTGGGCATCGTCCAGACCGCCTTCATCGGCCGGGCCGGCCTGTTCGTCCGCGACAGCGGCGACAGTTTCCTGGAGACCTACCTGAAGATCACCCCGGCCTCGGTCGCGGTCCCGCGGCGGCTGGTGGAGGCCCATGGCGCCGAGCCGCTGCCGGCTGAGCTCCAGCGCCGGACGGTCACCGAGGAGCCGGTGGAGGCCGACGGCCTCGCCGCCCCCGCGGTCCGGACCATGTCCGGCGCGGTCAACTGCAACAAGACCTACTACCCCTGGTACCACTGGCGCGACGTGGGCCACCCCGGCATGCTGCCCAGGGACTCCTACTCCTCCAGTTATGGCGGCAAGTACGTCAACGCCGACAGCTGGCTCATCAACTGTGCCGCGGCCGGCAACCCGCCCCAGATCGCCGCCCGCCATCGGCTCTTCTACTTCAACAACGCCCTCGGCAAGTGGGCGGAGCAGAGCGACACCCTGGTGTACCCGGGACAGGAGCAGCACGTCGAGAAGGGGCTCGTCAACCGCTACCGCAGGGTCATCCAGGACGACACCTGGGGCTCCGACCCCGACTGCCTGTCCTGCAAGTACACGCGCGAGGGCCGTTTCCACGACTGACCCTCGCCCGGCGAACGGGACCATCGAGCCGCCACCCTGCCCATAGGGCGCATCCGGTGTCGACGCCGACTCGCGCTCGTCAGCCGCTGGGGAAGCCGGGCACCGAGACGCTGCCGCCCCACGGTGGCAGCCGGTAGGCGCCGAGCTTCCGGATCCCGCCGGTGGTCACATCGATGGCGTAGGCCGTGTCCCCCAGGTCGGGCCACCGGTCGGAGCCCGGCTCCCGTACGGCGCCGCCCAGGGCCAGGACCTCACGCTCGTTGAGCCAGTACCCGAGCCGGTGCGGGCTCAGCTGCCGCGGCCGGTCGAGCTTGACCTCGGATCGGACCTGGCCGCTCGCCCGGTCCACGGTGACGACCTTGTCGTACGGCTCGCCGTTCGTCACGGTCTCCCCCGGCGCCGACGGGCCCGTCAGCATGGCCACGGTCGTGCCGTCCGGGCCGACGGTTCCCGTCAGCGCCAGGGTCTTCGGGTCGGCGAAGACCGTCACCTTGCCGTCCGAGAGCACGCCGAGCCGGCCTCGCTCGTGCTCCACGACCATGGGCACGCCCTCGTCGGCGGGATGGAGGGAGTGCCAGCCCTTGGGCACCTCATCGACGACCCGCCCGCTCTCCACGTCCACGACGACCTCGGGGACGCCGGCCAGGTTCAGGCCGAGCCGGCGCCCGTCCGGCGAGAAGGTGATCACCCCGCCGCCCTTGACCATGGTCGTGCGCCTGACGACCTGCGGGATCTCCCAGACCTGACCGGTGCCGAGCTCGCGGACGGCGAAACGCTCGCGCTCGGACGCGTAGTAGGCGATGCGGCGTCCGTCGCGGGAGATCGCCAGCGGGGCGGCGGTGTTCATGTAGTTCTTCTTGCTCTGGTCGGTGTAGACGCTCAGCGCGTCGGCGACCCGGTACCGGGTCCCGTCCTGCAGGACCACCTTCCACTGCAGGCACGTCTCGTCGGCCACCGGCGCGTTGTCCTGGCCGGGCTTCCACGCGTCCTGGCAGAAGTCGTAGTAGGCGTAGCGCGCCGGCCCCACCCCGGACGCGGGCAGGACGGCGCGGACGGGGACGAGGTCCTCCGGCGACGGCGTCGGCCGCGCGGGGATGCCGCGGAAGGTCGGAGCGGAGGAGGGCGTCCCGCTCGTGACGGCGCCGACGTCGGCGGGCCCGCCGGGATCGACGAGCAGGCTGACGGCCAGCGTCAACGCGGCGACGGCCGCGACCGCGGAGCCGCTGATCAGGGTCGTTCGGGTACGCCGGGCGCCGCGCAGCGCGACCTCGGCGAGATCGACGTCGGGCGCCTGCCGGGCGATCGCGTCGAGCTCGTCACGGAACCTCGTCATCGCGGCACCTCCACCGGATCGATTTCGGACAGCAGATCGGCCAGTTCGGGCGCGAGGACGCGCAGGCGGCCCAGGGCGTAGTGGGTCTGGCTCTTGACCGTGCCAGGTGAACAGCCCAGCGCTTCGGCGGTCTCCTCGACGCTGAGGTCCTCGTAGAAGCGCAGCACGAGGACGGCGCGCTGGCGTGGAGTCAGCCGGACGAGCGCCTGTTGCAGGACCATCCGGTGCAGCCCGGCCGACTCCGGATCGTAGGCCGGTTCCGGCGGGCTGCTGGTCAGGATGTCCGTTCGTCTGCGCCGCAGCCAGGACACGTGCTCGTTGACCAGGGCCCGCCGGGCGTACGCCTCCGGGTTGCCGTCCTTGGCCAGTTTGGGCCAGTGCCTGGCGATCCGGGTCAGCACGGTCTGCAGGAGGTCCTCAGCCCGGTGGGCGTCTCCCGTGAGCAGGTACGCGGTGCGCATCAACGCCTGCTGGCGGGCGCTGACGAACTCCCTGAATCCCTCATATTTGTCCATGCGACTCCTTCCGCCCTAATGAACGCGGGACGCCGGAAGCCGGTTGGAGACGATCCACGTCGAGCGCGTGCCGGCCGCCGGGTGGGCGCGCTCATGGTGGTGCTGGAACAGCCCGCAGATCAGCGGCGAAGGCCGCCCCGGCCGAGCCGGCCCGCCCGGCCGGTGCGGCCAGGGGGCCGGTGCGGCCGGGCGTTCGGGCTGGCCGGGGCGGCCGGGCGGGTAGGGTCAGCCCTTCGTGCGGACCGTGGCCGACAGTTCGATCGGGAGGGTCGTGCCGTCGGCGGCCAGCGGGCGGACGATGAAGGTGTAGCTCGTACGGCCCCGGAGCCCGGTGACCCGAGCCGTCGTCCCCGTCACCCGCATGACCTGCGTGCCGCCGTCGAGGACCGCGTAGCCGGTGGCGGCCGGCACGGACGGCCAGGTCAGGGTCACCGACTTGGCGTTGACGTTGCCGACCCCGAGTTCGGCGCCGTTCCACGTGTTGGGCGTCTCGACCACGAACGCGTCGATGATGAGGAACTTGTCCGCGCCGTTGACGACCTTGATGGTGTGATCGCCCATCGGCAGCCCGCTGAGCTGGAACACCCGCTGGGCGGCGAGCCGTACCGGGGAGTCGCAGTCGACCGTGGCCTTGAGCTTCCCGTCGACGTAGATGTCGATGGTGCTCATGTCGGAGTAGCGTTCGGACAGCAGGCTGATGCCGGTGCCGGTGAAGGCGAACTCGACGGCCTGCCCGGCGCGCCAGCCGGCGTGCACGTCGTCGTCGTGGTCGCCCAGCCCGCGGTCGGGGCTGTAGGTGAAGTCGTCCTCGGGGTAGACGATGCGCTTGTCGGTGTCGTTGACGTAGGTGAGCAGCACCTTCGGGTCGGTGACGGTGATCTTGTGCTCGCCGGAGAATCCGTCGTGGATCGCGGTGATCGTGGCGGTGCCCCAGGTGCGGGGGGTGACGAGACCGTCCGCGTCCACGGTGGCGATCGACGGGTCGGAGCTCTTGAAGGTGACGCCCTCGGTGACCGGGGTGCGGGTGCCGTCCGCGCCGACCGTCGCGACGGACAGCCGGGCGGGCTCGCCGACCTTGAGGGTGCCGGCGCCCGTGACATCGAGCGCCTTGATCGCGGCGGTGGTGGCGGTGATGGTGAACTTGTCGAGCTTCAGTCCGCTGCCCTCGCTGACGATCCGGAGGGTGTGCAGGCCGGCGGTCATCTTGCCCCAGGTCGTCACGTTCGCGTCGTCGGACTTGGGGACGAAGACCGTGGTGCGGTCGCCGTCCACCTCGAACCTGAACGTGGTGTCCTGGGCGGCCGAGCCCTTGAAGGTCACCTTGTACATGCCGGTGTTCGGGACGAACACGTTCTCGTAGCGCAGGTAGTCGTTCGGGTCGATGCCGCCGACGACGCCGTCCTTCGTGACGACGCCGGTGTCGGGACCCTTCCAGTTCCACTCCTGGTCGGTGTTCCACTGCATGGTCCAGTGCTCGGCCTCGACGGTCTGCTCGGACGTGCCCTGCAGGTCGAGCCGCAGCCAGTTCCACACGACGCCGGCGCTCGCCTCGATCCAGACGACCTTGACCGAGTGCTCGCCCGCGGTCAGCGGCAGGACGAAGTCCTCGGTCCGCGGGCTGAGCATGCCCCCGGTGGGGCGCAGGCTCAGCGGTCCCGTGGCGTCGGCGCCGTCGATCTCGACGCGGAACTTCAGCGGCTTGTCGTCGACGGTCGAGTAGCGAAGCTGCAGCAGGTACTTGCCGTCGGCGGGGACGCTGACGGCGTCGAAGCGCGACCAGTCGCCGGTGTCGATGGAGGTGACGCCGGGGGTGCCGTCGTCGCTGTCGGCGAGGTCGGTGTTCTGGGTGCCCTGCTGCCCGGTCGCCGACTCGGCCTGGAGGGTGATCGACTCGGGCCGTTCCAGGGTGAACCGCATCCAGTTGAGGAAGAACCAGCGCCCGTCGGGCCGGGTGAGCTTGATCGTGCGACGGCCCTCGGTGAGCGGGATCCGCCGTTCGAAGGTCCGGTAGGTGTTGTAGCCGCCGGAGTCCGGCACCTTGACGGTGGTGACCTCCTTGCCGTCGACCTCGAACCTCAGGTGGTTGGCCTCCTCGGAGGAGGCCCGGAACTCGACCCGGTAGGTGCCGGTGGCGGGCACGTCGACGTTGTCGTACTCGGCGGACTCGCCGGCCGCGTCCATGTAGAGCGCGCCGAGGCCGCCCTCGGGCGGGGTCTCGACGCCGTAGGCGCCGACGGCCGCGGTGTAGTCCTCGTTCTGGACGGTGAACTGCGTCAGCGGGGTCGTCGGCCGCCCGGCCGGTACGGCTCCCGCGGCGACCCGGACGGCGCCGATCGGGTAGACCTTGTCCTTGCCGCCCGGCATGGCCAGCTCGATCCGCGGCTTGCCGTCCTCGCCGAGCATGGCGACGGCCACCTCGTAGGAGCCCGCGGGCAGGTCGGCCGGGAGGGTGAAGGCCGAGTTGATCTGGCGGACGTCGCCCTTGAAGAGCTTGGTCTGGTCGAGGGTGGCGTCGGTGCCGCGCCACACGACGTGGCCGGTGGATCTGTCGGTGAAGCGCACCTCGACCGGGTAGCGCCGGGGGCTGAAGCCCACCGCGTTGTTGGTCCAGGTGTGCGAGATGCGGAACTCGCCACCGGGCTCGACCTCGGTGTCGTAGGTCGCGGTGGGCATGAGGAAGCGGTAGCCGGTGAACCGCGCCAGCGTCTCGAACCACTCGCCGTAGGCGTCCTTCATCGGCTGCCAGTTCGCGAAGCCGGTGTTGTTGATGCCCTGGAGGTTGGAGTGGTACCCCTCCAGCGAGTTCTTCACGAACAGGCGGGGGTTGTTCAGCATGATCGTGGGGTTGTCCCAGTTGGAGCCCTCGGACACCTGGATCATGTCGCGGCGGAGCCTGCGGTTGACGTACGGGGCCTGCGCGGTGTCGCCGTAGTTGTGCCAGACGAAGCCGGCGTTGACCGTGTCGGACCGCACGCCCCAGTTGTCGAACGTGGCCGCCTTGTCGTAGCCGTACACGCTGAACCGCTTGGCCTGGGTGTCGGCGTCGGGATCGTTCTTGTTCACCTCCGCACCGGCGTTCTGCATCATGACCATCGACTTGTCGAACGCGTCGTCGTAGATCTTGAGGATCGCCCGGAGCGTCGAGACGCGGGTGGCGTTGTCGGGCCACGGGAAGTTCATCGCGTCGTTCCAGCCCGACCACTCGCCGAACAGCGAGAAGGCGCGCAGGTCCACCCACGCCACGCCAGGGTCGCCGTCGTAGCGGCCGGCGAAGGCGTCCACCGCGCGCTTGAGCCGGTCCAGGTAGATCGGGTTGTGGTAGATCGGCTGCTTGGAGAAGTAGTCGTTGTACGGCGCCATCCGGAAGGGCACCCCGGCCTTGTCGAACAGCCAGGCCGGCGGGTACTCGTACGGGAAGACGCCCGGGTCGTTCCGGTAGTCGGGCGCCTCCGACATGAGCAGCTGGAACTCGACCGTCTTGCCCTGCTCGCCGATCCGCTTCATGAACGCGTCGAGGCGGTCCCAGACGAAGACGCCGTCGTCGGGCTCGAAGTCGGCCCAGGCGATCTGGAGCCGCACCACGTCGGCGTCGGCGGGGATCTTCTTCCTGCCTTCGATGAAGTCGGTGATGCCCGGGTCATCGGTGAAGGTGTAGCCGGGTGTGCCGGGCGTCCTGTGGGTGTTCACGTCGAACGCGGTGCCGGTGTACGGGTTGCCGTGCAGGATCTCGTGGGTGTCGGAGAAGGTCACCGTGGTACGGCCGGCGGCCGGTCCGGCGGCGGAGGCGGCGTGCGCGGGCGCCACCAGTAAGGCGGCGGTCGTCGCGGTGACGCCGAGGAGATGGCGGATCATCAGAGCTCCAGGGGGACGGGGGCGGCGGCGAGCAGGGAGCGGTAGGCCGCCTCGACGAGGGCGACGGTCCGGTGGCCCGCCCTGGCGTCGGGCTGGCGGGCCTCGCCGTCGCGGACGGCGTCGAGGAAGGCGCGGATGAGCAGGTCGTCGAGCGGCGCCCCGTACCCGTGCGCGAGCGGGCCGCTGTTCCATCCGGTGAGGACCCCGGAGAAGGGCGCGATGTCGGCCACGCCCTCGGTGCCGATCACGGTGAGGGTGACCAGGTCGCCGGTGTTGGGCCGGCCGGGCGGGCGCGACCAGGAGCAGTCGATGGAGGCGATGGTTCCGTCGCGGTAGCGCAGGGAGACCAGCCCGGCGGTCTCGACGGCCTTGCCCGGGTTGGGGATGGAGTTGGCGATCGCGTAGACCTCGGTCGGGTCGTCGTCCAGCAGGTCGGCGAGCAGGTCGGCGACGTGCACGACGTGGTCGGTCAGGGCGCCGCCGCCGCTGCGGGCCGGATCGGTGAACCAGTCGCGGGTGGTGGGGACGCCGCCGCAGTTGGTGGCCGCGATCGACACGATCCGGCCGAGGTCGCCCCGCCGTACCGCGGCCCGGAGGTCGGCGTAGGCCGGCGCGAAGCGGACGGGGAAGGCGGTCATGAGGACGGTTCCCGCCGCGCGGGCCGCCTCCAGCATCTCGGTGGCGTCGGCGAGCGAGGTGGCGAGCGGCTTCTCGCACAGCACGTGCACGCCCTCGGCGGCGGCGCGCAGCGCGAACTCCCGGTGACGCGTGTTCTCGGCGCAGATCACCACGCCGTCGGGCCGCCAGGCCCACAGTTCGTCCTCGGTGGCGAAGACGGTGACGCCGTCCGGGACGCCGTCGTGGCCGTCGGCGTAGGCGCCGATCTCCACGTCGCGGCAGCGCAGCAGCGCGGCGGCGTACTCGGCGGCGTGCAGGTGGGCGAAGGAGAGCAGGGCGATCTTCATGCGGCTTCCAGGGGCTTGAGGTCGACCGGCCGGCCTTCGGCGGCCGAGCGGGCGACGGCGTCGGCGATGCGCATGGCGGCCAGGCCGTCCAGCGCGGTGACGCGCGGCGGGACGCCGGTGGCGACCGAGCGCACGAAGTCCTCGATCTCGGCTCTGTAGGGGCTGGTCAGCGGGGAGAAGGGGGGCAGGATGTCGGGCGCGGGCACGGCGTCGCCCTGGTAGCGGTAGGGGCGGCGCTCGTCGGAGTCGGCGTGCAGCAGCCCGTGCGAACCGGCCACCTCGAACAGCGTCCTGAACTCGATCGGCGCGGTGGTCCAGGTGGCCGTCAGCACGGAGATCGAGCCGTTGGCGTGGGTGAGGAACGCCTGGGTGCTCTGGCTGCCGCCGACCGCGTGGGTGCGGGCGAAGACGCGTTCGACCTCTCCGCCGATCCAGCGCGCCACGTCGATGTCGTGGATCATGAGGTCGAGCAGCACGCCGCCGGAGAGCGCCTCGTCCAGGAACCAGCCGCCGGCCGGGCTGCGACCCTGGCGGGTGTGCCGCTGCACGGCGACGCTGCCGATGTCGCCGCGGGTGACGGCCCGGTGCAGTTCGGCGTACTCGGCGAAGTAGCGGACGACGTGCGCGGGGAAGAGCGGGACGCGGGCGTCGGCGAAGCGGGCGACCAGGTCCTCCGCCTCGGGGAGCGTACGGGTCAGCGGCTTCTCGCAGATCGTCGGCAGGCCGTGACCGAGCGCGGCGAGCGCCAGTTCGTAGTGGGTGTGCGTCGGCGTGCAGATGTCGACGACGTCCGCCGCCTCGAACAGGGCGTCCAGGCTGGGGACGGTCCGGCCGCCCCCGTGGCGCCGGATCAGCGCCTCGGCGTCGTCGGCGATCGAGTGGACGACGACGTCGTGGCCGAGGTCGAGCCAGGCCGGGAGGTGCGCGTTGGCGATGCCACCGGCGCCGATGAGTCCGACCGTTGCGTGCATGGGAGTTCCGTTTCTTGTCATTTGCCGATGCCCTGCGTCATGCCGTTGACGATGCGGCGGCCGAACCAGAGATAGGTCGCGATCATCGGGAGCACCACGATGACGACGCCGGCGAAGAGCCCGCCCCAGTTCGAGGTGTACTGCATGTTGGAGTAGAAGTTGAGCAGGGCGACGTTGAGGGTCTGCGCGCTCTGGTCGGGGACGAGCATCAGCACGATCACCGTCTCGTTCCACAGGCTCAGCGCGTTCAGCACGGCCACGGTCGTGATGCCGGGCTTGGCCAGCGGCACCATGATCTGCAGGAAGGTGCGGAACGGCGACGCGCCGTCGAGCGCGGCCGCCTCCTCCACGTCGCCGGGCAGCGAGCGGAAGTAGCCGATGAGCACGAAGATGCTGAACGGCAGGCTGAGCACGACGTAGAAGAGCGTGACGGTGATCCGCGTGTCCCAGGCACCGGTGACCCAGTCGATCATGAACCGGGACAGCCCCGCCCCGATGAGGACCATGGGGACGGCGAACGCCTGGAACGGGATGCTCATGCCCACCGCGAAGAAGGTCGCGACCGGACCGCTGGAGCGCCCGCCCAGCCGTGCCACCGCGTAGGCGGCGGGGATGGACAGCGCCATGATGAGCACCACGGACACGAGCGTGAGGACCACCGAGTTGACCGCGGCGGCGCCGAGCCCGGAGTCCGACCAGGCGGTGGCGAAGTTCTCCCACATCCAGGCGGCGGGCAGGCCGGCCGGGTTGTCGAAGATCTCCCGCGAGCTCTTCACCGAGTTCAGCAGGACCCAGACCACCATGCCGACGTTGAACAGCGCCCAGCCCCAGATCAGGGCTCTGATCAGGGCGAGCCCGGCGCGGATCACGCCAGCTCCAGTCGTTCGCGCCGCTGGATCCTGCGCGACAGGACGATCAGGACGGCGGTGATCACCGTCATCACGATCCCGATCGCCGCGGCCTCGCCGAGCTGGGCCAGTCCGCCCTCACGGCCGCCGGTGACCCGGAGGTACTGCTCGACGGCGAGGGTCCTGGCCTCGGGGGGCGGGGTGCCCGCCGTGCCGACGAAGGCGATGACGATCTCGAAGGTCTTGATGCCGGCGATCGCCCAGAGCGAGGCGGCGATGGCCAGCATGTCCCTGGTCAGCGGGAGCGTGACGTGGCGGAACTGCTGGAGCTCGCTCGCGCCCTCGATCCTGGCCACCTCGTAGTAGCTCGGCGGGATGCCGTCGACCGCGGACATCACCAGCACGACGTAGAAGCCGGCCGCGCTCCAGACCACTCCGGCCATGATCACGTTGAGGATCAGCTCGGGGGCCAGCCAGGGCTGGCGCAACTCGGACAGGCCGAGGGCCCCCAGCACGGTGTTGATCAGCCCGTCCGGGTTGAACAGGAACGAGACGGCCAGGCCCACGGCGATGGGCGAGATCATGAAGGGCAGGAAGACGGCCGCCCGGATGAACGCGCCGCCGCGCGCCGCACGCAATACGATCATGGAGGCGCCGGCGATGAGGAACAGCGCCAGGCCCACGAGCAGCGTCAGGGCCAGCGTCTGGACGAACGAGGCACGGAACAGCTCGCTCCCGGCCATCGACACGTAGTTGGCGAACCCGACCCAGGACAGCTCGGTCCCCAGCCCCGACCACTCGGCGAAGCTGAGCACGACGCCGAACAACGACGGCAGCACGAAGAAGACCAGGTAGGCGATCAGTGCGGGAAGCAGCATCGGCAGGTACAACCGGCGGCGCTCGTCCTGGAGCGCGCCGCGGGACACCTTGGCCCGCCTGTCCGCGGACGGCGCCCGCGGGGCGGTGTCGGACACGGTCACGGTCATCCGTTCATGGCGGCGGTCTTCGCCTTGCCCTCGGCCAGGAACTCCTCGGCGCTGAGCTTGCCGGCGACGAACTTGTCGTCGAGCGGGAGGAAGACGTCGGCCAGCCACTTGGGCTGCACGGTCGAGACGCCGTCGCCGTCGAGCGTGACCTGCTCCGCGTCGCGGATGGACGCCTGCAGCTGCTGGAGCTCCACCGGGGCGGGCGAGTCGGCGCGCGAGGGGATGTTGGCCGCCTCGGTGCCGATGCGGTCGATGTACTTCTTCTGCATGGCGAAGGCCAGGAAGTCGGCGACCGCCTTCTGGTTCTTCGACCTGGCGTTCACGCCCCAGCCGAGCGCGCCGACCGTGGCGACCGAGCCCTTGGCGGGGTCGACCGGCGGGAAGGCGATGATGCGGGGCTTGACCGCGGCGGCGCGCAGCGAGGCGGTCTCGCTGCCGAGCCAGGAGCCGTTCAGGATGAAGCTGTGCTTGCCGGCCGCCCAGGCGTTCTGCGCGGCCGGGAACTTGGTGGCCATGTGGTCGGGTTCGAAGAGGTCGGCCTTCACCAGCGACTCCAGCGCCTTGGCCGCCCGCTTCACCTCGGGCAGATCCCAGGCGGCCGGGTCGGCGGCGAGCTTCAGCAGGATGCCGGGGCCGGCCGTGGACAGCAGCATCTGGTGGATCCAGAAGGAGTTGTAGGCGTTGACCGAGCCGTCGAGCGCGATCGGCGCGCGGCCGGACGCCTTCTCCTTCTTGGCGATCTCCAGCAACTCGTCGAACGACTTGGGGGCGAAGTCGGGATACTTGGCGGAGTCGTACCACAGGCCGATGGAGAAGACGCTGTGCGGGACGAAGCCGTACCCCTTGTCGTCGCTGACGGCCTTGAGCACGCTCTTCGGCAGGACTTCCTCGACGGTTCTGCCCTCGCCCGGGATCGTGGTCCGGAAGATCGGGCCCATGTCGCCGAGCACGCCGGCGGCGCGGAACTCGGCGGTGTGGTCGATGGCGGTGTCGAAGAAGTCGGGACCGGCGCCGGTGGCGACCGCGTTCTTGACCTGCTGCTCCTGGCCCTGGGCGAGCCACTGAACGTCGATCTTGACGCCGGTCTGCTGGGTGTAGTCGGCGATGACGCTCTCGAACAGGTTCGCCTGCGGGGTGCCCTTGGCCCACTTGCCCCAATAGAGGAGGCTCGCGGGCTGGGCGCCAGCGGACGCCGACGGACCGGCGTCCTGGAGCTTCTGGCCGCACGCGCCGAGGGCGAGCACGGCGGAGGCGCAGGTGGCGACGGCTATGGCGCGATTGCGCATGGATGGTCCCTTCTTGCTGGGAGGCACGGTTGGCAATAATAAATACACTTTGTGTTTTAATGGAAGACGTCCAAGGAAACGAAAGGGCCACGTGAGTGCTGATCGGACGTGAAGCGAGCCTGCTGCGCCAGCCCGTCGGCCAGTCGCGCCTGCGCCGCCTCAACTCGCTGGCGGTGATCGAGGCGATCCGCGCGGAGCCGCTCACCATCCCGGCGATCGCCCAGGTCGCCGGGCTGTCGAAGACCGCGGCCGACACGGTGGTGGGCGACCTGGTGGCCCTCGGCTGGGTGACGAGCGTCGAGCCCCTCTCCCCCACCGGAGCCGGGCGCCCGGCCAACCGCTACCGCTTCAACGCGGCCGCGGCCGTCGTCGCCGGCATCGACATCGGCCAGCACACCACCCGGGCCGAGCTCGCCGACCTGAACGGCGAGGTGCTGGCCACCCGCTCGATCACCGTCTCCGCCGCGGACCCGCCCGAGACCGTCCTGGCCGACGCCGTCGAGGTGGTCGACCAGCTCCTCGGCTCGCAGGGCCGCGGGCGCGCCGACGTGTGGGCGATGGGGGTGTCCGTGCCCGCCGTGGTCTACCAGGACGTCGTCACCCGCGGTCTCGACGACTGGGAGGGGCTCAACGTCCGCGCCGCCTTCGCGGAGTCCTTCGAGTGCCCCATCGCCGTCGAGAACGACTCGAACCTCGCCGCGTTCGCCGAGGCGTGGAAGGGCAGCGCCGCCGAGGCCGGTTCGATGGTCTACGTGCACTCCGGCAACCGCACCGGGGCGGGGGTCGTGCTGAACAACACCGTCGTGCGGGGCGCGAACGGCGCCGCCGGCGAGATCGGCGCACTGCCGCAGATGGGCTGGGAGCATGCCCAGCAGCACCTGCACGACGTCGAGCTCACCGACGGCCGGCGGGTCAGCAGAGAGGGCGTGTTCGACGCCGCCACCGCGGGCGACCCGCTGGCCGTGGCCGCCGTCGACCGGTTCGCCGACGTCATCGCGATCGGCATCGCCGCGCTGGTGCTCACCGTCGATCCCGAGATCGTGGTCGTCGGCGGCGGCAACGTCCAGGCGGGCGACACCTTTCTCGACCCGCTGCGCCGTCACGTCGAGAGGCTGTGCACCGTACGGCCCGCGCCCCCGATCGTCCCCTCGGCGTTGAAGGACCGCGCGTCGATCACCGGCGCGGGCGGCCTGGCCGCCACCTCGGTCATGGAACAGCTCTACGCCTCGGCCCTGGGCGGCAAGACGCTCTCCAGCGCCTCGACGCCGCCCTGGAAATGGTAAGAACCGGAGAAGGATCCCCCCGTGCCCATGCAGCCCTGGTTTCCCGACGCCAAGCTCGGCATCTTCGTCCACTACGGCCTCTACGCCGTCGAGGGAGTGGCCGAGTCCTGGTCGTTCTACTACGGCGACATCTCCCGTGAGGCCTACCTGGCCCAGCTCGACGGATTCACCGCCGACGGTTACGACCCCGCGGCGTGGGCGGAGCTGTTCGCCCAGGCCGGAGCCCGGTACGCCGTGCTCACCACCCGGCACCACGACGGCTTCGCGCTGTGGGACAGCGCGTACGGAGAGCTGAACGTCACCGCCTCCCCGGCGGGACGCGACCTGGTCGGCCCCTTCGCGGACGCGCTGCGCGAGCGCGGGCTGAAGGTCGGGCTGTACTACTCGCACTCCGACTGGAACCACCCCGACTACCCCAGCGTCCGCGGCCCGCAGGCCCACCCGAGCCCCTACGTGACTCCCCCGGAGGGGCAGGAGGACCCGGCCGCGTGGGCCCGCTACCTGGCCTACCGCGACGGCCAGGTCGACGAGCTGGTCGAGCGCTACCGGCCCGACCTGCTGTGGTTCGACGGCGAATGGGAACGTTCGGAGGAGCAGTGGGGCATCGACGCCCTCGCCGACCGCATCCTCGCCGTACAGCCGCGGACCGTGCTCAACGCGCGCATGCTCTCGCGCGGCGACTACGCGACACCGGAGCAGGGCGTCCCCATCACGCCGCCCGACGGCCCATGGGAGTTGTGCCTCACCGTCAACGACAACTGGGGTTTCCGCCCGCACGACACCAACCACAAGCCCGTGGGCCACCTGGTCCGCTACTTCACCGAGACCATCGGCGCGGGCGGCAACCTCCTGCTCGACGTCGGCCCCACCGCCGACGGCCGCATACTCCCCGAACAGGCCGACCGCCTGAAGGGCCTCGGCGCCTGGATCGACCGGCACGCCGAGGCGGTGTACGGCACGACCGCCGGGCTGCCGGCGGGCCACCACTACGGCCCGAGCACGCTGTCCGCCGACCGCAGGACCCTGTACCTGGTCTGCTTCGACCCGCCCCGCGACACGGTGACGGTGCGCGGGCTGCGCAACACCGTCCTGCGGGCCAGGGTGGTGGGCGCCGACTGCGAGCTCGGGCACTCGATCACCGGAGAGCTCAACGGCGTGCCCGGCGTCCTGTGGATCGACGCGCCGCCCGCGCACGCGATCGACCCGCACGCCACGGTGCTCGCCCTGGAACTCGACGGCGAGCTGGACCTCTACCGCGGCAGCGGCCGCGACTAACCGTCACGGACCGAGGGGCGCCCGGCAGGAGCGGGCCGTTCGAGCGGACTCCAAGTGCGTTGCAGCCGAGCCACAAGCGGGCGTCCCTAGCCTCTGGATCATGTTGACGACCCTGGTGGTGACCGCCTCCCTGCTGTTCACCGGCGCACCCGCGCAGAGCGCGGCGACCAAGCCGCTGACCTTCCGCGGCATGACGCTCCAGATCCCCGCGGCCTGGAAGGTCGGGAAGGAGGACAGGTGGGGCATCCACGTCAGGACCGGCGGCTGTGACCGGCTCGCCGTCGAGTGCCGCGGGTTCTACCTCGTCGGGCCGTTGGGCATCTCCCTGGCCCGGCACGGCAACCCGTACGACCCCGACGAGCCGTACCACCCGGGCAACGGGCTCGCGAGCTGCGCACCGGACAAGCGCTACATAGAGGACTTCCCCGGCAAGCTCGTCGTCCGCGGTGTCCGCCCGGTCGGCGCGGGCCACAAGGCGACCTACCGCGTCTGGCGCGTCGGCTGCTCGACGCAGTCGGCCAAGCGGACCGGCGTGTCCTATCAGGAGCGGATCTGGCACCTGCCCAAGTCGAAGATCCTCGTCTTCGACCAGTGGAGCGACAGCCGGCTCGGCCCGGTTCTCCAGCGGGCGACCTGGCGCTGAGCCCGCCGGTCGTGGTGCTCGTGCCCGCCCCGGCCGGCGGATTCCGGTCACCCGGTCACCCGGTCAGGCGGGCCTTGAGCCGGGCGGCCGACGGGTGTCCGAGCTCTGCGAGGAGGGCAAGCGCCTGCCGCCGGACGTCGGCGGCGGCGTCCCCGAGGCCCGTCCCGTCCAGGGAGTCCCCGAGGCGGACGAGGGTGTCCGCCTGGACAGCCGACCAGGTTGAGTTCGCGGGCCTGCCTGGTCAGGTGGCCCGTCGCCCGGTACATGGTGAGGGCCTGCGTGGCGTGGCCGAGGGCGTCGCGGTGCCGGCCCGGCATGCCGTACATGGCGGACAGGTTGCCGTGGGCGCACGTCTGCCCTAGCCGGCCGCCGGCGCGCCGCGCGGCGGCCAGCGCGGCGGTCCGGACGGCCAGCTGCTCGTGCCGCATGCCATGGCGGTCGAGGAAGTCGGAACTCCCGATGCGTCGCCGCCGCGGACCGGAGCACCGCCGCGGGGGCGCGGACGAGCGGCGTCTCGCTCGCCGTACGCCAGGCGAAGGCCCACTGGCACGGAGGGGCGTCGCGGATCGGCACGAAGGCGAGGCTGGGCCAGGGGTAGAAGGTCGCGGCCTCGGTGGTGACTCCGGCGGTGGCCTGGCCCGAGGCGACGGCGCTGAGGGTCTCCGCCAGGTGGTGACCTTGTGCCCGCGGCGGACGGGGCGTCCGGAAGGGGTGTGGCAGGGGTTGAAGATCTCCTCCATGCACGGGGGGATCGACCGGCCCTCGACCACGGTGCAGTCGCCGAGGTCCTCCAGGCAGATGGAGTCACGTCCCGCGTAGGGATGGTCGGCGGAGACCATCAACACCACGTCGGAGGCGTACGAGGTCGGCACGACGGTCAGATCGGGCTCGCGGATCGGCAGCCACAGGTGCGCCACGTCCACCTCCCCCGACTTCAGCAGGTCCAGAGGGGAGGCGGGCTGGATCTCGCGGTGCTCGTCCTCGCTTGCCGGACTGCGTGCACCCGCACGGCTTTTCGGCCCGTCGTCCCTCGCCGGGGTTCGCGCTTGTGCTTCGATACTGCTTTGTCAGCACATCGAAGGAGAGGTCACCGATGCCAGACCTTGACGACCCGGCCGCCACGTTCGAGGAGTTCGACCGCGACCGGGACGGATACATCACCCGCGAGGAGTTCGCGCTCGCCATGAACGCCCGCGGCGAGGAGGTCACCGCGGCCGAACTCGACTCGATCTTTCACTCCTCCGACGAGCACGACGGGGACGTGGACGGGCGCATCTCACTGGCGGAGTTCCTGGTGGCCTGGAACAAGTGACGGCACACCCGCCCTGACCCGGCGGCCGGCGTCACCGGAGATGATCGGCCGCCCAGGCGCGGAACGTACGAGGGGGACGTCCCAGCACCCGCTCGACGTCAGGGGTGAGCCGGGCGTTGCCGTCCCGCGCCACCAGCCGGGAGCCGTCGACCGCGACGTCGGCGAACTCGGCATCCATCCCGGCGGCGATCAGCTGCGTGCGGTAGACCTCCAGCGGCACGTCCACCGTCTCGACGGGCCGCCCGAGCGTCTCCCCCAGCACCTCGGCCATGTCCGGGACGCTGAGCAGTTCGGGCCCGGTCAGCGTGAGGACGGATCGCCCGTGCTCGTCGGACGTCAGCGCCCGCACCGCCACCTCCGCGACGTCCCGCGGATCGACGACCCCCTGCCTGCCCCGGCCCGTCGTGTTCGGCACCGGACGCCCCTGCCGGATCTGCGGAACCCACCTCAAGGCGTTGGAGGCGAAGCTGGACGGCCGCAGCACCGTCCAGTCCAGCTCGCCCGCGCGCAACGCCTGCTCCCCGGCCTGATGCCAGCCGCCGACCTTGGCGCCGCCGTGCTCCTCGCCCGTGCCGATCGCCGAGAGCTTCACCACTTTCCGCACCCCCGCGGCCCGCGCCGCCACGATCATCGCCTCGTCGTGCCGGGCGAGCCACGGGCCGGGGGCGCTGAGCAGGAACACGGCGTCGGCGCCGCGCGCCGCTGCGGCCAACGACCCGGGGTCGTCGAAATCCCCCTGGACGACCTCCACCTCCGGCGGCACCGCGACCTTCGACGGCTCCCGCGTCATCGCCCGGACCCGCTCACCCCGGCCGGCCAGCAGCCGGACCACCTCACCGCCGACCGTGCCCGTGGCACCTGTGACAACAATCATGCGGCTCACTCTGCCGCCCCGCCCACCAGCCCTTATAGGAACTTTCGGCACACCTGCGCACCCCGTGGCGCGGCTACCGTGTGGTCATGAGCATCGAGGCCCCGCTGACCGTGCCGGACGGTCTGCGTCCGCTGGTCGAGGCGGTGAGCGTGCTGAGGGCGGAGGATCCCGTGGCGGGCGGGCGGCCGCCGCTGGTGCACCTCCCCGACCCCGGCACGTCCCTGATCTTCCGTACGACCTGCGCCGGGCAGGGCGACCTGCTCGTGATCGGCCCGCGCACGCGTGCCTCGTACCACGTCGGCAAGGACCTCCCGTTCTGCCTGCGGTTGCGGCTGCGTCCCGGCGCGACCAGGCCGTTGCTCGGCGTCCCGGTGAGCGAGGTCGTGGACCGGGTGATCCGCCTCGGTGACCTGTGGGGCGCCTCCTGCGATCCGCTGGTCGCCGCCCTGAGGCACGCGGGCGGCCACCACGGCCTGGCACTCCGGCATCTGGAGGCGGCGCTCCCGGCCAGGATCTCGGCGGACGGGGCAAGGCGCGACCTGGTCCAGGCCGCCGTCCGGGCGCTGCGCGGTCGTACGGGCGCACGACGCGAACCGCTGCCCGCGCTCGCCCGCCACCTCGCCGTCAGCGAACGTCACCTGCGCGGCCTGTTCGCCGACGCCGTCGGCCTGTCGCCCAAACGCTACGAACGCATCGAACGCGTCCGCAAAGCCCTCGCCCTCGGTCGCGCCGACGGCCCCCGCTGGGCCGACCTGGCCACCGTCACCGGCTACTACGACCAGTCCCACATGACGGCCGAGTTCCGTACGCTGATGGGCGTCACACCGGCCGCCTACTTCGAAGGCCGCCTGCCCGCCCTCCAGCCCTGCTGACACACAGTCGCGCCACGACGTGTCCGCGGAAGCCGGCCCGGTTCACAGTGAGCCGATGCTCAGGGTGAGCGAGCCGACGACGCCGGCCAGCCCTTGCTCGGTGAGACAGGCCAGAGGCTTCGTGCTGAACATGGTGAACGTGCCGGTCCACGGCGCTCCCTTGAACTCGCCGTCGACCACCACGCCCTTGATCAGAACGAGGCTTTCAGCGCCGTTGACGGAGACGGTGGACGTGGAGGACAGCGTGCTGGTGTTGCCGTTGTTCCACGTGATCCTCCGGCTCCCGGCCCTCGTGCCGGAGGTGCAGGAGAACGTCCCGGTGGCGGAGAAGGTCGACGTGGCCTGGGAGATGGTGGGATCACTGCTGGAGACGCACTCGATCAAGGGGGCGTTCCCGCTGACCGTGACCTCCCGGGGCTGATCGGTGAGGCCGGGGGTGTACGTCACCGTCTGAGAACCGGTGCACTTGGTGACCCCGATCGCGGCACGTGCGCCGGTCGCGGCCGGGACGAGCACGGCGACCAGCAGCGCGAGACCGCCGATCGCCATCCCCTTGAGAATCGACATTCCTCCTCCTGCCTAGGACGCGACGGCCACAGTCGGCGGCCCTCACTGTTGCGACCCGAAGAGCCAGCTACTTACCGTTACCATACACAAACATTAAGTCAACCCTCCGGCCCAGGACGGCTCGCCGGTCCTGCCACATGCATGAGGTACGGCGGCTTTCGAGAGGCAGGTCAGACAGTGGTCACACGCAGAACATTCCTCGGCACCGCCACCGCGGCCGGCGCCACGACGCTGCTCGGCGGCAACCTCCTGCCCGTCGCCCGTGCCGGCGCCTCACCGCCGGACGCGGCCGGACAACGGACGGCGCGCGACGCGATCCGTGCGGTCAACGCCGACACTCGGCGGAACTACGCCGCGCTGAAAGCCGACCTCGTCAACCACCTGAGCCCGGTCATCGTCGTCCAGAACGACCGGCGGGGTGGTTTGTACAGCCTCGTCTCGAACGGGCGGACCCTGGAGTCGCTGCACCCGGTCGACGAGATCTTCGAGCTGGCGAAGTCGATCGCCCACCTCCCGCTGGGCATCTTCACCGTCATCGCCCCTCACCTGCCCAAGCAGGTCCCGGCGTTCCAGAGCGCCAGGATCGATCCGCACGACCTGGACATGGTCGCGTCCAAGGGCCCGGGGGACGGCTGGGTCCAGCCGCTGCGGGACGTCTCCGCCACGATCAACACGGCCCGGCGGCGACTCGAATCGGCGGAACTTCCCCTCGGCCTTCAGCAGTCGTGCGCCAACATTCTCGACAGGTCACGCGCATTCATCGCGGACGCGACACGAAGCCGCTCCTTCGACATGAACTCCTTCGAGGACTACTCGGGCAGCGTTTACCCGAACATCCGCACCAACATGTACTGGGCGTCCAAGGTGCAGATCGAAGGCGTCACGGACATCATGACCCGCTGGCGCGGTCAACTCGGCGCTGACGCCTGGAAAGGCCTGTACGTCGTCGTCTTCACGATCTGGACCACCTCCTCCCGGAACCAGAACTCCATCATCATCAGGAAGTTCATGGACCCGGCCCAGGCCGACAGCCACCTGATCGACATATCCACGGCCGAGCTCCCCTCCGAGCCGATCCCCGTCGCCCTGGACAACGTGGCCCGGATCGTGCAGGACAAGATCGCCGCGGACATGATCTTCTGCACCGACACAAGACTCGCCGACGCTCTCAAGGGCCCGGACGAGCTTCTGTCCGACGAGATCCTGCGACTGCTCGGCCACGCGCCCGGCGCGAAGGATCAGGCCTGCTGACGCCCTGGGCGACAGACCGGGGCTGACCGGGCGGAGTCGCCGACTGCGCGCTCGCTGATCGGTCTCGACCTCGGCTCGCGCACGTCGGAAGATACGGCCGTGGCCATCTGCGCCGAGTTGATCCGACTCCGCCGGTGGCGGCTCCGGCCGCATGGTGACCACGACCGAAGGACGCATCACCCTATGTCCCCATCGATCACATAGGAGGAGTCCCTTCATGACCACCGTGATGCTGGTCCACGGCGCCTGGCACCGGCCGAGCACCTGGACCAGGCTCCAGCCCGAGCTGCACGCCCTCGGCTACGCCACGCGCACGCCCGCGCTTCCGAGCGCCGGCGAACGTCCCACCGCGGGCATGCACGACGACGCCGCCGTGCTGGCCGGGGAACTGGCCGCGGTCGAAGGCCCGGTCGTGCTGCTCGCCCACTCCTACGGGGGCATCCCGGCGACCGAGGCCGCCACCCGGGCGGACAACGTCGAGGGGCTGATCTACCTGGCCGCGTACCTGCCGGACCGGGGACAGTCGTTGCACACCCTCCACGGCCTGCCGGACCCCGACGACACGAGCGGCCTGTTCCCCCTCATCGACCAGCCACGCACCGCGCTCTACGGCGACCTGCCGGACGCCGAGGCCGAGCAGGAGATGAGCCGCCTGGTCAACCAGACCAGACGGTCCTTCACGGAGAAGGCCGACACGGCCGGCCGGCACGACATCCCCTCCACGTACATCATCACCGAGCGGGACCAGGCCGTCCCGCCCGCCCTGCAGGAGCGGATGGCAGCCCGAGCCACCGAGATCCGCAGACTGACCAGCGGCCACTGCCCGTTCCTGTCCCAGCCGCACCGTCTGGCCGCTCTCGTCGACGACATCGTGCGCTCCGCGGCCCGCTGACCCGGCGCGGCAGTGCAGCGGGCAGAGGACTTCCGGCTCAGGCGGATGTGGCGGCCGGGTCGGACAGGTGCGGCAGTGGGAACCGGCCCGCAGTTCCGGACGGTGCCGCTGTTCGACGGTGCTCCCCTCCTGACGGTCCCTGCGGATCGCCCCATCGCCGGACCGGGCGGATCACGCCGCGTGCCCGGTGGGCAGCAGGACGGTCAGCAGCCAGCCGCCGTCCTCGGCCGGGCCGGCGGTGAGGGTGCCGCCGAGCGCGTGGGCGCGTTCGCGGATGCCCCGCAGCCCTTGCCCGGAGGAGGGCAGGCTGAGCGGGGCGGCGGGTGGGGGGCCGTTGCGCACCTCGACGGCCAGCCCGCCGGGCGCCGCGGTGAGGCTCACCCGCACCCAGGTGCCCGCCCCCGCGTGTTTGAGGACGTTGGTGAGCCCCTCCTGGACGATCCTGGCAGCCGAGACGCGAGCCAGCAGAGGCGCCCGTGCCACTTCGGGGTCGATGTCGAGCTCGACGAGCAGCCCCGCCGCGCTCATGCGTTCCGCCGACTGGCGCATCACGGTGGCCGGGTCGGCCGGCAGGTCGGGCTGCTTGCCGGGGTCACGCAGCAGATCGAGCAGGCCGCGGAGGTCTTCGAGCACCTGGTGGCCGGTGTCACGGATGTCGGTGAGCGCCTGGCTGGAGGGCCCGCCGGGGTCGGCGTAGCGGGCGGCGCCGGCCCGCAGGACCATGGCGCCGACGTGGTGGGCGACGATGTCGTGCATCTCGCGGGCGATGCTCTCGCGCTCGGCCAGCTGGTCGGCGCGCACCTGAGTCAGCGCGCGCTGTTGCGACTCCCGACGGCGCAGCCGTTCCGCCTGGCTCGCGGCCTGCCGGGCCCGCAGGTAGCGGCCGCTCGCCACGGGCGCCATGACGAGCGTCATCAGCGCCAGGACGCGCGTCGGCTGCCACCCGGCGTCGCCCATCGCGGCGGTGAAGGCGGCCACGGCGAGAACGGCGACGAGGTAGACGACGAACGTCCAGAGCCAGGAGGCCACGCGCATGGCGAACACGCCCGCGGCAGCGAGGACGAGCATGACGCAGGTGCCCGTCGCCTCCTCGAAGTACTGGTCGGCCAGCAGCATGAGGATGACCTGAAGGACGAACACCAGCCCCGGCAGCCGCCGCGCGACGCCCAGGGACAGGCCCGCGAGCACCACCACCGATGCGGTGCCCCAGACCGGCCCGCCGGTGGCGTCCCAGTCCGTCCAGGTGTTCAGGACGGCCAGGGTGAGGCCGCCGCCGGCCAGCAGCACATCCGGAGTGACGTCGCGCTCGGGAAGGCGTCCGGCCGGGCCGCGCAGGTAGACGCCGATCAGGACGGGCACCACGACGGCTCCGCCGCAGTACCACCAGGCGTTGGCCGTGAAGGGGTGGCCCGGATCGGCCAGGTTGACCGCGGTGGTCACGCCCACGACCAGGGCCGAGCAGGACACGGTGAGCGGCCGCGCCCGGTGGGCGACGACCCCGAGGGCCGCCATGAGCAGGATCTGCACGGTGTTGACGGTGAACGCGCCGAGCTGGTCGGTGAGGACGAGCAGCGCCGCCAGGTAGCCGGCCACCGCCACCGGCCACCGCCGCAGGAACCCCATGGGCGCCCCGGCCAGCACGGAGAAGGCGCCGCAGATCACCACGGGCGCCGACGCGGTCCCCCAGGTGTGCCACGTGGTCAGGACGTCGAAGCCGATGGCGGCCGTCACCAGCAGGACATCCAGCGCCTTGCCACGCCATCGCATGCGTCAACGGTATCCAGACAGCCCTGGAGATGGATCCTCCCGGAGGAGGAGCCCCCCGTGGCTCACCTGCCTGGCAGCACGGGCGACGCCGAGGCGGCCAAGCTGGTGGACGTCCTGCTGCGGCGGTCGCCGGAGTTCCGGTCGCGGAGGCCGGCGCCTCGGCACGGTCTAACCTTCGGCAGGCCCGCGGACGAACTGCGTCCGGCTCGGGCGCATCAGCCACACGGCGGCGGCCAGCGTGAGGACCCAGCCGATCACTTCGATGAGCAGGTGATCCGTGGCGTTAGGGACGGATTGCAGCAGGTACACCCGGACGCTGTTGATCGCTCCATGCGTCAGAACCGCGGGCCAGACGCTCCCCGACCGCCGGCGAAGCGCGAGCAACAGCGGCGCCCATGGCAGCATGCCCGCGAAGTAGATGACGATGTCCCAGAGGGGTCGATCACCGATGACGGCCAGGACCGGCAGGTGCCAGACGATCCAGACCAGACCGCTGACGAGGGCCAGCGTCCAGAATCCCCATGACGCGGCGCGCGTCGCCAGCCAGCCGCGCCAGCCGAACTCCTCGCCGATGGCGAGGACCGACTGCATGAGGAAGACCGGAACGATCCAGATGGTCGCCGCGAGGATCTGGTCGAGCGGGTTGAGCCGCCAGATCCCCGAGGCCAGCGCGACGGCGGTCTGGATCGCGGCGATCGCGGCGATGAGGCCGATGCCGATGCCGGCCCACTGGGGTGTGCCGCGCCACCTGGTGGCGAACGTCTCCCGGAACGTTCCGGGGCGGCGGGCAAGCCACATGATGATCGCTGCGAGCAGCGGGGACTGCTGCATGATCGGAGTGATCAGGTTGTAGAGGTCCGTCGGGACGAGCCGGAAGACCATCGGGACGGACATCGCGAAACACAGCAGGACGGCGATCGCGAAGAACCACGTGACATCGACAACAGATGATCCGGCAGAACGAGAACGCGTGGCGGACGCGGTCATGATGACCTCGATTCGTGCGGGCGCGAGGATCCAGCGCAATGAGTGATCTTGGTGGAGCGCGAGGCCGAGGTCGTCCGGTCGACGAGCATGACGACGCTGAGAGGTATGAGACGGAGGAAACGCACAAGCTCGAAGCTTGGCCGGGCGGAATCGCTCCGGCCTCACCCGAAGGGGTGAACCTGGCACCGCCCGTCAGGATGGAATCCGTGGCGAGCGACTCGCCATCTGCACGCCGTCAGGCACGTTCAGGTCCCGCAGGATGGCCCGGACTTGGGACCGCTGTAGGTGACGTGCATGAGGTTTCCTCGAGGCAGGGTGCTCGTTCGCCGGCGACGGCACGATCTGTAGGCTCTTGATCGGCGAGGCGCCGATATCCGACGCCGCTGCGCTTCTCATCGCGATTTCGTCTTGCTCGTGAATAAGGGAGTGTCGTCGTGACGATCAGCAGGGCTGTTCACGTGGCAGCCGGGTTGTTCCTGACCGGAGTCGGCTCGCTGATACTGCTGGCCTTCACCAGCCTTGCCATCGGCGTGCCCTTCGGGTTTTCGCTTGTTTGTGTGGCGCTATTGAGCACGGGTCTGGTGGGCCTGCTCCAAAGTCGGTACAAGGAGTTTTTCGCAGGCTGGTTGCTTTGGGCTGCGACATTGACCACATACACGGGAGTAGTGCTCTTTTAGGCGTCTCCGGGGGACGGAGGGCGCCGTCCCTCAGGACAGATCGGTCCAAGGAGCGGGTGGGGCTGAGGTGAAGAAGCGGAGCAGGCCGATGAGTCGGCTGGCCGGAGGTGCGGTCCAGTGGCGTTCGCCCGGGCGCGGGACGGGTTCCGCCAGGCGTCCCAGCGCCCAGGTGAGGTGGAACCACAACACGCGAGCTTCCCAGGCCGGCGTGCCCGTGGCGCTTTCCTGGCCGGTTTCCTGCCGATAGCCGTCGAGCATGGCCGGGATGCCGGTGAGGGGCATCTTGGCGAAGTCGGCAGCGGGGTCGGCCCATTCGGCGTCGCCCCAATCCACGATCCCGTTGAGCCGAGCCGTGTGCGGGGAGATGAGCAGGTTCTGGGGCGCGATGTCGCCGTGGATCAGGACCGAAGGCGGGCTCGTGGGGAGATGTGGTGAGAGCCGGTCGAACCAGCCGGTGAGCCAGCGGGCGGTCTCGGCGTCGATCCAGCCGTCCTTGAGGAGGCGGCCGGTGAGCGCCCAGGGGTCCGCGTTGCCGTCGTCCGCGGGGACGCCGGCCAGGGCGGGTGCGGTGTCCGGAGTGAGCCGATGGAGTTTGCCCAGCTCCCGCCCGACTTGCCGGTAGAGACGTTCGGCGTCCGCGTCGGGCAGTTCAAGGCATGCGAGATCCGTTCCCGGCGTCCGGGTGAGCACCATGTAGGGGACGTCCACCACCGAGCAGGTGTCGTCGAACGCGACGATCTCCGGGGTGCGTACGCCGGCGCGCAGGGCGTACGGGATGACCGCGGCCTCCTTGGCCAGGTCCGGAAGGAACTGCTCGGTCCGTGGGATGCGCAGGACCAGGTCGTCGCCGAGCAGGAGGACATGGTTGGCCCCACCTTGCGGGAGGGGCCGTACGCGCTCGGCGGTCGTCCCGAGCAGGCCGGCGATGGCGGCCAGGGTCGCGTCACTCGTCTCGTATCCCGGCATGATCCATCATGCTGACACGGACGGTGAGGAACTGCGCAACTCTCCCGCCGCCGCAGAACCGGCCGGCGCCCAGGGGGCAGATGGTCGAAGGGAGCGCGATCGATGCGGCGTGCCGATGTTCGACCGCCGGCTCTCACGAGACTCTTGCCACCAGCACCGCCCACCTGGCATCGGCCGGAGCGTTGATCGTCAGCGTGTATGGTTCGGGTCTCGAGACAGGGTAATCACCGATTGTATACGTGGTGTAACCCGCAGCGCACTGCCGCAACGCCTGAAAACCCTCACTCATCACGATCGTCAGCTTCCCCTGGGAACCGGCACAATCCAGAGCGATCTTGTACGAGGTTCCCACCTTGAGCTTGCCGACCCACTCGATATCACCGCTGTCGGCGACATGATGCAACAGGACATTGCCTTTCACCTTCGTCCGCAGATCGACCAACTGCCGCGCCGGCGGAGGACTTGCCGACGGCGAAGGGGCGGGAACCTGTGCAGGCCGGCTCGGCTCCGCCGGTGACCGTTCCGAGCAGCCGGCGGCCATGACGAGCATGACCACGATGAAGCCGACCGGGAAGCGGCCGAGCCGGCGAATGCGAAGATCAGCAAGCATCACGCCGAGCACTCTAACGACCCGGCACTCCCGAAACCTCAGTAAACGATCACGGGCAGGCAGTGCCATCGGCGACTAATCGGATGAAACCCCCGAAAAGAGGATCAGGTCATCTTCCGGTTCCGATGGACGATCTCCCGGTCGCCCTGGCCGGGATACGCCATGATCAGCAGCCGCTGCCCGCCCTCCGCCTCGCCCTTCCAAGGGAACCAGGCGTAGTGCACGCGGATGCGGTAGTGCCCCTTGCGCCCGTTGAGGGCGAGGTTGGGCAACTCGGTGCCGCCGACGTTGTCATAGAGCACGATCTTTCCGCCCGGGCTGTAGTAGCCGACCTCGACCACCTTGTCCCAGCCCTTGGTCTCGACGGGCGGCCGGCGGGTGTAGGTCTCCAGGGTGACGCAGAGGTCGAAGTCGGGGTGGGTCATGACGGCCAGGATGCCGCGCGCGGAGGAGACCAGCCCGTTGCCGGGGTCGATGTCCGGCCCGGTCTCCTCCTCTCCCTTCCCCTCGTACGTCTGCAGCACCCCGTAGTCGGTCCACTGCGGCTCCTTGATCCGGATCGCCCGGGCCGGCCTGGTGCGCGGGCGGTGGCGCGGCGTGGCGTCGCACATGGCTTGGGAGTCGGCCTCCATCGCCGCGATCTCCTTGTCCTGCTCGGCCTTCGCGGCCTGGACGATCGTGGTGGCGCTGGGACAGATGCCGTCCAGAGGATAGGTGAGGGACGCGCGGTCGACCTTCAGCCGGGCCAGCTCCCGCGGGTCGTTGCGGGTGTGGACGCCGCACAGGTGGCGTCCGTAGGCGAGCACGACCTGGTCGGGCGTCGTGTCGGGAAACACGTGCAGGCTTCCTGCGCGCTCGCGCGGCTCCGCCTCCCCCGTGTCGATCTGCCACGGCTCCGGCATGACGCAGTCCGTGACGGGGCCGCGGGCCATGTCCGCCGCGGGCAGCAGGCACAGGGCGCGACCATGGCGTAGGAAGCGACCCGCAGCAGGCGCGCCTCCTTGCCGTGCCGCGCCGGGTCCCCGCGCAGCCGCCCGCGTGCCACCTCCCGGTACGCCCACGCCTGCACCGCCGCGATGGGCACCAGCAGGGCGGGCAGCCACGGCCACGGCCGGATCTCGTCCGCCATGTAGCCGTCCGGGTCCGCGACGACTCTCCACAGAGGGACGAGGTCGCCGGTGACCAGTCCGACGACGGCGAGGACGATCACGACGGCCAGGTAGAGGGCCGCGACACCGGCGGCGAGCCGGCCGAAACGATGGCGGCGCATGAGGCACTCCGGGACGGGGGGTGAGGAGTAAAGCGCCCAACCCTACTGATCTCCGGCCAAGTGGATCAAGAGCCGATGCGCGCACGTACCGGTGCGACCGCCCTGCCGACGGGCGGAGGAGATCTTCGGCAAGCTCACCTCACCGCGCAGAGCTGACGCCGGGGGGCGACGGCAGCGGCCGAAACCGGGCCGGCTTCCTCACTCGCCGCCCGGCTCATCGTCGCGCCCTGGCCGTAGGGCGCCCGCGCGCACGGCGGCGAGCGTGACGCGCACCGCCTGGTCGGCGATCGCGTCGTCGACGGGTTCGGCGGTGATGAGCAGGCGCAGGTAGATCGGCGCGGCGAGGGTCTTCAGCACTTCGGCGGGATCGGTGTCCCCGGGCAGCTGGCCGCGCTCGACGGCACGCCTCAGCACCGGCTCAGCCCTGGCGAGCCGGTCGTCGAACACCAGCCGGCGGGCTGCGGCGATCTCCGGAAGGTGAGCCGCCCCCGTGAACATGGCGGCCAGGATGGCCTGCCCGGCCGGGCTGGTGAACGCCTGGACGATCGAGCGCGCCAGCGCCCGCAGGTCGGTCTCGATCGCGCCGGTGTCGGGCACCGGGATGTCCGTCGCCATGTGTTCGGCCAGGGCGTCGATGAGCAGGCTCTCGCGGTCCTTCCACCGGCGGTACACCGTTGTCTTGTGGACCCCGGCGCGTTGGGCGACGTTCTCGACGGTCAGCGCGGCATAGCCCTTGTCGACGAGCTCGGCGAGCGTGGCGGCGTGGACGGCGGCACGTACCTTGACGCCGCGGCCGACCGGCCGGGCAGGCGATGGACCAGACCGCATTGCAACTCCAAGTTGCGATATTCGAGGGCGAATGACAGGATCAATCTATCGCAACTCAAAGTTGCGATGCGCTGGTCCCCTTCCTCTGAGGTGGCACATCATGCACAGCCCTCCCGCCTGGACCTTCCACGCCATCCCCGACCAGACCGGCCGGGTCGTGGTGGTGACCGGAGCCAACAGCGGCATCGGCTACATCACCGCCCGCGAACTGGCCCGCCGCGGCGCGCACGTCGTCCTGGCCTGCCGCGACCCCGGACGGGGCCGACGCGCGCTGACCCGCATGCAGGGCGAGGTGCCCCGCGCCCGCCTGGAACTGCGCCAGGTGGACCTGGGCAGCCTGGCCTCCGTCCGCGAGTTCGCCGCCGGGTGGGACCGCGGCCGGCTCGACCTGCTGGTGAACAACGCGGGGGTGGCGATGGTGCCGTACGCCCGGACCGCCGACGGGTTCGAGTCGCAGTTCGGCATCAACCACCTGGGCACCTTCGCCCTGACCGGCGTGCTGCTGCCGCATCTGCTCGCCGCGCCCGACCCGCGGGTGGTCACCGTCAGCAGCGAAGGTCAGCGCTTCGCCCGCTTCGACCTGCGCAACCTCAACGCCGAGCGCAGATATCGCACGGCGTTCGCCTACGTGCAGTCCAAGCGGGCCAATCTCTACTTCGCCATGGAGTTGCAGCGCCGGGCCGACGCTGCCGGGCTGCGGCTGCGCAGCATGGCCGTCGCCCCCGGGCTCACCCGCACCAACGTGCTCACCGGCGGCGCCAACAGCGGCAGAGGACGACTGTACGCGACCGTCACGCGCCTGCTGGTGCGCGCAGCCTTCCGCCCGACGTCAGAAGGGGCGAAGACCTCGCTGTACGCGGCGACGGTACCGGACCTGTCCGGCGGCAGCTACATCGTTCCAGACGGGCCGCTGCAACTGCGCGGCGAGCCCGTACGCCGCACCCGCGAACGCGCCATCCGCGACACCGACACGGCCGCTCACCTGTGGCAACTGTCCGAACGCCTGACCGGAGTCACCTACGCCCTACCAGCGTGCACGGCGACCAGCCGTACTGACCACAGAGGTTAGGCCCGGGGCGGTGGCACTCCCCGCCACTGTTCCGGGTGTCGTCAGGCGTCGCGCCGCTTCGCCGTCACGACGGCGATCGCGAGGAGGACGAGGCCGAAGGCCACGTAGTAGGCGAGGGCCCACCACGGGCCGAGCAGCGACGTCGACGGAGGTGGGGCGGGTGGGCCTGGGGGTGCCGCGGCGGGATCCGGAACGCCGATGAGGAACTGCTTGCCGACGTTGAACGGGAGCCGCCGGTGGATGTCGGCGCCGATGCCGGGGATCGCCGGGACGAGCGACTCGGCGAACATCGCATGCCCAGCAGCAGGGTCAGGGCGGCGGCGGTGTGCCTGACGAGCGCGCCGACCGCGACCGCCATGACGGCGGCGACCGCGTAGTAGGCGGCGATGCCGGCCACGTTCCGCCAGTCGGCCCCCGTGTCCAGGGCGAGGTCGGCCTCCGGCGCCAGCAGGGCCGCGGCGCCGAGCGACCCGAACGCGGAGACCAGGCCGAGCGCGCCGGCCGCGGCAGCGGCCACGGACGCCTTGGCGGCGAGCACCGAGCCGCGTCTCGGCACGGCGTGGAAGGTCGCCTTGATGGTGCCGTAACGGTACTCGGTGGTGATCGAGGCCATCGCCAGCGCCAGGATGGGCGCGATGCCGAGCTGGAAACCCGCCTGGCTGACGCCGACGGTGATCGCCGCGGCATCTCCCGCGCCGCCCGCCGCCAGCGCGGCGAAGGCGATGGGGACGACCACCGCGCCGGAGGCTCAGTTCGTGCAGCACGACCCCGTTCGCGGCGCAGGCCTCGCCGATCACGGAGCTGGGCGCGCCGGTGACGATCAGCGCGTCGTCCTCGACGCGGACCCTGGCCCCCGGACGCTCCAGCAGCGCTCGCAACCTGGCGGCGTCCGGCGTGCGGACCCGGACACTCGTCTCGGTCGCCTGGGCGGCGAACTCTGGCCGCCGCCGCCCGCATGGCGGCCCTGCCCGGCGCGCCGAAGGTCGTCATGCTCACCACGTTCGACCTCGACGAGTACGTGCACGAAGCGCTGCGGGCCGGGGCCGTCGGGTTCCTGCTGAAGGACACCCCGCCGCGTGACCTCGCGGCCGCCGTCCGCACGGTGGCCGCCGGGAACGCCATGCTCGCCCCCACCGTGACCAGGCGGCTCATCAGCGCGTTCGCCGAACGGCGGCAGCCCTCCAGGATCGACGCCGCCCGCAGGCTCCTCGGCGGGCTGACCGACCGCGAGCACGAAGTCGTCCTCGCCGTCGCCCGCGGCCTGTCCAACCGGCAGATCGGCCGCGAGCTGTCCATGACCGAGACGACCGTCAAGGCACATGTCAGCCGCGCGCCGGCCAAGCTGCGCCTCGGCAACCGGGTGCAGGCGGCGGTCCTGGTCCACGAGGCCGCCCTCCTCTGACCCGTGGACCCGCAGGTGGACGGGTGCGTCAGCGCCCCACGGGCGGGACGCAGATCCGGGAGTCGTTGTCGACCCGCCGGGTGTGCCCCCGGGCGTCGAGGTACTCCAGGAGCGGTACGGCGACGCGGCGGCTCGTGCCCAGGGCGGTGCGGGCCTGGCTGACGGTGAAGGGCGCGGGCAGCGTGCTCAGCACGGCGACCGCCAGCTCCGGCGCGTCCGGCAGGAGGACGACGTTCCTCCCGATGTGCAGCAGCGCCGCCGCGCGCATGGCCGCGCCGAGGGCGGCGCCGGTCAGCCGCAGCTCGGTCAGGCGCTCGGCGGTGGGGGCGTCGAAGGGACGGCCGGCGAGGTCGCTCCGCAGCCGGGCGACGGCCTGTTCGACCTGCGGCGGCATCGGCGCCCGCGCCCGGTCGCCGTTGACGAGCACCCCTGCTCTGATCGTCAGCGGCTCGGCGACCAGCGCCCGTGCCAGCCGCCGGTCGGGCAGGCCGAGCAGCCGGGCGGCGGCCTCCACCGTGATCCCCTGGTCGTGTTGCGACACCTGCTCGCTCAGGCGGCGCCGCAGCTCGGACCAGTGGCCGGGGTCGGCGAACCAGTCGCCCGTCACCGGCGGCCCGTCAGGGGCGGCGCCCATCGCGGTCAGCTCGGCCCGGCTCAGCAGTCCGTGCCAGCGCAGCAGGTCGGCGGCGGCGGGCACGGTGACGCCGGCGAGCGCGGCCCCTCTGACCGCCGCGGCTCCCCGTCGCCGCAGGGGGGCCGGCCGCACGTCGAGGACGCGCACCCCCGCCACGATCATCCGGCGGCCGGGATCGCGGAGCAGGCCGTGGTCACCGCCCCTGAGCGGCAGGGGCCGGGCGAGGGTGAGACGGGCCGTGCCCGCGCCGAGAGGGCGCACCCGGGCCGGAACGGCGGCGGAGCCCAGATGGAAGACGAGTTCCCGGCCGACGTCCGCGCCGGGCTCCAGGCGCACGTCCGCCGACTGGGTGGTGATCCAGGAGTCCGGGGTCAGCAGCGGGGTGCCGCGTTGCAGCGCGTCCCGATCGGCGCCCCTGACGTTGACGGCGACGCGAGCCGTCGCCGGCACCGCGTCCCGCCGCTGGTTGAGCGTCTGAAGGCCGCGGACCTGGAGCCGGTGCGACCCGGCGAGCAGTTCGTCGCCCACCCGCAGCGTGCCGTGCGTGAGCGTGCCGGTGACGACGGTCCCGGCCCCGGTGACGGTGAACGCCCGATCGATCCACAACCGCACCGGGCCGTCCCGGCGCGGTTCCGGGAGGCCGGCCGCGAGCCGGTCGAGCGCGGCGGACAACTCGGGCAGGCCCTGGCCGGTCCGGGCGCTGACGGGGACGGCGTCGATCCCCGACAGGCTCGTCCCTTCCAGGTGGAGGCGGGCCTCCTCCAGCGCCGGTCCGGGATCGGCGAGGTCGGTGCGGGTGACCACCAGCAGGCCGTGCCGCACGTCCAGGGCGTGCAGGGCGGCCAGGTGCTCGGCGGACTGGGCCCGCCACCCCTCGTCCGCCGCCACCACGAACATGACCGCGGGGCACGGGCCGACGCCGGCGAGCATGTTGGTGACGAACCGCTCATGCCCGGGAACGTCGACGAACGCCACCTGCCGGCCGGAGCCGAGCGTGGCCCAGGCGAAGCCGAGGTCGATGGTCATGCCGCGGCGTCGTTCCTCGGCCCAGCGGTCAGGCTCCATCCCGGTGAGCGCGCGGACCAGGGCCGACTTGCCGTGGTCCACGTGCCCGGCGGTGGCGATCACCCACATGCGCGCTCGGCGGCCGTCGGCCTCGGGTCGGTGCCCGGTTCGCCCGGACCCCGCGGCCGGGTGAGGGCGGCGGGACGGCTCACCCTCAGCCCGTCCGCGATCCACGCCTGGAAGCCGCCGATCACGTCGGTGGCGTTGGCCAGCCCGATCTGCCTGAGGGCCGAGGCGGCGAGGCTGGAGGAGTATCCCTCGTCGCACAGGATGATCCAGCGGATCTGCGCCGAGGTGGCCTCGGGGATTCGCGCGTCGCAACGGGGATCGAGCCGCCACTCCAGGTGGTTGCGTTCGATCACGATGGCGCCGGGCACCTCGCCGCCGCTGCGCCGCTGGAACTCCGGGCGGGTGTCCACGATGTAGGCCTCACCACGACTCGCCGCGGCGAAGGCCTCGGCAGGCGGCAGGCGGCGCAGCCCGGCACGTGCCCGAGCCAGTAACGCGTCGATGCTCAGCAGGACTCCAGGGGGTGAGGTCTGGCGGAGGCGGACGGGAATCGAACCCGCCGCGCCGAGATGCTCGGCGCCATCGGTTTTGAAGACCGAGGGGGCCACCAGGCACCCGGACGCCTCCGCTGGTGATCTTAGCCCGCTCCGGGGCTCCGATTGAAGATCCTTCTTGCGCCGAGCCCCTCACCGGCAGCCGATGACCACGGCGCCGAAGGTGATCCACTGGCGTCTGGCCACCTCCGGCGACGAGGTGTACAACTGGATAATGATCTTCAAAGGTGTACGCAGGGGATCGATCTGGGCGGCGGTGGTGGCGCTGCTGCCGTCCTTGACCGCTTGTGCCGCCGGGGAGGCCGACGCGCGAACGGCGGCGCAGTCGTCCGGCCGGCCGGGAAGCCTGGCGAATCCGCGGGTGCTGAACTGCGCGAACCGCAACGGCGAGTTCCCCGGAGAGAAGACGGCGAGCCGCGCGGCCGAGCCGGACGACCTCGTGGTGGGGCCCTTGCTCATCCCCGGGCTGCTCGCGTGGGGCGACGCCCGGGCCGAGCAGTACGGGAGCGGCCACAAGTTCAAGGTCGGCGCGCTGGTCAGGAAGGGCAAGACGATCACGGTGTCCATCCCGGCGAAGTTCCACGACAGCGCGGGCCTGCTCTACTCCGAGCCGTCCAGGAACGCCCGCACCCCGGCCGAGGCCGATCACTCGGTGTCCTTCACCGCGTGCTCCGACCACGACACGATGTTCGTCGGCGGCTTCTACGTGAAGGAGCCCAGGTGCGTCCCGCTGGAGTTCCGGGTGCCGGGCGAGCCCGTCGTCCGGCGTGAGATCTCCTTCTTCAACGGCGCCTGCTGACCTTCGACGCGCCGCCCGCGCGAGCGGCGGGCGGCGCGTCAGCCCAGGAACGACGAAGCGACGACGCCGGCGAAGGCGACCGTGAGCAGGCCCAGCATCAGCCGCCTGACCGGCTTCTCCTTCTCCATGAGCCAGTCGATCAGCCACATCGGCTCAGGGATCTCCACCAGGTCCTTCGACGGCGGCACGATCGCGACCAGCGCGAAGCCCGGCCAGGTGAAGCCGATCGCGTAGGCGAGACCCGCCCACCACGGCACCAGCCCGAACAGCGTGACGCCGAGCGCCGCCCAGGTGAGCGAGGTGACCCTGAACGTGGTCAGGACCAGGCCGGTGTCCAGCCCCCACAGGAGCGCGCCCCTGGCCGGGCCGAACCGGTAGAAGTGCTGCTGCGGAGTCTGGCGCCGCCACATGGGCGTGCGCAGCCCGAACAGGCCGGAGTCGATGACCAGGCAGGCGAGCATCACCGTCGCCGCGGCGAGCTTGGCGCCCGTCCCCGGCATTCCGCCGAACAGGCCGGAGCCGAGCAGATGCACCAGCCCGTACGCGAGCGGCGCGGAGAGGCTGAAGCCGAGCATGAGCATGAGGATCGGCCGGTACATGGGCTTCTCCCCGGGAACTCTCCCCTGGACCAGGGGGCGGAGGTATCCGACGAAAGAAAGGCCTCAAAAGCTGAACAACTGCGCGAAGCCCGCGCTCGCGACGAGCAGGAGCAGCGCGAAGGTCAGCCAGGTGTCAAAGGACACGACATCCTCCATCCGGAGTGGCCGGCCGCGGACGTCGCGCCGGACCGGCCACCCGGTCGCTGTCAGCAGCCGTTGGCGTTGACGGTCCAGCCGGCCGAGCAGATGAACGGGCCCGAACCACAGTCGGCGCCCTTGGTGCACTCACCGCAGGCGTACTTCCGCTGGTACGGCGCCGAGCCGCTACAGCACTGCCACACCTTCATGCTGTAGCCGGACGGGCAGACGTACTGCCCGCTGCTGTTGGTCTTGCAGAAAGTGTTGGGAAGTGCGAGGTTGCAGCAGCGCCAGTTGCCCGCCGCCGCCGGCTTGGTCATCAGGGTCGCGCCCGCGACAGCGCCGATGGCCGCGACACCGACCCTGCCCATCCAGCCGAGGAATCCGCGCCGGCCCGACGCGTCGGGTCCGTCCGACATTTTGTTGAGATGATCCATGCTGGCCCTCTCTGGCCGTGGGGTGAAATCGGATCAGTGCCGTACGGAGGGCTTGCCGGCCAGGTGGTGCTTGTAGGGAACAGGGGCGGCCGCGTACATCTGCCTGACCGTCGGCACCGTGTGGGCCCGTGTCAGCTTCCCCTCGGTGACGTGGAGTGCGACGGGTGTGATGTCGAGCCCGATGCTGCCGACGATGCTCTCGTCCTCGTCGAGGACGACCCGGTCGCCGTACAGTCCGAACTCGGCGATGAACTCGTTGCCGTCCCCGGACACCGGGACGACCACGACCCACATCGATGGCGGCACCGCTCCCCCACGCAGCGCCGACGCCAGGTTGTGGCAGGTCTCGCACTTGTTGGACAGGAACAGCACCATGGCCCGCTCGGCCTCGTCGAGGGCCGCCGGCAGGCCGAAGCGGCTCGGCGGGGCACCCTCCAGGGTTCCCAGCTCCACCGGGGTGGGCTTGTCCTCCATGTCGAGGTAGCCCCGGATCTGCTTGACCTGCTGGAAGAGCTCCACCTGCGCGCCGATCTGGACGAACAGCACCACGGCCAGCAGGCAGATCACGATGAGCAGCACCGTCGTCATGCGGCGTGCACCTCCGCTTCGGGTTGGGTGGGGTCGGGAAGCACCATCCGGTCCTCCCGCAGCGGGCGCAACAGGCGCAGTTCGGCCCTCAGCTTCCAGGCGACCATGGCCAGCAGCGCCACGGCCAGGCCGAGCAGGCCCTCCTGCCCGGTCCAGGTCGGCGGGTTCGCCTCGGCCAGCACGACGAGCGCCAGCCACAGCGGGAGGTACAGCACCTGGCGCCAGCCGAGCACCGCGCCGCCGTTCCCGAAACAACCGCACTTGATCTTCTCGCCACGGCTCAGCGCGCGGATCCCGGCGCCGGCGAACGCCAGCGACAGCAGCACGATGAGCACGCGGGGCCACAAGGCGGACGGCGCCACCGTCAGGCCGATCACGGCCAGCATCTCGACGGCGATCACCGCGATCGCGGCATGCCTTCCCAGAGCCGCCGGGCCGAGTTGTGCGATGGTCCGGCCGAGTTCGCGGTGGGTTATGGTCTTTGACAGTGTCGCTATCAGGAAAACCACGATGAGTATGACCTGAGCAGCGGCTCCGGTCGCAACTGCCGCATTCAGATTCATCCGTCGCTCCCGTCAGGGTCGGATGAACGAAAAGTATGGTACCGGCCTTAAATGATCAACTCTTGACAAGATCGATTTCGCGGGATAGCCGGGAATTCACGGATTGACCCCGGCGAGCAGATCGTCGTCACCCACGGCACCGCGAACGTCGCCACCGCCGCCCCGATGCGCGCGCGTCCCCGACCCCGCCATCACCCGGCCGACCGCGCGATCCCAGTCCGGAGCCGGGACCGCCTGACCCTGCTCATGAACGGCCGGCGTACCGGCACGCGCCTCCCTTGACCCAGAATTCGCATATGTCGCCTGTTCCGCTCACCCCTTCGGATCCGCACCGGCTCGGTGACTACTGGCTGGCCAGACGGCTCGGCGCAGGCGGGCAGGGCGTGGTCTACGAGGCCTACGACGAGACGGGCCGGCGGGTGGCGGTCAAGGTGCCCAGGCTGAGCGACGCCGCCTCGCGCGCCCGGCTCAGCAAGGAGGCGGCGGCCGCCCAGCGGGTGTCGTCGTTCTGTACGGCCCGGGTGATCGAGGCCAGAACCGACGTCGCCGAGCCGTACATCGTCAGCGAGTACGTGCCCGGACCCACGCTGCGCCAGGTCGTCACCGAGGCCGGGCCGTACGCAGGCGACGCGCTGCGGCGGCTGGCCATCGGCGTCGCCACCGCGCTGACGGCCATTCACGAGGCGGGCGTCGTCCACCGCGACCTCAAGCCGGACAACATCATCCTGGGCCCCGGCGGACCGAGGGTGATCGACTTCGGGGTGGCCCGGGAGGCCGGGCCGCTGACGACGACCGGTCCGATCATGGGCACGCCCAACTACATGGCGCCGGAGGTCTTCACGGGGAGCGGGGCCGCGGCGGCCGCCGACCTGTGGGCCTGGGCGCTGGTCGTCCTGTTCGCCGCGCTCGGCCGCGACCCGATCCCGGGGCAGGAGCCGCTGTCGGTGGTCAACACCGTGCTCGGCTTCCGGCCCGATCCCGGCGTGCTGCCCGAGCCGCTCGACGGGCTGGTCACGGCGGCGACCTCCAGGAATCCGGACGAACGGCCCTCGGCCAGAACAGTGCTGCTCGGCCTGCTCGACGTCCGCGACGACGTCCACCATGACGCCCGCGCCGACGTCCACCACGACGCCCGCGACGGCGGCCGGCTGGACGACCGGCTGCTGGCGGCGGGCGGCGACGCCGCCGCGGCGGTGCGGGCGCCGCTACCGGCCGAGCCCGATCTGGGCACCATCGCGGAGGAGCTGTTCGGAGAGCTCTCCGACGGCGAGCGGACCCTCGCACCTGATCTCTTCCTCCGGATGGTGGGCCTCACGGAGGAGGACGGCGAGACCGTCAGGCACGTCCCCCGCGACGAGCTTGAGGCGACGGGACCGGCCGAGTCGCTGTTGTCCCTGTACGTGGCCGCCGGCCTCATCACCGAGGTCGACTCCGCCTACACCCTGGCCAGCCCGGCCCTGATGCAGGCCTGGCCGCGGCTGCGGCACTGGGTGGCGGACAACCGCGAGGGCCTGCACGTCCACCGGCGGCTCACCGCGGCCGCCCGGTTCTGGGACGAGCACGGCCGCAAGCCCGCCGACCTGCTGCGCGGCTCCGGCCTCGACAGAACGCTGGGCTGGGCTTCCGCCGAGCGCCGGGACATCGCGCTGCGGGCGCTGGAGCGCGAGTTCCTCGATGTCTCAGCCAAGCAGGCCAGGCGGCAGTCCAAGCGCCGCGGCCTGATCGCGGTCACGCTCGTCGTCCTGCTCGTGGCGACGCTCGGCGGGCTCGGCCTGGCGGAGCACCTGCGGGAGGTCTCCAGCCGCCAGCGCGACGAGGCGACGGCCCGGTCGCTCCTGCTGCGCGCGGCCGACCTGCGCCGGCGGGACCCCCGGCTCGCGATGCGGCTGAGCGTGGCGGCATGGCGGCTCAGCCCCTCGATCCCCCAGTCGCGCGGCGGTCTGTACGACTCCCTGTCGGACGACGGACTCGACTCGTTCACCGATCCGGACGTGACCGCCGGCACCGTCTACGCGACCAGCCGGGACGGGCGCACGCTGGTGAGCGTCCGGGCCGGTCTGGTGAGGATCTGGGACGTACGCGAACACCGGAAGGTTCGCGAGTTCCCGGGCGTGAGCCCTACGGCGGTGATGGGGGCGCTGAGTCCCGACGGCCGAGTCCTGGCGGTCCAGGACGACCACGAGGTGCGGTTGTGGGACGTCCCGACCGGCACGGCGATGGGGAACGGCTTCGCCGGCGGAGCAAGTCAGGGCAACGCGGGCAGATTGGCGTTCGACCCCGCCGGACGGTTCCTCGCCGTCCCCGACCTCTCGCGCAGCCGCACCGGCGCGCACTGGTGGGACGTGGCCACCCGTCGCCAGATCCGCGCCGGCTCCGGCGCGGGCGTGGACGCCGTGAACGCCGACGGCACCCTGGGCGTCGTCTACTCCACCGGAGGCGGACGGGCGGAGCTGTGGGCGCTGAAGACGAACCGAGCGCTCCGGGCGGACTGGCTGCCTCGGAAGAAGGACGTCCAGAGCGCCGTGTTCAGTGAGGACGGCCGGGCACTGGCCGTCACGGCCGCCGTCCCGCATCCGCCTGGTCAGGCTGGTGTGGCGGGAAACAGGCTCCTGTTGCGAAGCGTGCCCTCGGGAGCCGCGCTCAAGGGGGACGGAGGGGGGCCGGCAGGCAAGATCTACTCCTTCGGCTACGGCGACCGGTTCCTCGCCTACGAAGGTGAGGGGGCGAAGAGCCTGACCGTGATGCGACTCAGCGACGGCCAGATGGTCCTGCAGCGCGAACTCGGCGCGCCGATCGACCAGGTCCGTTTCGACGAGCCGGACCACGTCATGAGGGTCCGCCTGACGGGCACCGTGTCGACGATGGACCTGCGGAGCCTGGACGACCGCCCCGCGCTGCCCGGAACGACTGGCGGAAGGGCCCTCCTCGGGCCCGGGGGGCGGGTGCTCGCCCTGTACGGAGCCGGCCGGGTGCGGTTGTGGGACGTGGCCCGCCGGAGAAGTCTCGGTCCGCCGATCGACGTGGGCGAAGGGACGTTGCACCGCCCTGCGCTCGCTTTCAGCAGGGATGGGAGAAGACTCGCCATCGGCGGCACGCCACGGATGGCCGGGTCCCCTGTCGGGGTGATGATCGTGGACACGTCCACGGCCCTGCCGGTCAGCTCTTTCGGGGTCGCGAACAAGCAGGCGAACAGCGTCGACGGTCTCGCCTTCAGTCCTGACGGCGCCACGCTCGCAGTCGCCCCCGCCCGCGAGGCCGTGGACGGGGCCATGCCCTTCCCGCTCGAACTGTGGACTCTGTCCTCCTCCACCGTGCGGACGGTGAAGGACGTGCACGGGTCGGCGAACATGGCCTTCCGTCCTGACGGAAAGCTGCTGGTGGCCGGGTTCGCACCGGAGATCACGCTGGTGGATCCGCTGCGCGGCGCCCGGTTGCCGCGGCCGGAAGGGGCGGGAAGCCTGCCCGGCGGACCGTACGCGTTCAGCCCTGACGGTGGGCGCGTGGCCGTCAGCATGGAGGCCGAGCCGCTGTCGCTCTGGAGTCCGGATTTCACCGGCACCAGCGGCCTCCGGTTCCCGGCCGTGGGTGACGGCGGGATCTACACCCTTGTCTGGTCCGCGGACGGACGGACCATCGCCACGTACGCGGCCGGCGACAGAATCCGGCTGTGGGACGCGGACACCCGGCAACCCCTGGGGACGATCTTCGACGGCCATGTCGACGTGGGCTTCGAGAGCAGCGCGACGCTGGCGTTCAGCGCGGACGGCCGGACGTTGTTCAGCGCCACGCCGGACGGCGTGGTGCGCGCGCATCCCCTCGACGGCGAGCGAGCCGCCACGGCGGTCTGCGACCGGGCACGCGGACCGTTGAGCCCCGCGGAGTGGAAGAGACACCTCCGCGAGATCGAGTACGTCAACACCTGCGAATAGGCCACCGTCCGATCAGACGGGCCGCGACGACCCAGGCGATGCCGGCTCCCGCTGGTCACGCGGAGGGGACGTCGAGCGTTCGCAGGAAGTCCTGGAGCGCGCCGATGAAACCCGCCGGGTCCTGGAGGTGCACGAAGTGGTCACCGTGGAGGGTCACCAGCCGGGTGTGCGGCCGCCGCTCGGCCATCTCGTGCGCCTGACCGCAGGTGATCGGGCTGTTCTCGCCTACCACAAGCAGCGCGGGGACGTCGGTCGCCAGCCAGTCGGCCCAGTGGTCGCCCCAGTTGGAGCGTTCCGACTCGACCGTGTCGCGGGGATGGAACGGCAGGCGCCAGCGGCCGTCCGGCAGGTGCCGCAGGCGGCCCGCGAACATCGGACCCGCTGCGCCGAGCCCGGCCACCAGCTCGTCACGGGTGGCGGCCTCGTACGGACTGGACAGCAGGAAGTCCAGACGGCTCGGACCTGAGACGACGGCGCCGATCTCCTCGACGACCAGGGCGCGGACGAGCGCCGGGTGACGGGCGGCGAGCTGGTAGGCGTTCAGTCCGCCCAGAGAGTGCCCCAGAGCCACGACCGGGCCGGCGTCCAGGTGCTCCAGCAGGGCCGCGAGGTCGGCGACGTACCCCTCGCGGGAGTAGTCCGCGGCTCGGTCCGACTCGCCGTGCCCTCGCTGGTCGGGCGCGATGACCCGCCAGTGCGGGCCCAGCTCGGCCGCCAGGCCGCTCCACGTCGCGCCCTGGTCGAGATGTCCGTGCAGGGCCAGCAGGGGCCGGCCGGGGCCGCCGAAGTCGAGGTAGGACAGGTGGCGTCCGTCCAGTTCCAGTGCTGCGCGTACCGGGGTGGGGATCGCGCTCGGCATCTCGGTGCTCCGCTCGTCTCGGTCTCCGGCCAGGGGTTCCGGCTGGATGTGTGCACCGTAGACTGCGCAGGTGCCCACGGCCAAGCGCGCCCTAGTGCAGCTGGTTCAAGTGGGATGATGAAGCCGGATCAACGGCCAGCCCGAGCTTGGGTGCACTAGTGCGGCCCCATGGAGGGAGTTCTGTGACGAGCCCTGCCGAGTCCTCCGCCGATCCGCCCTTCCTGCGCATCGCCGCCGAGCTGCGCCGACGCATCGAAGGCGGCGAGCTCCGCCCCGGTGATCTGCTGCCCTCCACGCGGCAGATCGTCCGGGAGTTCGGCGTCGCCATGGCCACGGCCAGCAAGGCGCTGACCGCCCTGCGGCAGGCCGGCCTGGCGCGGCCGGTTCCCGGGATCGGCACGGTCGTCGACACCCCGGGCGTCTCCCCGAGGACGCCGCACGACCGCAGACGTCCGGCGGCGTCCTTGGACCGGGGCCGGATCGTCCGCGCGGGGTCGGCCATCGCGGATGCCGAGGGGCTGGCCGCACTGTCCATGCGCCGCCTCGCCGCCGAGCTGGACGTCACCACCATGGCCCTCTACCGCCACGTGGCCGGCAGAGAGCAGCTGATCCTGCTCATGGCCGACGCCGCCTTCGGCGAGTTCCCGCTTCCGGCGCCCCTTCCGCCCGGCTGGCGCCACCGTCTGGAGACGGCGGCCAGGCAGCAGTGGGCCATGTATCGGCGTCACCCGTGGCTGGCTCAGGCCGTCTCCTTCACCCGCCCCCTGCTCGCTCCCCGCGCGATGGTCCACAGCGAGTGGATGATGCGCGCCCTGGACGGGCTCGGCCTGGACCCGGCCACCAGCCTGCACATCCACGCCTGCGTGGCCGCCTACGTCCGAGGGGTGGCCGCGGACCTGGAGTCCGAGGCGGCGGCCGCGGCCCACTCGGGGATCACCGGCGAGCAGTGGATGGACACCCGCGGCACACCGGCGCTGACGGGCCCTTCAGGCGGAACGGCGTTCCCGAACCTCGCCCTCGTCCCCCTTCGTTCGCTCGACCTGGACACCCTGTTCGAGTTCGGGCTCCACCGCCTCCTGGAGGGCATCGCGGCGCTGATCCCCTCGCCGCCCTGACGACGTCGTCCAGGCTCAGATCCCGGCGAGCAACAAGATCGCCGCGACGACGATTCCGCCCTCGATGACCAGCACGAGGGTCCGGGCGTTCATCCGGGCGACGGTTCTCCTGCCCAGCCACGCGCCGGCGACGACGGCCGGGGTGAGCGCCAGGCCGAGGAGGAGCACGTGGACGGACAGCAGGCTGCCCGCACCATAAGCGACGATCTTGGTCAGGTGGATGACCAGGGAGGCGGCAGCCTCGGTGCCGATGTACGCGCTGCCGAGGACGCCCTTGACGAGGAAGAACGGGGCCGCGAGCGGCCCTGCCGCCCCGAACAGGGCTGAGGCGAGTCCGCAACCGGCGCCGACGGCGGCGAACGTCCTGTCGGCCGGCACCGCCGGGGCCGGCCGGAACCGCCGCCAGAGGACGGTGACGACGAGGAACGCGCCGAGCACGCGCTTGAGCGGTTCGACCGGCACGTAGGGCAGCAGGAGACCGCCGGCCAGGGCGAAGGGGACGGCGCCCAGGGCGTACCACGTGATGAGCCGCCACTGGACCGCGCGCCGGTTGAACCAGACGCGGCCGCCGTTGCTGGCCAGCTGAGTCAGTGCGAGGGTGGGCAGGGCCACCTGAAGACCGAACAGGGCGGTGAGCGCGATCAGCATCAACACGCCGCCGCCCACGCCGCCCACCGACGACAGCCAGGCCAGAGCGAAGGCCAGCACCGACGCGGTCAGCAGCGCGGGGACGAGGCCGGCGGACGGCTCGAGAAACGGTGCGCTCTGCCGCGGGATCCCACCGGGCAGATGCTGGATGAACAGGACAACGATCGGGCACACCAGGAGGCCTCTCCGGCTCCCGCGCTCGCGGGAGGCACGACCTCCAGGCTTTTGCCCCTTCAGTTGACCGGTGGCCACCCGAGCCGCCGGCGGTGTCGCTCGGACCAGGCCCGCCGGACCCGCGTGGAACGGGCCCGGCGGCGGAACCCTAGACACTCACCTGGCACCGTACCCTCCGGCGGGGGTCGTCGCGGAGTGCCGGGCACGAAGTGCGGGCAAGCGGCGGTGACGAGTTCTCCTAGCGGAAGTCCTCGGCATGATCCCGCGCCCACTGCGCGAACGTCCGCGGCGGGCTGCCTGTCACGGACTGCGCCGTGGGCAACGGGCCCAAGGTGCTCGGATCGAAGTCCGTGCTGCCGGCCGGATCGACCGGATTGCCGTCGTAGTCCGCGAATCCCAGCAGGAAGTCGGCGGCCTCGGCGGCGAATCCGCCGATCTTCAGGTAGATCTCGCGCGCCTGCGCCGGAGTGACCTCCTCGAACCTCACCTCTTCGCCGAGCGCGTCGGCGATGGCTCGGACCTGGCCGCGCAGGCTGATCAACTCCGGGCCGTTGATGTCGTACGCCTGGCCGTGATGTCCCTCCTCCAGCAGGGCTTTCAGCGCCACGTCGGCGACATCCCGCTCGTGCACGGGAAACCAGGCCGCGTCCGGGTTCGCGTCCCGGACCAGCCGCTCGGCCCGGATCGACGGCCCCCACAGCGAGAGCTTGTTGGCGGCGAACTCGCCCGGCCGCAGGTGTGTCCACTCCAGACCGGACTCCTGAACGGCCTGTTCGACCGGCGGATGGAAGGTCGTGTCGAACCCGCCGCTCACCGCGCCCGACGAGAGCACGACGATCCGCCGCACGCCGGCCCGCTTCGCGCGTTCGACGATCTCCTTCGCCGTCGACGGCTCCGGGAACAGGAACATCCGGTCCACGCCGTCGAACGGCACGCTGTCCGGCTCGGTGAGATCTCCCTGGACGACCTCCGCGCCGGGCAGCCGGGCCCGGCCCGGGTCCCTGGTCAGCGCCCGTACCTGAATGTGGGCCTCGACCAGGCCCGCTGTCACATGCCGCCCGACGTTCCCCGTCGCCCCGGTCACCAGCACTCGCACGCCCGTCCTCCTTTTCCGTACGTCCTACGGATAAAACGTTACCGTACGATCTACGGAAAAGGGGAGGCTTGATGGAACGCAGCGGCGGTGGAGACCCTCGGGAGACCTTGCGCCTGCTCTGGCGTTCCCCGCAGGCTCGATCGGGCCGCGGCCGGCCGCCCAAGGTGTCCCTGGACAAGATCGTGGCTGCGGCCATGGCGCTGGCGGACCGGGAAGGACTGGCCGCCATGACCATGGACCGGCTCGCCGCGTCCCTCGGCGTCGGCACGATGACGCTCTACACCCACGTGCCCGGCAAGGCCGAACTGGTCGACCTGATGGTGGACGCCGCCTGGCAGGAGCTCGACCTGACCCGATCGGGCTCCTGGCGGGACCGGATCGAGCACTACGCGAAGCAGAACACGGCCCTGCACGAACGCCACCCGTGGCTCCGCATGGTGTCGACCGTACGACCGCCCCTGGGTCCCGGCCTGCTCGCCAGGGCCGACTTCCTGCTGGCCGCTCTGTCCATGACCGGGCTGTCCGCCGCCGAGACGTCCGCGGCGAGCGACTCCATCGTCACCTTCGTCGACGCCGCGGCCGCCACCCTCGCCGAACACACCCATGCCGAGCGGCTGAGCGGCCTGTCCGGCGACGACTGGTGGGCCGCCCGCCAGGAGTTCTGGGAGACCACCTTCGACCCGGCGCGCTACCCGGCGATCGAACAGACCTGGCACGACGGCGGCCTCGACCGCAGCGCGGCCGAGGCCGCGGTGCGCGCGTTCGACCTCGGCCTGCGCGCCCTGCTCGACGGAATCGCCGCGACGGCCCAGCGGAACCGCCGATCGACCGGCTGATCTCCCCAGGGGCTCTGATCGGCTAGCCCTGTCCGGCGACGGTCGCGCGCAGGGTCTCGATCCACCAGTCGAGCAGACGATCGCGGGCGGTGTCGTCCAGCCCGACGCTCCGGCGGAACTCGTCGCCGAACAGCGGCTCCGTCGCGACGGCCTGGTGCAGCGCGCACACGGTCAGCTGGATCGCCTCGCGGGACGGCGGCGTCCGCCCGGTGGCCTCGCACTGCTGCCGAGCCTGGGCGTGCAGCCGGTCCACCACCTCGTCCAGCATTCCGCTACCGGTGTCCCGCCAGCCGGAACGGTGCAGCGCGAGCGCCAGTTCGGCGTAACCACCCGCGTACAGCGCGGCCAGCGTGCGCACCAGCTCGGCGGGATCGATCGGGGCGCCCGCCCACGTGTCGAGCACGACGTGCAGTTCGGCCTTCAGTTTGGCCCCGCCGAATCGCAGCAGCGACTCCAGCAGCCGGTCACGCGTGCCGAAGTGGTGGTTGACCGCGGCGTCGGACACGCCGACCTCCGCGGCGACGGCGCGCACCTGCACGGCGGCGGGGCCACCGGCGGCGAGCAGCCTGCTCGCCGCCTCGAGGATCAGCCGCTTGGCGTCCTCGGGCTGACGTCGTACTCGGGCGGCCATGCGCCCACCTTACCTTGACCGGTCAAGGCAGCCTCCCTTACCTTGATTGCTCAAGGTAAGGGAGGCGGCGCGTGCGAGGACACTTGGCGATTCCGGCGATGACCGAACTGGCGGCGGCACTGGGTGTCGCGATCGACGATCCGGCTCCGCCCCGCGAGATCCACTTCTCCCGGGCGGGCTGCCGGTTGCACGCGTTCGACTGGGGCGGACCGGGATCCCCGGTGCTGCTGTTGCACGGTGGCGCGTTGACCGCCCACACGTGGGACTTCGTCTGCCTCGGCCTGCGCGGCGCCGCCCGGCTGATCGCGCTGGATCTGCGAGGTCACGGCGAGAGCGGCTGGTCCGGCGACTACCGCCTCGGCACCCTCGCGGCCGACGTCGTCGCCGCGGCCGACCATCTCGGCTTCGACCGGGTCAAGCTGGTCGGCATGTCGCTGGGCGGCGTCGTCGCGGCCCAGGTCGCCGACGAGCATCCCGGCCGGGTGGAGCGGCTGGTGCTCATCGACGTCGCACCCGGCGTGGACTTCGACAGCACCTGGCGGGTGCGGACGTTCATCGGCGGGCTCGGCCCGGTGCGGGATCTGGAGACGGTGGTGGAGGCCGCGATGCGGGTCAACCCACGCGCCCACCGGCCCAGCGTCGCCTACCGCATGAGCACGCTGTTCCGCCGCGCACCCGGCGGCGGCTGGGTGCCGAAGGGCGATCCGCGGCCTCCGGACTTCCCCGCCATCCTGGCGGCCATCGAGCGGCTGCCCGCCCGGCTGGGCAGGACGCCGGTGCTGCTCGTGCGCGGCGGACGCAGCAAAGTGCTCCCCCAGGCCACCGCCGAACGCCTGGTCGCGCACGTCCCGGACGGCGAGCTCGTGGTCGTGCCGGACGCCGGGCACAACGTCCAGGAGGACAACCCGGCCGCCCTCATCAGCGCGTTACGCGCCTACCTGACACGCTGACCACGACAAGGCCGGACCGCGAAAGGAGAACCAGCGCATGTCCGCACGGACGTTCGAGCTCACCACGATCCCCTCGGTGAAGGTCGGCATGCTCATCCGCCGCCCCGCCCGCGAGGTGTTCCAGGCCATCGTGGACCCCGCCGTCACGAGCAAGATCTGGTACACCAGGAGCAGCGGGAGGATGACCCCCGGCGCCGAGCTGACCTGGGAATGGGAGATGTACGGGGCGTCGACCCGAGCCTCGGTCCAAGAGGTGGACGAGAACCGCCGGATCCGCTTCACCTGGGGCAACTACTCGCCCGACGCCCCCACCACGGTCGAGTTCCGTTTCATCCCCATGCCCGACGACACCACCTACGTCCAGGTCACCGAGACCGGGTTCACCGGCACCGGCGACGAGCTCGTCCAGCAGGTGACCGACTCCACCGGCGGCTTCACGTTCCTGATCAGCGCCCTCAAGGCGCTGCTGGAGCACGACGTCGTCCTCGGCCTCGTCGCCGACGCCCACCCGAGCGGCCTGTCAGCCTGAAGGAACAGGCATCATTGCACCATCGTTTTGTCCTGTCCGTTCATGTGTCGCAGGGAGCCAGATGGATCAGCTGGTGGAGGACGATCCGCGCACGCTGGGGCCGTACGAGCTCGTCGCCCGGCTCGGCGAGGGCGGCCAGGGCGTCGTCTATCTGGGACGCGCCCCCTCCGGCCGGCAGGTGGCCGTCAAGCTGCTGCACAACGGCCTGCTGACCGATCCGGGCGCGCGCGCCGGGTTCCTGCGGGAGGTCGAGATCGCCCAGCGGGTGGCCAGGTTCTCCACCGCGCCCGTGCTCCACGCCGACCTGGCGGGCCGGCGGCCCTACATCGTCACCGAGTACGTGCCCGGCCCCTCGCTGCGTGACCTGGTCGCCACCGAGGGACCACGGCAGGGGGCCGCGCTGGAACGGCTGGCGATCAGCACCGCCGCCGCGCTGGCCGCCATCCACCGGGCCGGGGTGCTCCACCGCGACTTCAAGCCGGCCAACATCCTCATGGGGCCCGAGGGCCCGGTCGTCATCGACTTCGGCATCGCCCGGGCCCTGGACGCGCCGGGCAACACCTCGACGGGCCCGCTGATGGGCACGCCGTCCTATCTGGCGCCCGAGCAGCTCGGCGGCGAGCAGGTGACGGCCGCGGCCGACGTCTTCGCCTGGGCCGTGACCATGGTGTTCGCCGCTTCCGGGCGGCCCGCGTTCGGCGCCGACTCCACCCCCGCGGTGATCAACCGCATCCTGAACGAGCAGCCGGCCGTCTCCGGGCTGGACGGCGTCCTGCTCCGGCTCGTCACCGCCGGCCTGTCGAAGGACCCGGCCGCGCGGCCGAGCGCCGACGACCTGGTCGCCGGGCTGACCTCGGGCGCGTTCGTACCGGAGCCGGCCGCCGGGTCTCCCCCGCCGCCGGAGCCTCAGGCCGGTCGGGGGCGGCGGCGCGCGCTGCCGGCGGCGGCCGCCGCGACGGCTGCGCTGCTCGTCGCGGGCGGCGTGCTGTTCTTCGGGGACGGCCCGCCCGCGCCGCCCCCGGCCACGATCGGCTCGGTCGCGCCCCCGTCGGCCGGCATCACCACCTCGGCTCCGGCCGCGGTCACCGCCTCGCCGCAGGAGGCCAGGAGCACCGCGCGGCGCACGTCGTCCCCGCCGGCCACGTCGTCCCCGCCGGCCACGCAGCGGGCCCGGCCCGGGAGCTCGGCCCCCGCGACCCGGCCGGCCAGGACGGGCGACCCGGTGAGCAGCCGCGTCGACGACGGCTCGGCGCCCCACCCGACGCCTGCCAGGAACACGGAGAAACCGCCGGAGCCCACGCGCGAGCCGCCTCGGCAGACCACCCAGCCGCCCGCCCAGCCGCAGCAGCCGTCCCCGCTGGAGAACCCGTTCACCTGCATCCCGTCGATGTGCTGACGCGCGGACCAGCGCGCGATGAAATTGGCGGAATCTCCGGTGTCGTCATGCATTGACCTGACTTTGAAGTCGATGCATTGTTGCTACTGCCTGTCCCTGTCCGGTGCGTTGCCGTGACGAGGCCGGGCGGCGCTTTGAGCCAGTGCTGTGGGGGCCCTGGCCGCTGACGGTCGCGCCAAGGGGGGGCGGCTACCGGGACGACGACGGATTCACCGCACAACGGTCCTTCCCGCTGTCGACCCCCATTCTTCATCTCCGGAAGACGACTTCACCTGTACGCGGCGCCGCCGGCCTGCCCTGCGCGCCCGCGATTCGGAGGTTTTCCCATGCGAGTCGGCGACAGCCTGCCCAACTACCAGCTGCTGTTCGGTGAACTGGATTTCCGGCCGGGGGACGAGGCGCGGACGGTGAACTCACCGGCGGCCTACCTGGCCGATCTGCTGCGGCTGCTGGACGAGGAGGTCGACGCCGACGGGGCGCGGCTGCACGAGCGGCGGCCCGACATCCGGGAGATCCCGCTGGACGCCGAGCACACCACCACCGAGCTCCCCTACATCGACATCGTGGTCGAGATACTCGAACGGCTGGCGGCCCCGGACCCGTACGAGCGCATGAAGGCCATGCCCTTCCCCTTCGACAAGCCGTTCAACCTGGCCTACGAAGAGCTTGGAACGTTCCTGACGAGGCACGACGTCCGGCGGGACGAGATTCCGCGGCTGTTCGGCGCGCAGGCGGCCGAGCTGGCTGAACGGTTCCTCGGCCTGTCGCCCGAGGTGGTCGGCGTGGTCACGGCCGCCCGGCCGGTGGAGGCCGAGCTGCGGGCGTCCTTCCAGGTGGGAAAGGACGCGGCGGGCAAGACCGAGCAGCTCGGCGTGCTGGCGGACGCCGCGCGGCTGCGCCGGACGGCGGGGCTGTCGGAGGTCGAGCTGACCCGGGTGCTCGGCGCGGCGTTCGTCAGGCAGGGCGGCGCGGCCGTCAGCGTGGCCGGCGGGCGGCTGAGCCTGCCGGGCGGCGCCGAGCTGCTCGCCTGGCTGGACCGGTTCAACCGGTTCGTCCGGCTGGCGCGGCGGGCCGGGCTGGCGTTCCAGGACCTGGACCTCGTGCTCAGCGGCTGCTGCGAGAACCGGCTGGACGCGGCGGCGCTGGGCGTGCTGGCCGCGGCCGTGCACGTCAGCCGCTCGCTCGGGCTGCCCATGGACGTCACGGTGAGCCTGGCCGCGCCGATGCCGGCCGAGCTGGAGGTCCGTACGTTCGCCGGGGTCACGGCGGCCGAGGCGCTCGGGATCGGGGCCGCGGAGCTGGAGCGGCTGCGTGCGCGCTTCGCCGAGGTGGTCACCGGCGAGGCCGGGCCGTCGGCGCTGCACCGGGCGGCGCGGCTGATGACGGTGCTCGGACTCACCGCGGACGAGCTGTTCGACCTGCTGCGGCTGCTGGACGGATCGATCACCGTGCCGTTCGCGGTGCCGTTCACCATGCCGTTCGCGACGCCACGCAGGAGGGGCGACTGCAGGCGGATCCTGGCCATGCCCGCGGCGGGGGCGGGGTTATGGCTGGCGCAGGCGTTGCCGCTGGTGGTGCGGTGGATGCGCGACGGCGGGCTGTCGGTTCAGGACCTGGCCGAGTTCGCCGGCGGGCCGGCGCCGGAGGCCGTGCCGGGCGAGCCCGTCGAGGGCGAGGAGGAGTTCGCCGCCGCGCTCGGCGAGGCGCTGGCGCTGGTGGCGCCGGGGCCGCGGATGTTCGTGTCGGACCGGTTCAGCGAGCGCGCGTCCCGGGCGATCTGGGAGGGGCCCGCCGACGCGTACGCGGCCCTGATCGGGGCGGCGCAGATCACGCCGGCCGACTTCGCCGGGCTGGGGCTGGGTGACCGGCTGGCCGTCAAGATCTTCACCAACCTGGTGCTCCGCGGCAACCTCACGGCCGACGGCGAGCTGGTCGAGGTCCCGTCGGAGCTGGCCACCGACTTCTCCGCGTACCGGGACAAGGTTGCCGAGCTGTTCGGCGACCTGGGCGACATGTGCTATCCGTCGCACCTGGAGAAGCTGACCGGGCTGTCGATCGCCCAGCGCGCTGAGCTGTACGACAACCTCGTCTACAACGGCTACATCGACGCCGAGGGCGTGGTGCTGGACGCCGCCGTCGGCGAGCTGAACGCCGACCTCGGCGACGTCGCGGCCGACGTCGTCGAGCTGATCAGGGCCGGCGGCCAGGCCTATCTGACGCAGCCGCTGAAGATCGAGCTGGGTGCGGCGCCCGACGGGCTGCTGGCGAACCTGAAGTACAACGGGTTCATCGACGGCGAAGGGAACTACCGCGACAAGGAGGCGGTGGCCGAGCTGGCGGCGGAGGACTTCGCGCTCTCCGCCGAGTTCGAGCCGTACAAGGCGGACGTTCTGGCGATCATGCAGGAGCAGGTCGCCGAGCTGTGGGCGCGGGTCTGCCTCTTCCCGCCGGAGGCCTTCGTCGAGATCGCCGAGCCGGCCGTCGGACGGCGGATCATCGACGCGGGCGAGTGGGACGATCCGGTCGTCGAGGAGCGGCTGCGGGCCGTCGCGGAGGAGCAGCGGCCCTACCGGCTCGCCCCTGAGTCGCTGCTCGCGCTCGGGCTGGAGGAGGCCGGGGCGCAGGGCGTGCTGGACGCGCTGATCCAGGGCGGGGACCTGGACGAAGAGCTGGCCGTGCCCGAGGATCGCCTGGCGTTCTTCGCCGAGCCCAACAGCGTGGTCGAGTTCTACCTGCCGGGCGTCGCCGACTACAGCGCGCAGGTCTTCGGCCTGCTGAACGCGGTCGCCGTGGCGACCCAGGGGGCCGTCGCGGAGATCGAGGCGGTGCTCGTCACGCAGGAGGAGGCCCAGGCGGCGGCGCTGCTGGCGGTCGCGCAGGACAGGCTGGGCGTGCCCGCCACGGTCGTCACCGCGATCTGCGCCGGGGCCGGCGCCGAGCTGACCGACCTGCTGCAGCCGCCGACGACGGCGTACCGGCGCATCAGGGCGTTCGCCCGGCTGGCCGCCAAGCTCGGCCTGGACGAGCGCCGGGTCGCGCTCGCCTTCGCCGACCTGCGGCTGGCCGGGCGTTACCCCGAGCCGCTGGCGCTGCCCGACCAGGCCGACGGCATCGACGCGGTGCTGGAGAGCGCGGACGGAGACGTGTACGTCTTCCGCGGCGACCGGTACTGGCGCTTCCACGAGGGAACGCTCACCACCACCGCGCCGCTGGCCACGCTCGTGCCGGGTCTGACCCGGGTGGAGGCCGCGTTCCGGCACCCAGCGGGGGCCGACTGGCTGGTGAGCGGCGCGCGGGCGTACGTGCGCGAGCCCGGCGGCACCCGATGGGTGGCCCACGAGCAGGCCTGGGGACGTTTCCGCGACGACTTCGCCGGCGGCGGGAAGATCACCGCCGCGCTGGTGGACGACGACGGGCGGACCTACCTGTTCTGCGGAGACCAGTACGTGCGTTACTCCACCGGCGACTTCGGCGTGGTGGACGAAGGGTTCCCGCGTCCCGCGGCGGAGTTCGGCGAGCCCGGCTTCTTCGGGCGGGACGGCGCGTTCCACGCCTTCGGCGACGAGGCGGGGTTCTGGCGCGGGGCCGGTGCCGGCGACGGGGAGGAGCCCGGCGCGCCGGGGTTCGACGGGCACGGCTTCGACGGGCTGGTGGACGCCGCGTACGCCGACCCCACCGGCGTGTACGTCTTCCGCGGCGACCGCGTCGCCCTGCACACGGCGTCACTGGAGAACGAGGGCGCGCAGGCCGACGACGGCTACCCGGTGAAGATCGAGACGCGGTTCCCCGGCGTGCCCGCCGAGTTCGAGCGCGACATCGAGGCGGCCTTCGCCGACGCGGGCCGCGTCGTCCACCTGTTCAAGGACGGCCGTACCGTCGCGCTGACCGGCGACGCGCGGATCGTGCCGACCACGCAGCGGTGGGGGAACATGCCCGCCGCGTTCCCCAGCGGCCGGGTCGACGCGGCGTTCGTCGGCCTGGACGGGCGGACGTACCTGTTCAGCGGCGGGACGTACCTGCGGTACTCCGGCACGGACTACTCGCGCGTGGACCTCGGCCACCCGCGCGCGATCGCCCCCGACTGGGGCGGCCTGACCAGCGTCGACGCCGCCTTCGTGCTGGACGGCGAGACGTACCTGTTCGGCGGCGGCCGGTTCGTGCGGTACTCGACCGCGGACTACGCCGAGCCTGACGCGGGCTTTCCGCAGCCGCTGCCCGGCAACTGGTGGAACCTGCCTGACACGTTCGGCTCGACGGTCGACGCGGTCTTCACCTCGGCCGACGGGCGGACTCATCTGTTCCGCGGCGACCAGTACGTCGAGTTCGACGCGCGGCGGCGCTGGTGGTCGGCGCCGCGGAAGCTGTCCGAGCAGTGGGACAGCCTGCCGTTCGCCTCGGTGGACGCGGCCTTCATCGGGCGCGACGGGCGCACCTACGTGTTCTCCGGCGAGCAGTACGTGCGGTACTCCAGCGGCGACTACAGCAGGACCGACGACAGCTACCCCGCGCCGGTGGCCGCCTTCTGGGGACGGACGCGCAACAACCTGGTGCGCACCGGGCGGGTGGACGCGGCGCTGCAACTGGCCGAGCACACCTATCTGTTCTCGGGCGACCAGTTCGTCCGCTACACCGGCACCACGCCCGACCTCGGGTATCCGCGCGCGCTCTCCGACCTGAAGGAGGAGCCGCGGCTGGGCAGGCTGACGGCGGAGCTGGACGCGGTGGACGCGGCCTTCGCCGATCGGGGGAACGTCTACCTGTTCCGCGAGCACACCTGTCATGTGGTGTCCGACGCGCTGCACCGGACGTACGACGTGCCCGGGGTGTCCTGCGCCTTCGTGGAGGACGGGCAGCTGATCGTCGAGGGGCCGGGCGGCTGGCGGCGGCAGGGGTCGGTGGAAGGGCTGGGCGCGGTGAGCGGCCCGGCCAGGCCCAGGCTGCTGCGCGAGGTGCCCGAGCGGTTCCGCACCGGCCTGGACGCGGTCCTGCGCGGCACCGACGGCGTCACGTACGTGTTCAAGGGCGACGCCTGCTACGACACGCTCGTCGATCGCGAGTACCCGGTCGCCGAGGCGTGGGGCAGGCCGCGCGGGCTCGGCGCGGTGGAGGCCGGGTTCACCGGGCGCGACCGGCGCACCTACCTGTTCAGCGGCGAGCAGTACACGGTGGACGGCGGCCGGCCACGCCCCATCGCCGCGACGTGGGGCGGTCTGACCAGCGTCGCGATCGCGTACGTGTGGCGACAGGCGACCTACCTGTTCGAGCGGCCCGACGAGAACGGGTTCATGCGGTACGTGGTCTACTCGGGCCCCGACTACACCGCGCCCGATCCCGGGTATCCGCGGGTCACCGACGCGTCGTACTGGAACGCCGACGAGGTGCCCCGGGCGGTGCTGGCGGTGGGCGACTCGCTGGTGCTGCTGTCCGGGCTGACGTACACGCTGCCCGACGGGTCGGCGCCGCGGCCGATCGGCCGGCTCTGGCGGGGCTTCGAGGGCACGCTGACCAGCGCGTACGTCGGCGGCGACGGGGCGACCTACTTCTGCTTCGGCGAGCAGTACCGGCGCTACGCCGACGGCGCCTTCGGCCCGCTCACCCGACCGGCCGGCGAGTCGTTCCGGCGGGTGGACGCGGCGTTCACCTGGGCGGGGCGCACGTACCTGATCAGCGGCGACCGGTACGCGCGGTACTCCACGCAGGAGTACGCCTACGCCGACCCCGGCTACCCCAAGCCCATGTCCCGAAATTTCCGGAAAGAGTTTCCGGGGCTGGCCGAGTCCTTCGAGGACGCCCTGACCGGCGTGGACGCCGCCGTCACCGGGCGGCGCAGCCTCTTCCTGTTCATGGGCGGCCGCTGCCACGTGGTCTCGGCCGGGCAGGAGGCGGTGCTCGACACCGCCTTCGCCAGCGGCGACGAGGCCGGTTACCAGGCCCGCTACGAGGATCTCGCCGGACGGACCCGTCCGCTGGGCGGCCCGCTCGACGCCGCGCTGATCGTCGGCGAGCGCACCTACCTGCTGTCCGGCGAGCGCTACAGCCGCTACACGGGCAACGAGTACGTCCGGCCCGACGAGGGCTACCCCCGGGCGATCTTCGCCCGGCTCGCCGACGACCTCGGCCTGCCCGCGCCGCTGCCCGAGGCGTTCCTCGACGGGGTGGACGCGGGATTCGCCGGCCACGGCATCCACCTGTTCTCGGCCCCGGCCTACCTGCGGGCCGACGCCCCCGGCACGCCGCCACCGGTGTGGGGCCGGGTGCGCAACGCCTTCGACGGCCCCGTGGACGCCGTGGTGGCCATCGAGGAGGCGGTGTACGCCTTCCGCCGCGACCAGTACGTCCGCTACACGATCGAAGCCGGCGGCCTGACGGACGGCGGGCCGGACCCGGCAGGCGTCCTGGACCTGGCCGACCCCGGCTTCCCGCGGACGATCAAGGACGACTGGGGCGCCGTGCCGCCCGCCTTCGAGTCCGGCGTGGACGCCGCCTTCACCCTGGCCGGACGGCTGTACCTGGTGCGCGGCGACACGTACGTCAGCGACGCGGGCCTGGTGCGCACGCTCACCGAGGGCTTCGGCGACGGCGCCGACCACCGGCTCGCCGACCTGTTCACGATCATCCGCTTCGCCGCGCTCGGCGCCGCGCCGGCCGAGGCCCTGACGGCCGCGGACAAGGAGCCGTACAAGACGATGGCGGGCCTGTTCGGCTGGGACGTGGCCGAGCTGATGTGGGCGCAGCGCACCATGCCGTCGGCGTCGGACATGGGCTTCGTGCTGGCGGCGCGCGAGCTGTTCGCCCTCGCGCGCAAGCTCGGCGTGCCGCCGTCCAGGCTGCCCGGCCTGACCGGCGAACGCGACAACGTCCTGCGGCGCGACGCGCTGCTGTCGGTCGTGCTCGCGGCCGACCCCGGCCTGGCCGACTCCACCGACCTGTTCGACCGGCAGCTCATCGACGTCGACATGGGCGGCAAGGGCGTCACCTCGCGGATCCGCGAGGCGATCGCGGCCGTGCAGCTCTACCTGCACCGCTGCCTGCTGGACCTGGAGCAGGCCCCCGGCCTCGCCGCCCCGGAGACACGGGCGCGGCTGCGCCGCTGGTGGTCCTGGATGAAGAACTACCGGGTGTGGGAGGCCAACCGGCGGGTCTACCTGTATCCGGAGAACTACCTGCGTCCCGAGCTGCGTGACACCAAGACGCCCGGCTTCGCCGACCTGGAGAGCGACCTGCTGCAGAGCGGCGTCACCTCCGCCGGCGCGCAGCGCGCGTACAAGCGTTACCTGGACGAGTACACCGAGGTGTCCCGGCTGGAGATCGCCGGCGGGTACGCGGACGCCGCCCACGCCGGGGCGCGCGACCTGGTCCTGTTCGGGCGTACCCGCAGCGATCCACGGCGCTACTACTGCCGTACGGCCACCTTCCGCGACGGCGACAAGCTGTCGGCCACCTGGCGGCCCTGGCAGAAGGTGGACCTGCGCATCGACGCCGACCGCGTCCAGCCCGTACGGGCCTTCGACCGGACCTTCGTGTTCTGGGCCACCGTCGAGGACCTGCCACCCGAGCGGACCGGCACCACGACCATCGCGGTCGTCGAGTCGGGCACCGGCCAGCAGGTGAGCGCACCGGTACGGCACGCCGTCACGATCTATTACTCCTACGTCAACCTCAACCAGGAGTGGGTGCCCGCGCAGCTGCTGGCCACCGGGTCCTCGACGAACATCCCGATCCTCGGCGTCACCCTCGCGGTGCGGCCCGGCCCGCTGCCCGGCGGCGGCGACCACCAGGCGATCATCGCCTCGTACGTGGCCACGCTGGCGGGCGGCGGCAGCATGGGCACGTCGTACGCGCTCACCCCCGAGCTGTACAGCGTGCCCGTGCCCGGGATCGCCGTGCAGCCGCCCACGGGAGACGTGACGACCATCTTCGACGAGCCGGGCGGGATCGACCCGGCTTCGGTGATCTGGTTCAACCGGCCGGCCGGCTCCGGGACGGGCGAGGGCTCCTGGTTCAGCGTGGACCACAAGGGCGGCAGCTTCCTGTGCCGGCCGATCCTGCCGGCCGCGGGAGAGCCGGCCGCGCTGGCGCCGATCAAGGGGGCCACCGGGCTGCCCGACTGGGTGCGCGTGGACGCCGCCGTCGCGCTGCCCGACGGCACGCGTTACTTCTTCACCAACAGCCGGGGCGGCCGGTTCACCAGGATGGCGCCGGGGTCGAACACCGCGGAGCGCGGCAAGTACATCTCCCGGCACTGGGGGCTCACCGAGCCGCTGCGGCCGTGGGACCCGTCGCGTCCGGGAGCCGAGCCGGATCCTGACGCCGAACCGGACGCCACGGGTCCCATGGCCGCGCCCGAACCGGCGCGCGGCGGGTCACGCGGCGGGCGGGGGCCGGGGAAGATCGACCTGCCGGTCCGGCACGACCCGCCGGGCCAGCAGGGCGCTTCGTCCGACGGGCCCGGCTGGACCTCGGTGGACGCGGCGTGGGTCGTCGACGATAGGTACCTGTTCATCACCAGCGGCACCAGGCTCGCCCGCTACACCCTCGGCCCCGGGTACAGCGTCCCGGAGGTGGTCGACCGGGGATACCCGCAGACGATCAACCACACCGTCGAGGCCGTCTTCCGCGGCTGGGCGATCAGCGACGGCGAGTACGCCAGGGTCGGCGACTGGAAGTGGCGGCCCCTGGCGGGCAACTGGGGCGAGCTGCCCGCCGGGATCACCGGCGCCCTGGAGACCAGCGCCGAGGTGTACCTCTTCGTCGGCGACCAGTACGCCGTGTACGCCAAGGGCGGCGGCCTGCCGCACCCGTACGAGTACACCGAGGTGCCGCACGACATCGTCAGGCTCACCACCAGCACCGCCTACAAGCTGAACCAGCGCCTGCTGGCCGGCGGCGTGCCCGCGCTGCTGGACACCTCCACCCAGGAGACCGACGAGCTGCCCGCCTTCGACACCGGCGCCTCCGACGCCGTCACGATCAAGGTGCGCGCGGAACGGGTCAAGAAGGCCTGGCTGCCCGGCCGCTCCCACCTGGACTTCACCAGCGCGAACGGCATCTACTACTGGGAGATCTTCTTCCACGCCCCGCTGCTGATCGCGCAGGCGCTCAACGCCGCCCAGCGGTTCGACGAGGCGCGGACCTGGTACGAGTACGTCTTCGACCCCACGCGGCCCGGTCAGCCGTGGCGGTTCCTGCCCTTCCTCGGCGCCGACCCGGCCGCGCTGGCCGACGCGTTGCGGGCGTACGGGGATCCGGCCCTCGCCGGCGCGATCGCGTTGCTCGACTCGCTCGTGCCGGTCTTCCGTGGCGGCGCGGCGCTCACCGACGAGCAGCGCAGGGACCTCGCCGCGCTGGCCGCGCTGCCGCCGGGTGAGGAGCTCGCGATCGCCATGGAGCTGCCCCGCGTGTACGACGCGACGGGCGACGTGGACAGCCTGCGGGAGGCGTACCGCGACGATCCCTTCGACCCGCACACGATCGCGGCGCTGCGGCCGGTGGCCTACCGGCGGGCGGTGGTCACCGGGTACATCGACAACCTGCTCGACTGGGGCGACCAGCTCTACCGGCGCTTCACCCCGGAGAGCGTGGACGAGGCGCGGATGTTGTACATCTTCGCCCACGACCTGCTCGGGCGGCGTCCGCAGGAGCTGGGGCCGATGCCCCTGGACGCGGCCATGGGCTTCGCCGAGCTGGAGAAGGTCTCGGCCTCCGACGAGCTGTTCGGGGAGCTGGCCAGGGTGCATGCCAGCATCGGGCACCCGTACTTCTTCGCGCCGGTCAACACCACGCTGCTCGGCTACTGGGATCTGGTCGCCGACCGGCTGACCAAGATCAGGGCGTCGCTGGACATCATGGGCATCAGCCGGCCGCTGCCGCTGTTCGAGCCGCCCATCGACCCGATGACGCTGGTCGCGGGCGCGTACGCGGGCGAGCTCGACGGCGTGAGCGTCACGCCGGCCGCCGAGGTGCCGCAGCACCGGTTCGCCTACCTGTACCGCAGGGCGCAGGAGCTCACCGACCGGGTCTGCCAGTTCGGGGCGAACCTGCAGGACGTGCTTGAGCGCCAGGACGCCGAGGCGCTCAGCCTGCTGCAGTCCACCCAGGAGTCAGGCATTCTCGAACTCACCCGCGCCGTCAAGGCAGCACAGATCACCGACGCCGAGGAGACCCTCGCCGGCCTGCGGACCGGGCTGGCCGGGGCGCGGGCGCGCATGGCCCACTTCCAGCAGGTGATCGACGCCGGTGTCACGCCGCTGCAGGTCGCCCAGCTCACCATGATGGCCGCCGCGTCCACCGCCCACTTCACCTCCAGCGGCCTGCGGATCGGCGCCTCCGCCGCGCACGGCGCGCCGCAGGTGCTGGTCGGCCCGTTCATCATGGGCACGATGGCGGGCGGCGACGAGATCGGCGACGCCCTGGACAGCGTCGCCGGGATCGCCGAGTCGCTGGGCGAGGGGCTGTCGGTCCTGGGCGAGCTGCTCGGCGTGCGCGCGGAGCAGGAACGGGCCATGCAGGACAACCAGCTGCAGCTCGCCATCGCCACCAACGAGAGCGCGCAGATCGAGCACCAGGTCACGAGCGCCGAGGCGCGGCTGGCCATCGCGCGGCGCGAACTGGACATCCTGCACCGGCAGATCTCCGACCAGGAGACGGTGACGGCGTTCCTGCGGGAGAAGTTCACCGGCGCCGACCTGTACCAGTGGATGTCGGGCCGGCTGGCCGGGCTGTACTTCCAGACCTACGGGATGGCGGCCGACCTGGCCCGTGCCGCCGAACGCGCCTACCAGTACGAGCGGGGCGCCACCGGCGGCGTGATCACTCCCGCGCACTGGGACAGCAGGCGCAAGGGCCTGCTCGCCGGGCAGCTGCTCGCGCACGACCTGGACCGGCTGGGTCAGGCGTACACGGCAGGGGACGGGCGGCGGCTGGAGATCACCCGGCAGATCTCGCTGCTGGAGCTGGATCCGGTGGCGCTGCTCACGTTGCGCACGACCGGCAGTTGCGAGTTCGCGCTCACCGAGGGCTTCTTCGACCGCGACTTCCCCGGCCACTACCGCCGCCAGATCCGCACCATGGCCATCACGTTCGTCGGCGCGGACGGGGCGACGCTGCCGCTCAACGCCACGCTCGCCCAGGTCACGCACCACACCCTGCTGACCCCGGACCCGAAGGGCGTGCAGTACCTGCTCACCCCGACCGGCACGCCGCCGAGCAGCGTGCGTACCGACTGGCGGGCGGGCCGGCAGATCGCGTTGTCGCAACCGCCCGAGGGCTGGGAGAACAACGGCCTGTTCGAGCTGCGTTACGACGAGGACCGCTACCTGCCGTTCGAGGGCACGGGCGCGGTCTCCGCCTGGCGTCTCACACTGCCCGGCCTGCGTTCCGCCGACCACCCCGCCGGTCTGCACGACGCCAGGATCACGCTGCGGTACGAGGCGGACCACGGTGGCGAGACGTTCGCGGCCGGGGTGAAGGGGCTGCTGCGGCCGTACGACGCGGCCCGGTTCATCGACGTCGCCGCGGAGTTCCCCGAGCAGTGGGAGTCGTTCACCGACACTCTCACCCTTCCCCTGTCCCCCGCCCTGCTGCCGGACCTGTACAGCCCGCAGATCACGGGCATCTACCCGGTGTACGACCCGGCCACGCCCGGCGCCGCCCAGTTCGCTGTGCACGGCAACCCGCTGGTCGACGGCCGCCTCCTGCCCACCCCCGGACTCCCCGCCACCGCTCCCCTGGTGCTCGCCTTCACCGGTGACCGCTCCGCCCTGGCGGGTCTGCGACTCGCCCTCCTCTACCGCGCCCGCTGACCAGGACGGATCACGACCATGAAGAGAAAAGCCAGGACGCTGTCCGCCCCGAACAAGAAGAAGGCGAACCAGAACCAGGGCGACGTCCAGCCCAACCGCGTGCCCGTCACCATCGACACGGACACCGGCACGGGCCCGACCGGCGGCGACAGAACACCGGTCACGATCACGCCGGTCCTGACGACGGACGGCGAACCCAGCACGATCACCAAGCCCAAGCAGTCGTTGTCGTTCCTGACCCCGTCCATCTCGCTGACGACCACGACCCTGGACATGGACCCGCCAAAGCCCGCCAAGAAGCAGAAGCCGTCGAGTGACGAGCTGCGCACCGGCGCTCTGGAACTCGCGCAGAGCGTCATGGCCGGCACGGAAGAGGGGTCGTCGTCCTACGACTACGCCCAGCAGATGCATGACCTCGTCACCCTGGCCGGCACGCAGACGATGAAGAAGTTCTCGCTCAAGCAGCTGACCCTGATGGCGAAGATTCTGCTCAAACGGCAGACGCAGGCCGTCGAGGGCCCGGATCCGACGGTCGACGAACTCACCGCGACGGTCCGCGCCTACCTCCTCGCCGTCCGCCCGCAACCGGAGCCGTACGTGCTGCCGGGGGCGAAGAAGAAGGGCATGGACTCCGTGCCCGCGAAGCAGCAGGTCACCGAGACGAGCGCCTGGCTGGACGAGGCGCTGTCCGTCCTCGACCGGGACGGCTTCGACGACGGCCGCAGGCTGGAGTGGATGCGGGAGAACATCGACAGGCTGCTGAGGGCGATCGACGAAGGCACGGCCACCGTCGAATGGGCGGAGCTGCGCGGCTACATCTTCCAGATCAACAAGACGCTGGCGGCACGCAGCAACTACCTGCTCAAGGACGTCGAACTGCCGATCGCCATCCCGAACTCCAGCAAGGGGAGATCGGTGGACAGCATCGAGCTGGTCTTCACCCGCGGAGAGCCGGAGCCCGCACTCTGCTTCTGCGAGTACAAGGGGTACGGCACCAACCAAACCCCGACCAAGGATTTCGTCAACGACTTCGACGCCCAGCTCAACGACTACGTCAAGAAGCTTCTCCTGCCGAGCCAGGTCTGTCACCTGCGTTACGTCTTTCCGGACGCGGCTCCCGACTGGGTGCACTCCAGACTCCGCGCCGCCGCCGAGAAGCTGGAGGCCGCCGGGAAGAAGGTCTACATCACCGAGGGATCCGGCACCAGGATCGTCGGGAAAGAGAAGGACTTCTTCGGCAGGTCGGCGAAGTCGGGCATCATCACCACCACCTCCATCGACACCCCCGTCACCCAGGCGCCGCGGCAGAGAACCGTCTCGACCCCCAAGGCCGTCGTCAAGGAGAAGGTGGCCACGTCCAAGGAGAAGCTCCCGGCCAAGAAGAAGGCGCAGAAGAACAAGCAGATCACCGTGCAGGGCAATCTGGATGGCTTCGTGAAGACCACCAAGGTGCACCCGCCGGCGTCCACTCCCCCGCCGGGCGACCGTCCTCGCAGCACGTCCACCGTCCTGACCAAGAACCCGTGGACCTGAGGCCGCGGCCGCGGCACCGGCACCGGCACCGGCACCGGCAACAAACCGGATGCGCCGAACCAGCCGGGTGGTGTTGGATACAGGCGTGACCGTACTTCTGCGAAAGCAGCCGCCCGCCCGCGGGCGCTGACGCGACACCGGCCACCGGACGAACCCCGCGACCGCCTCCCCCTGCGCCGCGCACATCAACTCCAGCAGGGAGAGGCGCCGAACACGTGAAGGACACCGAGATCCCGCGGGCGGTGGCCGCGGCCGTCGACACGGCCGCGGAGTACGGCCTGGGCGCCGACGACACCGCCGTGCTGCACAACTCGAACCGGATCGCCGTCCGGCTGCGGCCCAGCGGCGTCCTCGCCCGGGTCGCGCCCCTCGCGCACCGCCCGGACTTCGAGGTGGAGCTCGCCCGGCGCCTCGCCGGGACCGGCAGCCCGGTGGCGGGTCTCGATCCGAGGGCCGAGCCCCGGGTCCATGTCCGCGACGGCTTCGCCGTCACCCTCTGGACCTACTACGAGCCCACCGCCGCACCTGAGGACCACCCGCCCGCCGCCTACGCCGACGCCCTGGCCCGGCTGCACGCCGGCCTGCGCCGCATCGACTCGCCCGCACCGCCGTTCACCGACCGGGTCGAGGACGCCCTCCGGGTCGTCGAGGACCCCGCGGTCAGCCCGGACCTCGGCGCCGCGGAACGTGCCCTGCTGACCGGCACCCTCCGCGGAATCAGCCGCGCGATCCTGGGCCGCGGCCCGCGGCAACAGCTCCTGCACGGCGAACCGCACCCCGGCAACCTGCTCGCCACCGTGGACGGACCGCTCTTCATCGACCTGGAGACCGCCTGCCGCGGCCCCGTCGAGTTCGACCTGGCCCATGCCCCGCAGGACGTCGCCGCGCACTACCCGGGCGCCGACTCCGGGCTGCTCGCCGAGTGCCGGATCCTCAGCCTCGCCCTCGCGGTCTCCTGGCGTTGGGACCGCGACGACCAGCTCCCCGACGGGCGCAGCAGGGGCCGGGAGTGGCTCGCCGAGCTGCGGGCCCACCTCGACCGCCGCGAGCACGCCGCCGGTGGCGGCCACTGAGCCGCGCCCGTGGGCGCTGGGCTGGGAACGCCCCACCGGCGCTGCTTCCGACGGCGCCTCCAGGGACGGGCCCGGCCGCGGGCCGCCCCCGGAGGCGCACGCGTCACGCTTGTCAGCGCCCGGTGCGCGGACTCAGCAGGGCTTCATCCCCCTGACGCCCGCCCAGCCCGCGATGACCCGCGTCCTTGACACGGTCCCTCCGCCAGGAATGGTGAGACATGGCTCGTCCGTGGTTCCGGCGATGTCCAGCTTGCGCTTGACCGTGTAGGCGTGGCAGTTGCGGATCGTGTAGTAGACGATCTTCAGGGGGCCGCCGGGCACGTCGCCCGTCGTGTAGCTGAGACCGCACGGCGCTGTGACGGCGGCCTCGGCAGAGGCGGATGCCGTCATCGTGAGGCTGCCGGCGAGAGCCGCCGCCGCGAACGAGGCGGCCCATCTGACTTTCCTGGTGCTCTGCATGGTGATTCTCCCTTGGTGTTCTCAGGCGGCCGGCGGCTTCGCCGACGGCCGAGCGTGTCAATCGCCCGGATGGCGCTATTGGCCGGCCGCCACGATCGTGTCCCGGGAAAGGAGATCATCGCTTGACTCGAACCGTAAAGCCATTCCACAGAAATGACCTCAAATGCAAATGGCAAGGCCTGCGACCTGGCCCAACACAATTGCATTGCACATGCAATCGCGCGGGAGGAGCGGTGCCGGGACGCGATACGGTGGAGCTGGAAAATGCCGTGAATTACCCATCGAGAACCAGGAGGTCGAACAAGGCATGGTCGGAACCAATCGGACACCGAGGGCGGAAGATGATGCGATCGCCGAGTTCTTCGGCCGCTTCTTCGGGTACGTATATGAGGCGGCCCGGCGCTCCGAACAGGGAAAACGCTGGCAGGCCCGCCGTGACGCCGACGGGAAGCCATTGGACGTCGACCTGGCCAGGGCGCTGGACCTGAGTGCCTCCACCATTGGACACTGGCGCAAAGAGCGGCATTTCCCGCGCCAGACATTGATCTCTTCCGTGCTCGTCCGGGCAGGGCTGGAAGTCGAGCACCCCGAGCACGCGGCCTTCCTCGACCTCGCGCGCCGCGCTCACCATGCGTGGACAATGCGCGGAACCGCCACCACCGGCCCGGCGAAAACCGTGCTCGCCGAATCCAGGGTGTCCGACACCGTCGCCGTCCCCATTCGCAGCGCCTTTGTCCCGATGGCCGCGGGCAGAAATGAAACGGCGGACATCGCACGTGATATGAAGGAGGAGTCCGAATCCGGCCCGCCGGAGGAAAGGTGTCCGGAAATGGCTGCGTCTTCCCCTGATCTCGCTCAGGAACGATGTCGCCCGGGCCCGGACGACGTTGCCCTGTCAAGGATCGTGCCCGAGGGCGAGGATGGCGTCCGGCTGGCCAAGGCGGCCAACGCGCTGGCGAGAAAGCTGCGGGTGCAGTGGGAGGACGAGGCGGCCGATCGCGGCTTGGACAACCCGCCGCCGATCCCCCCGCGCTGGGTGCGCACCTCCCGGCCCGTCGCCAGCCGGTTGCGCGTGGCCCTCGACGACCCGCGGCGGCCCCGCTTCACGCCGCTGCCCGGCGTCCAGCAGGCGACGGCGCAGGCGGTCGAGGGCGGCGGGCTTGCCGGGTTGTTCGACCTGTACGCGGGGCTGGGCTCCGGCCGCATCGTCGTCATGGGTCACTACGGCACCGGCAAGAGCGCGACAGCCATCCTGTTACTGCTGGAGGCGCTGGATCACCGGGTCCGCCTGACCCCTCAGCAGGCCATGGGCACGCCGGTTCCGGTGCTGCTGAACGCCTGCGACTGGGATCCCCGGCGCCACAGTCTCAGCGACTGGTTCGCCCGGCAACTGGCCACCGCCTACGACTTCCTCACCTCCCCCGAATACGGCCCGGACGCAGCGGGCGGACTGGTCCGCCACGGCATGGTCTCGCTCCTCCTCGACGGCTTCGACGAGATGGACGAGCCTCGCCAGATCGAGGCGTTGCACCACGTCAATCGGCAGCGCCGTTCCTTCCGGCTCCTGGTGCTGGCCCGCACCGACGACTTCAGCGCCGCCGTACAGGCCAGGACCGGCCCGCTGCACGGCGCCGCGGCGGTGGAGCTCCTCCCGGTCGCGGCCGAGCAGGCGGTCAGATATCTGCAGGACCACCAGCCCGACCGGCTCGCCGGCGACGACGACGACGCCATGAGCCGACTGATCGACCGTCTCCGACAACACCCCGACGACCCGGTCAGCCAGGCGCTGGACACGCCACTGACGCTCACCCTCCTGCGGGAGGACCCGCAGGCCGCCGCCGGCCTGCTCCGGCCAGGCCGCTTCACCACGCGCGAGCAGGCCGAGGACTTCCTGCTCGATCGCGTCGTTCCCGCCACCTACCCGCCACACCGGTCCGGCCCTTCGGCGGAGCAGGCTCGCAGATGGCTCAGCTTTCTGGCCGCCCGGATGGGCCGCGGCGACCTGGCATGGTGGCAGATGCACCACTGGGCGCCGATGTGGGAGCGCTGCCTGATCAACGCCCTTGCCGGAATGTTGCTGACGAGCGGGATCGGCGCCGTGGTGTTCGGCCCGATCGGGCAGTACACGGTCGCCGGTGACACCGGGACGGCGTTCGGCGTGTGGTACGGCGCCCTCATGGGCGGGTGTTTCGGGTTACTGGCCGGCCTGGTCTCCGAACTGCGCGATCCCCGCTCTGGCTGGGCGGACAGGCTCGGCGCCGCATTCGGCGGACGGCCCGCCCGGCCGCCGCACCGACGGCCTCGCCCGGCGTTCAACACCGCAGCCGGGTTGGCGATCTTCGTGGTGGTGACCATGGCCGTGGGCAACCAGAGCGCCTATCCGTACGGCCTGGCCGCCGGGATCGTCGCGGCGGCCGTCGCCGGGCACGCGGCCACCCGCATCCGCCCCACGTACAGCGCCGGTTCCTGGTGGAGCAGGCTGCGTCCGGGCGGCGTCGACCTGCTGGCCGCCGCGGCCATCGGGGGGCCGATCGGGCTGGCCTACGGCTTGAGCAAGACGCCGCTGCACGGAACGTTCGCCGGGCTGATCGCCGCCTTCGGGTTCGGGCTCATGGTCGCCGTGGCCCGTCCGATCGCCGACATCGACACCCCGCCCACTCCCCTCATGCGCTGGCGCCTGGACCGCCGGCGCGCCCTGCTGGTGGCCTGCAGCGCCGCGATCCCCATCAGCATGGCGCTGGGCTTCCAGAACGGCCGCACCCACGGCGTGCCGGCCGGGATCGTCACCGCCGCCGGGTTCGGCATCATGATCACCCTCGGTTCCGTCGCGGCGATCTCCGACATCTGGCGTACCGGCCTGCTCTTCGCCCAGCTCCGCATGCGGCGGCTGTTCCCGCTGCGCGGGATGCGGTTCCTCGAAGACGCCCGCCGGCGTCATGTGCTGCGCACCGCCGGAGCCAGATACCAGTTCAAGCACGACCGGCTCCGAGCAACCCTCGCCAACGGCTGCCAACGCTCCGATCCGCCGCCGCGCTGACGTGCGCCGGCGGACCGGACGAGCCCCGGCACCACCTCGAGCGCCGCCCTGCAGCCGCGCTTGGACCGGTGCGATGCGTTACATCTGCGGCGGCCACAGTTTTCCCACTCGCCGGTCGCGATCGAGTGACTCCTGCACATGGATCATCTCGCGCATGCTTCTGATCACGACCCCCTGTTCCATGGACTGACAGGAGATCATCATGCCCGGAGCGCCCAAGGCGGCGATCGCGCGCGGGGCGGCCGCGTGCCTGCTCCTCTTATCGGCCACCCTGATGTGGCGAACCCCGCGGAGGCGACCACCACGGCGGTGGCCTGCGGTGACGTCCTGACCACCGACACCACGCTCACCGCCGACCTGACCTGCCCGGCCGGCGCCCTGACCATCGGGGCCGACGACGTCGACCTGGACCTCAACAGCCACACGATCACCGGCTCGGGCACCGGCAACGGGCTGAAGGCCACCGGCAGGCAGGGCACCACGGTCCGCAACGGCACGATCACCGGCTTCACCTACGCGATCTACATCGACTACGGCGGCGCCGTCCTCACCGTCAGCGCCACGGACCGGGGCGTCTTCACGCGCAACGTCTTCGACGCCTTCCCCATGGGCGGCCTGCACTCCAGCTCCATGCTGAAGCACCGCATCGTCCGCAGGAACGTGTTCAACGGCAACAAGACCGTCGGCATGTTCGTGGAGAACTCGTACGGGAGCAACCGGGCCGGTCCCGATCCCGTCTCCGACAACGTGTTCGTCGGCAACGGCCACAACCCCAGCGGTCTCGTCGACCGTCAGGGGCAGGTGGTCCAGGGCGGCATCCACCTGGCGTCGCGCCTGGCTGTCACCCCTCCGGTCACCTTGAGGAACAACGTCGGCACCGGCAACGCCGGCCATCTGATCTGGGCGCCCCCGGGCACGGTCGCCGACGGCGGCGGCAACCAAGGCCCCTGCGGCCCCTCCCCCAACCCCGACCTGACCTGCTGGTGAGGCCGTCGGCGGCCGCGCCGGCCAGGCGCCGCGCTCCGCCCCCGACCTGCACCGGACGTCACGGGAGCCAGGTCTCGTGCAGGTGCAACCACGTGGCGGACTGGAGGACCACTGTGGACTGCCGGGTCCGGTCCGGCTGGACTTCCTGGTAGGTGGCCGCCACGAGCGCGCCGTGGGAGGCGACGATCCGTACGTCGCGGATCTCGATGGTCAGCCCTGGCGCCCGGCCGTGGAGCGCCTCGACCTCGGCGAGGACCTGGTCGCGGGTGAGCGTCCGGCCGTCGGGGGTGATGAGCGTGAAGCCGGGGGCGTGGGCGTCGGCGAAGCGGGCGAACTCCTCCGGCGCGGCGGCGCCGGTCAGCCAGCGTTCGACGACCTCGTGGTGGCGGACGATCTCCGCCTCGACGTCGTTCACCGGTTCGCCCAGGGCTGGGCGGCGATCCAGGTGCGCAGCGGCGTCAGCCGCAGGCCCAGCAGATCGGCCGCCGCGGGGTCGGCCGCGAACAGGTCGCGGTCGGCGGCGGCCCAGCGGTAGGTGGCCGCCACCGCGGCGGCCGTCGGCGCGCCCAGCGCCCTCGTGAGGCCGGACTCGAACTCGGCCGGATCCTGCGCGGCGTAACGGGCGCCGAAGGCGGCCGCCAGCTCGTCGCCGGTCACGACGTCGGGGCCGCCGAGCCTCAGCACGGCTCCCTCCAGATCGTCACGCACGAGCGCGGCGTGCGTGGCGGCGCCCAGGTCGTCGTGCGAGAGCCAGGGCACCGGCAGGTCGGCGGGCAGCGAGTAGCGCAGCACGCCCTCGGCCGCCAGCGGCCCCGTCACCCACGGCGCGGCCAGGTTGTCCAGGTAGACCGGCGGGCACAACACCACGACGGGCAGCCCGGCCGACCGCAGCGTCCGCACCGCCCGGCGGCGCGTCTCGAAGGCCGCCACCCGCGTGGCGGCCTCGGGCAGCCGGTTGGCGGTGTTGAACACCAGCCGCCGCACCCCGGCCGCCAGCGCGGCGTCGCGCACATGACGGACGTGGGCGGCCACCGTGTCCGGCTCGTAGACCATGGGCAGGGTCACCGAGGCGTGCGTCACCCCGGCGAAGGCCGCCTTCACCGCCTCGGCGTCGCCGAGGTCGCCGGCGACCGGCTGCACTCCGTGCGGCACCCGGCCGCTCCTGGTCAGTCCGCGCACCGTATGCCCCTCGGCGACGAGCCGCCGCGCGACCGCGCCGCCCTGGGCGCCTGCCGCGCCGATCACAAGAAACGTCATGACGGACAGCTTCCAACGAGTCTGCGATACGCTCTATAAAGCGAAATATCGGCTTATTTAAGGATCGTCCGGTGGATGGTGACCTGCTGAGCGCTCTGCTGGCCCCGCTGCGGCTGGAGGGCGTCTTCCACAGCCGCTGGCGGGCCGGGTCGCCCTGGGGCGTCGCGGGCGAGAGCGAGGACTGCGCGCTGCTGCACTACGTGCACGAGGGCACGTGTGCCGTCGAGCTGCCCGGCGCCGAGCCCGTCCTGCTGCGCGCCGGGGAGCTGGCGATCTTCCCGCACGGCAGCGCGCACCGGCTGGGCGACCGGCCGGGGCGTCCCGCCGTGCCGCTCGCGGCCGTGCTGCCCGAGCGGCCGCAGGGCGGCGTGAGCACCGTCGAGCTGGGCGGGCCAGGCGAGCGGACCGTCCTGCTCTGCGGCGGGCTGCACTACGACCGGGCCGCCATCTCGCCGATCTACCGGGCGCTGCCGCCCGTCCTGGTGCTCGACCGGGCCACGCTGGAACGTCACGGGCTGCTCGGCGGCACCCTCGGACGGCTGGCCGGAGAATGGGACCTGGCCGAGCCCGGCGCGACACTGGTCGCCCTGCGCGCCTTCGAGCTGGTCTTCGTGCTGGCGTTGCGGGCCGCGGTGGGCGAGATGGCCGAGATGCCCGACGGCTCGCCGGTCCTGCGGGCGTTGCGTCACCCGGCGATCGGGGCGGCGCTGCACGCCGTACAGACGAGGTTCGCCGAGCCCTGGACGGTGGAGTCGCTGGCGGCCGAGGCCGGGATGTCGCGCTCGGCGTTCGCGGCGACCTTCCGCGAGCTGGTCGGCGAGGCGCCGATCCGGCACCTGACCGCCCGCCGCATGCAGGAGGCCGCCCGCCTGCTGAGCGAGACCACGCTCGCCCACAGCCGGATCGGCGAACGCGTCGGCTACCACTCGGCGGTCGGCTTCCACCTGGCCTTCCGCCAGCAGTACGGGACCACCCCCGGCGACTACCGCCGCCGCACGGCCCCCAGGACACCGCACCCGGTCCAGCCGACGTGACCCGATCCCCCGCCCGCTGAGGCGTGGCGGCGCCGTTCCTGCGGCCGGGGCCACGTCACCTTGCCCATGCTCGCCCGCGCCGGCCGCTCCTGGAGACGCCGGCTTCTGCGGCCGCAGTGCTAGGAGACCAGGCAAATCGCCGCCATGGGATAGGCAGGCGCGAAGCTCAGGAGGAAGTTGTTGAGCCCCATGGTGGCCGCCACCCCGGCATGGAAGGCGAGCCCCGCCCCCAGATAAGCCAGCGTGAGCGGCTCGACTCCGAACAGCACCATGAAGAAGGATGCTTCGAACACGATGACTCCCCAGCCCAGCAGGCGGGACAGGCTGCCGTGCCGGGTCAGCACGCCGGCCAGTGCCGGCATCCCATAGCGCTCCGTGCTGAGAATCCCGCAGATCGCCTTTCCTGAACGCCACTCCTCGCCGGAGAGCTTGGCCATCCCAGCCACCACGAACGACAGAACCAACTGCCCGGTCACGAACCACAGACCCGCGGAACGAACCGCCGGAATTCCCGATTGGGCGAGCAACGCCCCCGTGCAGACGATGATGAGCATCTGGTCGGCGCCATCGGCGCCGTAACCGCACCGGAGCAAGGAGAACATCAGAAGCGCGAGGTTGAAGAACAGCAGGGGGCCGACGAGGTGATCGGCACCCCATGGAGTCACCGTGAGCGCCGCGCCCGACGCGAGGCGGCCGACGACGCAGAAAGAGAGCACCCGGTCGGATCTCAGAAGGGGACGAAGGGCCGTCCACACAGAGCCGGGCCTGCCCGGTTGCTGCAGCAGGACGATGTCCCCGGACATCACCCCGTCCGCGCCGTACTCCTTGCGGATTGCCCAGTCCTCACCGGCCCGGATCAGTCCCGCCAGCCCGATCAGCGAAACCGACAAGGGAAGGGCCTGCGCAAACATCGCTACGTCCACGCCTGCCTGTCCTCCTGAGCGTCCTGGCGATCCCCGAGCGTGTGAAATCCGGAGACGAAGACGATTTCCAACTGACGGCTGCGCCCGTCGCGGCGAGCCAGGGCGAACTGACGGGCTCCTACCCCAGGACCGACGGCGAAGGAGCAGACGTGGTTGAGCAGCAGCAAATACGGAACCGTCAGGAAGAGGGATTCGGCAGCCATGGATCTGGCGGCGATCCCCTCCTGCAGGAGCACGGACTCCGCATCCGATATCGCCTTCCCCGGCCGGCTGTGCGGATTCCACGCCATTCGGCGCAGCCAGTGCAGCTTCGGCGGTTCGGCTGCCGTTCGCCACGGCGAGCAGGTTCCGCCGGCCAGACGGTCTCGATAGAAGAGAAAGGTGTCGCTGACGGCAGGACGCGGAGCGAAGAACGACCAGTTCGGAATGAATGACCAGACCCGCCTGGAGGCGAAACGGCTGCCGATCAAGCGTTCCACGTAGGGGATGTTCACGGCGACGGTGGCCAGGTACCAACCGGACAGCACTGTCCAGGCAAGCCATCCGAGGATGTTCTCGACCACGGACTTACTGCTGAAGTGTGCGGGTCATGAGCTCCAGGCGCGCTCGGACAAGTTCACGAACGGACGCCTCCGGGGAGATCGTACCGTTGCGGATCTCCTCTTCCAGCTGAGCAAGCAAGGTGAGGTCGGGGCCGCACGTCCGCGTCTTGGCCGCGTCTTTGGCCGCTTTCTCGACGATCGCGCAGACCTCGCGCGCGGTCCGCGTCTCGTCCGGTGTCACCACGCCCAGGTGGATTTCCGAGATCGCGGACGGAATTCGGGAGACCATGGATCGCTCCATGTCCGTGAGATACGGCGGACGCCGGTACGCCACGTACTGCAGGTGTGGACCGGCCTCCTCGCGTTTATGGTATTCGACGACCGAGAACAGGTTGTCGTCGAGCTCTCCGCCGGTCCACGAAATGGATACGGAGCCCAGGAGCTCGGCGTCCGGCAGGATCTTGTTACTGGCGAGCGTTCGACCTCCGTAACGGATGTCGAATACGCAGTCGGATTGTCTCACGAGCTGCAGCAGGTCGAAGTTCTTGGAGGGCGTGATGGAACGCCTGCCGTCCAGTTCTCTGCGCAGCTCCGCCAGTACGGTCAGATCCGCTGCCTCAAAAGCCCGGGACAGGCGATCCAGGACCGTGGTGTCGCGGGCGAAATACACCACGACCGTTCCGGGAGGCGGGGTCAGATCCACATCCGACCGGTCGCCGAAATCCGAAGAGAACTCGCGGACAGGCAGTGGCACGGGACGTAAGAAGCGTTCGGCAAGGTCCATGCGTAGACGTTCTGCAACCACGAAGGAATCTTTGGGGGGATGCGCCATGTCCTTCTCCGTTTTCGGCTGGTCCCGATCTCGGGGCGTCCCGCGCGGTGGTGGCGATTGGTGCGGTTGTTGTGCGCGCGGCCTGTCCACGTCAGGGTCAGTGTAGGCAGGGAAAGGGCGATGTTGAAGGGCCCCCTGACCTTGATGCCGGTCCGCATCTCGCCGGGCTCTCTTGCGAGGTCGCAATAGGACCCGCAGCTCCTCGGGACGGGCATCGCGAAATGATCAAACCGTCTGTCAGCAGTTTCTCTATTTCGTCATCGCCTGATCTTTGACACTCGACGATTGCGCCATCGATGAAGTGCTACAGCGAGAACGGGCGGGGCTCCGTGAGACTGGAGGCCCGCCCGTATCCGGCACTCGCCCCTAAACCGCGCGAGGTATATGCGATCAACCCACTGGCCGTGGCCCGCTACCACGAACGCCACACCGTCGCCCGCGCCAAGTCCGACCACGCCGACGCCATGACGTTGGCCGACATCCTGCGCTCGACGGGGCCGACCGGCTGCAGGCCGTCTTCGGGGAAGATCACCTTCGCCGGCGGTCAAGGGCGCACGAGCCGGACGGCTAGGAAAGACGGCCTCTGGTGCAGCCTGTCGTATGCGGTCTGGTCGATCTCTCGCAGGTCGGCCACCGGGCGCGGCTCGATGAGTCGTTCCAGAACGAATCCGGCCGCCAGCAGTTCACCCAGGAACGTCTCCAACGGCATCCGCTGGAAGCGGATCGACAGCGAGGTGCCCTTGAGGGGAAGGTCGACCCAATCGTCGGCGAAATACGAACCGCCGAAGTGGCGCCAGTCGGCCGCCGGGTGGGTCGTCGAGAGCACAAGCCATCCCCCCGGCCGTAGCACGCGGCGCAACTCGCCCAGCAACCGCGCGCGATGGGTGAGATGGTGCAACACCAGCGCACATATGACCCCGTCGAACGACGCGTCATCGGCGAAGTCGAGGGGTTCCTCCAGATCGTGCAGGACGAGCGCGGCCCGCTCCCCCACCCGCATCCGCGCGTGCTCCAGCAGCGTGGCGCTACCGTCGACCCCGACCACCTCTGCACCGCGTACCAGCAGCTCAGCCGCATAGTGCCCGGCTCCGCAGCCGACGTCGAGGACCTTCGCGCCGGCGACGTCACCGGCGAGTTCCAGCATCGCGGGCCGATCGGTGTAGGCGTTGTACGGGCTGATGCCGGCGTGCTCGGCGAAATAGTCTCCGAGCGCGTCGTGATAGGCGGTCTCCGGGAACATCAGCACATCATCGCGGTGCTTGGGGATCATCGTGAGAGGATTTCGGCGTGACGGAGCCACTCTCGTGATCGAGGGACGCAGGCACTCAGTACAGCTTGACATCTTGGGCAGATCGGATGTCTGCGCACCCGGCTCCGGTGAGGATCGCGGGCTCCCGTGTACTCAGCGGCCTGAACAGGGACAGCGTAGAGACCCGCCGGCCATCCATGTCGGCCAGGTACGGCGCGAACGTGTTCAACCAGGTGCGCTACAGGCGTACTCGCAGAAGTGGACGGCCGGTGCGTGTAGGACCCGTGCCAGGGATCGAGGGCCCTTCGTAGGTGTCAGCCGGCTCTCAGTCGTCGTCCGCGAAGACCAGTTCGTCGCGCGTCGCCACGAGTTCGGCAGGCGGCGGCTTGATGTCGATCGCGTCGCCCCAGCCGGAGAACCGCACGTCGGCGGTCATGACCCGGCGGTCTTCGGCGTTCCAGGGCGAGTCGGGCTCGTCGTACCGCGTCTGGCACCTGCGTACGAGCTGATCCGCGCCCAGCCACAGCCGCCACTTCACGGGCAGCTTGGCATAGCTTGCGTACAGTCCTGTGGGCTTGTCGAGGTAGTCGTTCACCCGCAGGCGCGGATTCAGCTTGTACAGCTCCCCCATGGTGATACTGCCTTCGTGGAGGGTGGTGCGCGTGCCGTCGTAGACGCCGGCGGGCCGCTTGACCGTCGTGGTCGCCAGCACGTGCTGGAGGGTGGCGGGATCGCTCAGCCTGATCTGCCCGCACGCCAGTTCCAGGTCGTACTTCTTGGTCTCCAGAAGCCAGGACTTGCCCGCCGGCAGATGGTCGGAACGGTCGCGTTCCCAGCCGTAGGCGCGGTCGGGGAAGATAATGCTCCGGGAGTCGCCGGATGGGAACATCGAGTAGCGGAAGTCGACGGCCACGATCCCGCCGCCACCGAACTCGTAGAGGCTCTTCGATCGGCTGGTGACGTGTTCCCTTTTCCGCCCCCAGACGCTGCGATACACCGAGTTCTGCCGCACCCCGCCGTGACCGTTGAGCTGCCGCTTCAGCGCCGCCACCGGACCGGGACGGGTGACGCCCTCGGCATGCGGGCCGACGAGCGAGACCGATGCTGTCAGCATGAGAACCAGCCCGATCCTCCATCGCCCCATGCTCACGCGCTCCCCGCTCGATTCCGTGCCGTCCGGAACGGAGGCTGGGGAGATCTTCGCGAATGAAGATCTCAACGCTGTCACGGCTGGATTCGCCCGCGCCCGGCCGCAGCGCGCCATGCGCGGCGGACCACACAGGCATCCGGCGTTGATGCACTTACTTCCGGCCGCCGTCCTGGAGATCTCCCGCCATGGTCCGGCTGATCCGGCGTGGCCAGGGTGGCGGCGGACGGCCCAGGATCAGCGGCACCGGCCGGCCGTGACTCCGGAGGCCCCGAGAGATGTGATCATTCCCGCTGTCACATTTCCGCCGCGCGCCGGGTCATGGAGGCGGCGGAACGGGCTCGGCCGCCGGCAGCTCGCGGAGCGTCGCTCCCGGGAGTCGTCACCTTCGCCGTGCCCGCCTCGTCGTACAGGCGAAGACAGAACGCGAGCAAGTGGGTGTCCATATATGTCAGCGACTGGGGCGTCTTCGAGGCGGTCCCGCCGGCCGCCGCCCACGCGCAGGGATCGTCTGCCTCAGCAACCCCTTTCCACAAACCCGGAGGGATTCGTCCATGAAACTCACCGTCTTCGGCGCCAGTGGCGGCGTCGGCCGGCAACTGCTCGACCAGGCTCTGGCCGAGGGGCACGACGTCACGGCCGTCGTGCGGAGTCCGGCCAAGCTGGACGGGAAGCCGGTCCGCGTCGTGCGTGCCGCCGACCTGGCCACGGCCGACGTCACGACGCTGCTGCCCGCCGTCGAGGGAGCCGATGCCGTTCTGTCGGCGCTCGGCCCGCCGAACAACGCCGCGGCCGGGGTGGCCTCCAGGGGCACCAAGGCGATCATCGCGGCGATGCAGGCCGCCGGGACCCGCCGGCTGGTGGTGGTGAGCGCCGCCCCGGTCGGCACCACCCCCTCCCCCGGCCGGCCCAACCCGCCCCGGCACGACCCCGGCGACGGGCCGTTCCTGCGCTACGTGGTGTATCCGATCGTCAAGGCCGTGCTACGTCCGCAGTACCTCGACCTGGCCGTCATGGAGGACGCCGTGCGCGACAGCGGCCTGGACTGGACGGTGCTCCGGCCGGTGCAGCTGACCGACAAGCCGGTGACCGGCGCCTACCGGACGGCGGTGGCACAGAACGTGCCGGGCGGCCGGTACGTCTCACGCGCCGACGTGGCCCACGCCATGCTCGCGGTGCTCGACCGGCCGGAAACGGTCGAGCAGGTCATCGGCATGGCGAACTGACCCTCTCATCACCGATCACCAGGGAGAAATCATGAACGAAGTTCCGATCACCCGTACCGAAACGCCGGTCGACGAGCCGATCACCATGATCAACGCCTTCACCGTCCCGGTGGCGGAGTCGGAGACGTTCCTGCCGCTGTGGAGGGAGAACGCCGAAATCATGGCGCGGCAGCCGGGATTCGTCGGGGCGCGGCTGCACCGATCGATGATCGACGACGCCGAGCTGCGGTTCGTCAACGTGGCCCACTGGGAGAGCGGGCGGCAGCTCGAAGAGGCGCTGGGCAGACCCGAATGGCAGGAGAGCGCGCAGCGGCTGCTCAATGACCCCGGCCTGCACATCACCGCGCGGCCCAGCATCTACGAGGTCGTCGTCGACCTCCAGCCCTCCCGCGACGCAGGCGCCGCACCTGTGACGAGCTGAGGACGGCGCCGTGGCTCGGGCATCCGCCGAAGGACATGCGGACGCCCGGGCCACGGTGTTGTGCACGGCAGGCTTGCCCGGCCTGGCCGTGATCACGTGCTTGATCACGGCCAGGCCGGTTTCTCTACCGAACGGCCGACGCGCGTCCCACCGACGGGCTCGGCTCCGCGCGGACGCTCCGGTCGTCGAGAGGGTGGAGAAGGTCCCGCCAGTCCGCCGGCCAGTTCGCCAGCGCCACGCCGATCATGATGATCAGGTGCAGCGGCGCCGACACCTCCTCGTACAGGGGGGCGACGTCGATGAGGTGGGTCGTCACCGCGCCGATCAGCACGAACACCAGCCCCGCCGCCCCGATGAACCTGACCCGCCGCCGCGGGACGAGCATCGTCAGCCCGAAGACGAGCTCCAGCGCGCCGACCACGAACCGCATCCACGGCGGCCAGCCCCAGTCCACGAACTTCTCCGCGTAGGCCGGGCCGAAGAAGGTCGGCCCGGGCCAGAACTTGGTGACGAAGCCGACGAAGAACGACGCGGCCAGATACCAGTAGAGGACCGTGGCGAGCCGTCGCGGCCAGGTGCGTAAGGTCATGAGCCCTCCGTCGTGTGCGCCATGCGACTCAGCCCCACTTCTGGCCGGCGAGCTGCCGGGTGGTGACGTTGAGCCGGTTCGACAGGTTCGTGACCGCGACCATCAGGATGATCGCGGCCAGTCCCGCCTCGTCGTAGTGCCGGGCCGCCTCGTCCCAGATGTCGTCGGGGACCGGGTCGCTGCGGTCGGCGAGCCGGGTGGCGGCCTCGGTGAGGGCCAGCGCGGCCCGTTCGGCGTCGGTGAAGTACGGCGTCTCCCGCCAGGCGACGACCAGCCCCGTCCGCTCGTCGCTCTCGCCGCTCTTCCTGGCGCTGCGGACCCCCGACTCCACGCAGGGGCCGCAACCGTTGATCTGGCTGGCGCGCAGGTGCACCAGCCCCAGCGTGGTCTCCGGCACGCCGCCCGTACGGGCGGCCTTGAAGAGCTCCTGGACGGGCGCCATCGCCGCCGGCAGGACGGCGGCGGGATTCTTCATCCGTGTCTGCATGTGTTTCTCCGCTGTATCGGCTGGACTTCCGCCCTGATGACGCGCCGCGAGGGGAGGTTGTGACAGCGCGCCGCCGTCACATCTGTGCGGTCGTTTCCGTCATCTGTTGCAGACAGCACGAGAGGGACGGCGTCATGGAGGAGAAGGACCTGCTGGCCGGTTGGTTCCAGCAGCATCGCGACCATCTGTGGGCGGTGGCCTACCGGCTGCTCGGCTCGGCGAGCGAGGCCGACGACGCCCTGCAGGAGGCCTGGCTGCGGCTCAGCCGCGCCGGCGCGGAGGACGTGCGTAACGTGCCGGGCTGGCTCACCACGATCGTCGCACGGGTGGCGCTGAGCATGCTGCGCGATCGCCGGACGCGCCGCGAGGAGCCGCTGCGCGTCTCCGGCCCGGCCCCGGTGGCCGGCCTTCGCGAGGCGGACGATCCGGAGCACGAGGTGGTCGTCGCCGACTCGGTGGGCCTGGCTCTGCTGGTGGTGCTCGACATGCTCGCGCCGGCGGAACGAATCGCGTTCGTCCTGCACGACATGTTCGCCGTGCCGTTCGGCGAGATCGCGTTGATCGTGAACCGTTCGCCGGCCGCGGCCCGGCAACTGGCCAGCCGCGCCCGCCGGCGCGTGCAGCACCCGTCGGCCCCGGGAGCAGGGACCGGCTCCGTCAGGCAGCGGGAGATCGTCGCCGCTTTCCGGGCCGCGTCCCGTGACGGTGACTTCGCGGCCCTGCTCGCGCTGCTCGACCCCGACGTGGAGATCAGCGCGGACCGCACCGCCGTGCTCTCCGGCGCGTCCAGGCTGGTACGAGGGGCGGACGGCGTGGCCGAGACCTTCGCCGGCCGGGCTCGGGCCGCCGAGCTCGCGCTCATCGACGGGGCACCCGGCCTGGTGTGGGCGCCGGGCGGACGGCCGCGGGTGGTCTTCGCCTTCACCGTCGCGAACGGCCGGATCACCCACATCGACCTGCTCGCCGACCCCGAATACCTGGAGGACGTCGAACTGGTCACGCTCGGCGGGTAGGCGTCCGAGCACTGAAAGCGCTCAGGGCGAGGCGCGGGCACCGCGTCCTCACCCTGAGCGGGTCCGCCGGCTACCGCCTCCACTGCTCCGTCGGCGACACGCCGGCCAGCGGCTTGCCGATGAGGGCCAGGGGGGTGAAGAAGCCGACCTGGCCGATGGCCATGATGAGCGTGGCGAGCGCCTTCTCGTCGTAGTGCTCGCGCGCCCGCTCGTACAGCTCGTCGGGGACGCGCTCGCCGGCCGGGTTCGCGGTGAGGACGGCCTCCACCAGGGCGAGCGCGACGCGCTCGGCCTCGGTGAAGTAGGGGGCGTCCGGCCAGGACGCCACGGCGGTGATGCGCTCCTCCGTCTCCCCCGCCTTGCGGAGGCTGCCGGTGTGCAGGACCGTCAGGTACGTGTTGCCGACGATCTGCCCGGCGCGCAGCTGGAGCAGGCTGATGGTGACCTCCGGGACGGAGCCGTTCCCGGTCGCCCTGAACAGGGCTCCGGCGATCTCCTTCAGCTCGGGGACGAGCACGGCCGGGTTGGACAGGCGCGACTGGCGGTGCTGCTGCTCGGTGCTGGTCATGGTGCTGGAGTTCCTTTCTGGTTCAACGGTGTTCCGCCGCCATGACGGATCCCGCGGGCCGAACGTGACCGGCGGGTCGATGGCGGTCAGGCAGGCGTGCTGCCGACAGGCTCGGCGCTCCGGCCGGCGGGCCGCGGCCGCAGGAGCAGGACAGCGGCCAGGACGACGCCCTGGACGCCGCCGATGGTGGCGCCGACGAAGCCGATGCCCAGGCCGACGCCCCCGGCGAGCTGGGCCGGCAGCAGCACGAACAGGGGGTTCTGGTCCGGGGCGAGGAGACCGAACCAGCCCGTCGCCGCGGCGGCCACCGCCATGCCGGTCACCAGGACGGTCCGCGTGGAGGTACGCGCCTGCAACGCCGGCCCGGCGAGCCCGGACCCGATGCCGATGCCGACGGCGACGGCGACGGCGACGGCGACGGCGAACGGGAGATAGGCCAGGCCGGTGATCATCGGGGAGTACTGCTTGATCGTCTGCATGTAGAGGGTGAGGAAGTAGAAGGTGGCCAGCTGCCCGGCGCCCATGAGCAGCATGACCAGGTCGGCGCCGAGCCGTCCCCGGTCGGCGAGCACGCCTGACGGCAACAACATCGGGCTGCGCGCGCCGCGCTGGACGACCACGAACGCGACGAGCAGCGCCACGGCCACCACGCCGAAGGCCAGGGTGAGCCCGTCGCCGACGCCGTGGGACCCGGCCCGGTTGATCGCGTAGACCAGCGAGCCGAGGGCCAGGGTCGCCGTGAGCGCGCCGGGCAGGTCGAGCCCGCCGCGCTCACGGGTGCCGGGCACCAGGGCGAACGTGCCGGCCAGGACCAGCAGCGCGATGGGGAGGTTGACGAACATGATCCAGCGCCAGCCCAGGTACTCGGTCAGCGCACCGCCCAGGAGCAGCCCGGCGACCGAGCCCAGGCCGCCCATGGCGCCGTACACGCCGAGCGCCTTGTTGCGCCGGGGCCCGGCGGGGAAGGTGTCGGCGAGCAGCGACAGCGCGGCCGGGGCGACGATCGCGGCGCCGAGGCCCTGCAGGACGCGGCCTCCTGCTCCGGCGTGGCGGTCCACCACCGGATCGGCCGGAAGCGGCGCTCCTCGGCCTCGGGCAGCCCCAGGTAGAGGTCCAGCCCGTAAGGGGCGCGGACGCGCTCGTCGTAGACCTGCTGCAGCGACTGGCCGGTGACCCGCCGGATCACCTCGCTCACCATGGCGAACGAGACGAACCCGCCGTAGCCGTAGGCCGAGCCCGGCTTCCAGTACGGCCGCTGCCCGGCCAGCCGGCGCGCGATCACCGCGTCGTCGGCCAGCTCGGCGGCCGACAGTCCGCCGTCGACGCTGATGACACCGGAGCGGTGGGTCAGCACGTCCCGCAGCGTGATCCCGTCCTTGCCGGCGGCGGCGAACTCCGGCCATCGCCGGGCCACCGGCTCGTCCAGATCGAGGACCCCGCCCTGCGCCAGCAGCGCCGTCACCAGCGTCGCGGCGCCCTTCGTGGAGGAGTAGACCCCGGTCAGGGTGTCGCCGCCCACCTCGTCCCCGGCCCACAGGTCCACCACCTGACGGCCGTGCACATAGGCCGCCAGTTGCGCGCCCGCCTGGCCGTCCTGCCCGGCCACCACCGCGGCGAACTCCTCGCGCACCTGCTCGAAGCCGTCCGCGACCGTTCCGTGGACATTCGTCCTGCTCATCGTCGGCAACCCTTCGTGAGTGAGTGTCGGTCGCCGGCATGACGGACGGTCCGCGGGAAAGGTGACCGGACGCGTGCCCGGTCACCTTTCACCGGTTCGGTGCGTCAGCGCTCTGACGTGGCTGACAAGAGAGGAACGCGACCGTGACATCCCAGGACTTCCTTGCCGACCGGTTCCAGGGGCACCGCCCGCACCTGAAGGCGGTCGCCTACCACATGCTCGGCTCGCTGAGCGAGGCCGAGGACGCGGTCCAGGAGGCATGGCTGCGGCTGGCGCGTTCGGACGCGGGCGACATCGACAACCTCGGCGGCTGGCTGACCACCGTGGTCGGCCGGGTGTGCCTGGACATGCTCCGCGCCCGCAGGTCCCGACGTGAGGAGTCGCTGGAGGAACGCCTGCCCGATCCGGTGATCAGCCGCGCGGACGCCGCCGACCCGGAGCAGGAAGTGCTGCTGGCCGACTCGGTGGGACTGGCGCTCCTGGTCGTGCTGGAGTCCCTGACCCCCGCCGAACGGCTGGCGTTCGTGCTCCATGACATGTTCGGGATGCCGTTCGAGCAGATCGCGCCCGTCGTGGACCGCACTCCCACGGCGGCCAAGAAGCTCGCCAGCCGGGCGCGCCTGCGGGTCCGCGGCGCGACCCCGAACCCCGGCCCCGATCCGGGCAGTCAGCGCCGGGTGGTGGACGCCTTCCTCGCCGCCGCCCGCGACGGCGACCTCGCCGCGCTGGTGTCCGTCCTCCACCCCGAGGTGACGCTGCGCGCCGACGGCGGGACGCTCACCGGCGGCATGCGGGTCATCAGGGGCGCCGCGGCCGTGGCCGGACAGCTCGCCACCTTCCAGCGCATGGCCACGAGCGCCACCACCCGCCCGGCGCTCGTCAACGGCCTGGCCGGTCTGGTCAACACCATCGACGACGAGCTGATCTCGGTCATGAGCTTCACCGTCTCCGACGGCAGGATCGCCACGATCGACATCCTGTCCGACCCCGATCGGCTGGGTCGGCTCGACCTCACCCACCTGGAGCCGTGACGACGACGGACTTGACCCTGACACCGTGTCAGGCGGCACGGTGCGGAGCATGTCGGTCACCTATGTCGGCTCCGGGCCGTACTGCTACGCCAACTCCCTCGCGATGGTCCTGGGCGGCCAGGCGCCGCCTCCGGCCGTGATCGAGGTCCTGACGGGCTCCCCGTACGGGATGCAGCTCATCGGCGGCCGGCTGCCGCTGTTCGACGCGTTCGGCTGGGACCCCGGGATCGGGATCGACGCCGCGCTCGGCCTGCTCGGCTGGGAGTGCGAGCGCGCCGACGGCGGGACGGCGGCGGCGGCGCTCGACCGGCTGCGCCGCGCCTGCGAGGACGGCCCGGTGCTGGCCGGCCCGCTTGAGCTCGGCCTGCTGGCCTACCAGCCCGGGTCGGGTGAAGCGGTCGGCGCCGACCACTACCTGGTGGTGCTGGAGGTGGTCGGCGACACCGTGCTGGTGCACGACCCGCAGGGCTACCCGTACGCCACCCTGCCGGTCGGCGCCTTCGCCGAGGCGTGGCGCGGAGAGCTGATCCCCTATCTGGAGCGGCCGTTCCTGATGCGGCACGGCTTCACCCGCCGCCAGCAGGTCGGCCGGCAGGAGGCGCTGCGGCGCTCGCTGCCCGCCGGACTGGCCTGGCTGGCGGGCCGTACGGATGTGCGGGTCCCGCCCGGCACGCTGGGGCTGGCCGAGGCCGCCGAGCGCACGGCCGAACTGGTGGAGGAAGGGCTGGATCCCGAGATCAGGATGCTGTGGCAGGCGTTCGCGGTGCGGGTGGGCGCCCGCCGCCTCAACGACCTGGCGGCCTGCCTGTCGTCCCTCCGCCTCGACGCGGGCGCGGCCGTCGCCGCCGAGCAGGCCCGCATCGTCGGCGGGTTGCAGGGCCCGCTCGTGGCGGGCGACGACGCGGCGCTGGCGGCCGGGCTGCGCCGGCTGGCCCCGACGTACGAACGGCTGCGCGCGGCGCTGCTCGCCGCCGAGAGTGCGTCGAACGCGGCGAATCGATGCTGATTTAATGGCGGATCATGAACTTTGGCAGGCTTTCAGCGAGCGGCCGGATTCTGATCGCGGCACTGCTCTTACTCGGTGGCTGCTCCGTCCCGTCGGCACCGGCGGCCACCACACGACCGCCGTCCGCCGCGCCGTCCGTCGCGCCGTCCGCCAGCCCCTCCGCAGCCACCGCCAACGGGGGCACGCCGCCCGCCGACGCTCCGCCCCTGGCCACGCTGTACGGCGACGGCCACACCGACGGCGTGGCCACGGCCCGCATCGACGTGATCGGGCTGGAACGCAGCGCCCCCAACGCCGTCACCGCGCGGTTCAGGATCAGCGCCGACCAGGGCGAGGTCCGGCTCGAAGGCTTCCACGCCGGCCAGCTGGCCGGCGGCACCCCCTACGACTACATTCAGGCCGCCTCCGGCTTCTTCCTCCTGGACGACCCGCGCTTCTCCGTCTACTACCCGATGAAGAAGGACGACGCCGAGGTCCGGGCCCGCTGCCTGTGCAGCTACTCCGGGCCGCTCGCCAAGGCCACGCCCGGCAGCCCCGCGCTGATGTGGGCCACCTACCAGGTGCCGCCGGAGACCACCAGCCTGGCCGTCGGATTCGACAGCGCCGGACTGACCGCGCCCCTGCCGATCAGCCCCGCCGGCACCGGCCCCCGGCTGGACGGCGAACCGGACGCCGCCGCCATCGCCGCCGCCTTCCCGCTCACCGTCCCGCTCGCCACCCGCTCCGACGCCACCACGACCTCGGTGACCGAGTCGGACCAGCAGGTCGAGCTGGCGCTCAACACCGACGTCCTGTTCGCCTTCGACAAGGCCGCCCTCACCAGCCGCGCCAAGCAGACACTGCAGCGCGTCGCGGAGCGCGTCCGCACCGAGGCCCAGGGCGCCGTGCGGGTCGTCGGGCACACCGACGACGTCGGCGACGACACCTACAACATGGACCTGTCCCTGAGACGGGCCAAGGCCGTGCAGAAGGCACTGACCGGCCTCGTCGGCCCGGTCCCCTTGCAGGTGGAGGGCAAGGGCGAGACGGAGCCCGCCGTGCCGGCCACCTCCGATGCCGCCCGCGCCCGCAACCGGCGGGTCGAGGTGACCTTCCAGCGGCTGCCCAAGCCGGCCGGCGCGCCGCGCACCCCCGTTCCGACGCCGTCCGTCACGGCGACCACGACGGCCACCACGGCGGTTCCGACGGCCACCGGCCTGCGCGAGCTGACCGGCCTCAAAGCCGACCTGCGGGAACTGAGACGCATCAACGACAGGACCCTCATCGCCACCGTGACCTTCCGACACGCCGGCGGCGGCGACAGGGTCTCCTTGGAGAGGGGAGCCTGGGACCCCGACGTCGACCAGCAGGCCGGCATCTACGGGTACAAGCTCGACTTCTTCTGGCTCGCGCTGACCGACGCGGCTCGTACCCGCTACCTCCCGCTGACCACGCCCGGCCGCCTCGACGTGCCCCGGCACTGCGTCTGCTCCAGCACGGTGCTGAAGTCGCTGGGAGCGGGCGAGCAGATCCGGATGTTCGTGCTCATGACCGCCCCACCCGCCGACGTGACCAGCGTGGACGTGAACCTGTTCGGGTTCACCCCGATGCACGACGTGCCCATCACCTGATGACCTCTCCCGCCCCGGCCGCCGCTCACCCCACGAAGGGGGAATCGAAGGAGAACTGCTCCCGCCTGATCAGGTCCGTGACCTGGGCGGTGCCCAGGGCCCGGTCGAACTGGAAGGGATTGTTGTCGGGCACGCTACGGGTGCCGCAGAACGCCGTCTGCCCGTTCTGGAGGCTGATGTGGACGCAACGGGCGTCCGCGGGAAGGCCCTCCAGGCGGGCGGTGAGGTTCTCGACCTCCACCGAGAAGCCCGTGCCGTTGAAGACCTCCGTCTGGGCCTGCTTCCAGGGGGCACCGGTGCCCCAGATACAGGCTCGGGCCGACAGGCCGGGGAAGACGAGACTGGAGATCCAGCTCCCGCATGTCGGGCCGGCCGCGGCCGAGGCGCTGCTCGCGCCGGTCAGGCCCGGCGCCGTCATCACAGCAGCCGCCACCACCGCTGCGATCAGGGCTCGGGACAGGGCCCTCGCCGATCGGTTGTTCATCGTGGCCGTCCCTTCGTCAGCGGCCTGATCGCCGCCGCCGGACATAGGTGTCACGCGACCTTCGGGCCGTCACCGACCGCGATCGGCCCTGTACAGCATCCATATTCTTGGCGGGGCGCGGCGGCGGGCAATCTTCGGTCCACTCAGCGGACCGGTGGACGCAGCCCGCTCACGCGGGAAGCAGACACCGTTCCCCCTCGGGACATGATGAGAAGCGGCCCCGTGATCCCATTGGTGATCACGGGGCCGCTTCGCTCTGATCCATTCGCGACATCGAGGATGCCGGGCTGCTGTGGGATCGGTGGCGCGTTCTAGTCGGGCAGGCGGTCCAGGAGCCAGGTGGCGCCCTCTTCCGTGATCTCGGTGTGGCCGTGGTTGTCGTTGGCGCAGAGGAAGTCGTCGAAGTCGCTCTCGTCCGGCGACAGCGCGTCGATGTCGGTGTACAGGTGGGCGTCGGTGACGTCCCGCACGGAGACGGCGCTGATGGAGGGGACGAAGCAGTGGCCGGCGATCGGATTGTCGACGTCCAGGCCGAGACCGGTGGCTTCGGCGATGGCGTTGAGCGCGTCGGCGAGGATCTTGAACCCGTCCAGGATGCCGCCGGGCGCGCCGTCCACGCACGGGACCCCCGGCGCCTGGACCTCGATGACGTCGGGCGTCAGCAGGCGAAGCCTGGCGGCCAGGGTCTCGGGCGCCTTGGGCTGGGTGCGCAGATCGGTGCCGGAGATGAGGTCGCCGGTGCCGAGCAGCGCGCTCTCGCCGGCGCCGGTGCCGTTGCCTGCGCCGTTGCCCGCACCGTCGGCCACGGCGAGCAGACGCGGGATGCGCGGCCATCCACCGACGGACTCCAGTTCGCGCAGGAACTGGGTGCGCAGCGGGTCGACGCCGGGCACGCCATTGGGGTCAGGCAGGTGCCAGGCCAGCAGCTGGCGGGCGGCGGGGCTGTTGAACAGGTCGGAGAAGCGCGGGTCGTAGGCCTTGCTGTGGTGCGCGAACGCCTGCAGCGAGATGGGCACGTAGGCGCCGCGGTGCGGGGTGTCCCAGGAGAAGTACACGCCGACCTGGTGGTCGACGTGCTGCGTCTCCATCCGGGCCAGGGCGTAGCGGGTGACCAGGCCGCCCATGCTGAACCCACCGGCCAGCAGGCGGTTGTCGCCGACCCGCTCGGCGGCGGCGCGGTGGATCGCCGCGGTGACGGTCTCCGCGTTGTCGAGGATGGAGGCGCCGCGGTCGTCGTAGCCGATGACGACGACGTCGCGGTCGCGCCGGCGCAGCTCGCTGATCAGCGGGAAGGCGCGCCGCTCCAGGCCGTCGTAGAGCTCGTCGATGTCGGTGGCCCCGGCCCCGAAGCCGTCGGCCAGGAGCACCGGCCGGGTCAGGGTCTGGTTCCGCTCGCCGTAGTACACCCAGGCCGTGCCGCCGGGCAGCTGCCAGCGGTCGCTCCACTGCTCGGCGGGCGGGGCGGTGGTGGTGGCGCCGGCCCTGGAGCTGGCGCTGGAGGACAGGACGACCGGCGGCGCGGCGCTCAGGGCGCTCGCGATCTGCTGTTTGTTGATCACTCCAGAGTTATCACCATTAGTAGTCGTACGGACACCTAAAGCTATCCCCTCGCCCGGCTCCTCGTTTGGTTGGCCCAAGCCCTCAGCAGCTCAAGGTCTGCGCGGGGGCGGGCACGTGGTACTCGGGCGACGGCACGGGGCCCACTGCTCGGTCGTCCTCATCGTGACGCCTCGAACGCGTGCAGCAGGAAGGCCAGCACATCGGCGAGCAGGGCATGTTCCTGCTCCCGGGTCGAGCCGGCGCCGTGACCGCCGTGCTCCTCCACACGCAGCAGCACCGGCCGGCCGGAGGCGCCGGCCGCCTGCAGGCGGGCGGCCAGCTTCGCCGGCTGCCACGGCGGCACCCGCGCGTCGCGCCGTCCGGTGGTCAGCAGCACCGCCGGGTACGGCACGCCGTCCTGGATCCGCAGGTAGGCATCGGCGATCAGCAGACCGCGCAGGCCGTCCTCGGTGGTGACGCTGCCGAACTCCGGCACGTTGATCGGCCCGTTCTCGCTGAACTCGATCCGGGTGGCGTTGACCGTCGGCACCTGCATCACCATGGCGGCCCACAGCTCCGGCCGGCGCACCAGCGCGCCCCCGGTGGGGATGCCGCCGGCGCTGACGCCCTCGCCCGCCAGCCGTCCCTGCCGGGTGTAGCCCAGGGCGATGAGGTGCTCGGCGCAGTCGATGAAGTCGGTGATGGTGGCCTCCTTGCGCGGGCCACGCCCGGCTTCGTGCCACTCCCGGCCATAGGCCCCGCCACCGCGCAGGTGTGCGACGGCGTAGACGCCGCCGCGCTCGTACCAGGCGAGCATCTCCGGACGGAACTCCGGCAGCTCGGACATGCCATGGGAGCCGTAGCCGGTGAGCAGGACCGGGTTGTCGCCGTCCAGCACGACGTCCTTGTGGTGGATGACGGTGAGCGGGATCTGTGTTCCGTCCCTCGCGGGCACATGCAGGGTGCGGGCGTGCACGTCGCCGAAGTCGACCGGTGAGCGGGGCGCCAGCCCGGTGTCCTGGAGGGTTTCGCCGTCGTAGCGGTAGAGCCGCGGGGCGTCCGTCCAACCGGCCGCCAGCAGCAGGGCCTCGGGCCGTTCCGGGTGGGTGGTCAACTCCCAGACGGCGACCTCCCCCGGCAGCGGGAGGTCGGCGGGCGCGCCGCCGGACAGGGGCACATGCCGTACCCGATGGACGCCGCCGTCGAGATCGCGCACCAGCAGCCGGTCGCCGACGACCCGCACCGCCTCCACCACGCGCTCACCCGCGGGCACCACCACCCGGGCTCGCGACAGATCGGGTGCGGCGAACGGAACGGCCAGCACGTGGGAGCGGGGCGCGTCCCGATGGGAGACCAGATAGAGGGTGTCGTGACTGGCGGCGAAGGCGGTGACACCGTCCGCCACGTCCGCCACCTTCCGCCAGGGGCAGGTGGCCGGATCGGCGAGCGCGGCTCGTGGCGCCACGTACAGCGCGCAATCGCTCAACTGCTCGCGGGTCCAGGGGCCGAGTGCGCCGCGGGAGACGATTGCCAGCATCCACTCGCCACGCGGCGGCACCACGAGGAAGGGCCGATCCTGCGGGGTCAGCTCGACGTGGGGGTTGAGCCCGCGCGCCAGCACCACCTCGTCCCGCGCCGGGTCGGCGCCCAGCCGGTGCAGGAAGGAACGGCTGTCCAGGCGGCGCTCCTCGGGCGGAGCGCCCGCCGCAGGAGCCACGAAGCGGTGGTAGACGAACGACCGGCCGTCCTCCAGCCAGCTCAGGAAGGCGAAGCGCGCCGTGGGCGGGATCGTCTCCAGGACGGCACCGGAGCCGACGTCGATGACCTGGATCGTGCTCTCCTCCGACCCGGACGGGAAGACGGCGCAGGCGACGTGGCGACCGTCGGGAGAGGGCACGTACCAGGCGATGGCGTGGTGCCCCTCGCCGGGCAGGGTGTCCGGGTCGAACAGGACTCTGCTCGTTCCGTCGGGCTCACGCACCATCAGCACGAGTACGCCGGCGCCCGGTTCGCGCGCCAGGTGGAAGATCCTGTCGCCCGCCGGCGTGAAGGTCGAGTACTGCGGGAGCGCGCCGCCCAGCTCGCGGATCCGGGTCAGCAGCTCCTCCCGGCGGGGCAGGGTGTCCAGCTGCTCGCGGGCATGGCGGGCCTGGCCGTCGAGCCAGCGGTGGAACTCCTCGCCGTCCGCCTCCATCCACCGGTAGGCATCGTCGAGCGTGACGCCGTGGTGAACGTCGCGCACCACGTCCACTCGGGCGATCGGGGGGCCGCTGATGTCGCTCATCCGCGTGATCATAGGCGCGAAGCCGGGTGTGGGGCTGATGATTCCTGCGCAGCCTCGGCGTCGCCAAGCTGGTCGAGCCGCTCCGCAGCGAGGGCCGTCTGACCGTCAAGGGCACGGAGTCTTCTGGGCGATGGCTGCCGTCAGCCCTTGTGTTCGTGATCGTAGGCGGCCTGGGCGGCGGCGACGGCGGCGCCGTGTCGCTTGGCCCAGTCGGTGAGCTCCAGCAGCGACTTGTGGAGTTCCCGGGCCATCTCCGTCAGCGTGTACTCGACCTTGGGCGGAACGACGGGATGGACGGTGCGGACGAGCAGGCCGTCCCGCTCCAGCTTGCGCAGCTTGAGCGTGAGCATGCGCCTGCTGATCCCGGTGATCGAGCGTTCCAGCTCCGTGAAACGGACCGGACCCTGCGCAGCGGCTACCAGGATGCCGATGCTCCACTTCCCGGAGACGTGATCGAGGACCTCCGAGACCGGGCACGCCTCGCGGGCCAGGGCTGACACATCGATGTGACTCTGGGACATGAAAGTGCCTTCTTCCGCCGGTCTCGACAGTCACCAATCATGTACTCCGTATCAAATCGTGCACCAAACCGGAAGGTGGCCCCCATGTTGCAGGAACTGGCAGACCGCACCGCGATCGTGGACGCCGTCATCGCCTACGCGACGGCCCTGGACACCAGGGACTGGAAGACCCTGGGCGCGCTGTTCACCGACGACGCCTGCTGGGAGTACAGCGGTTCGGGCGAACGGCTCCACGGGCCTGAGGCGATCACCGCCAGGATCCGGACCGGCGTGGAGCGATTCGACGCCACCCATCACCTGAACGGCAACCATGTCGCCACAGTGCACGGCGACGAGGCCGAGCACACGTGCTACTACCAGGCCCAGCATGTCCGCCTCGGCCTGCCCGATGGCGACAAGTTCCTTGCCGGGGGTCGCTACGACGACCGGCTGCGCCGCACCCCGGACGGCTGGCGGTTCGCCCACCGCAGGATCACCAGCGTCTGGAGCGAGGGGAACCCCGCCGTGATCACGTCATGAGGTCACGATGCCCGCTCAGACCACGGTCAGGGTGACGCCGCGACGCCGGGTCGAAGCCAGCCGGTACGCGGCCAGGATCGACGCCCATGCCATGGTGAGCGCGATGGCCAGCGCGAAGGCGACATTGGCCGCCCTGGAGCCCTGCGCCGCGAAGATCGAGATCCAGGCCGCCACGAAGAGCCCGCCGGTCACCATGCTCAGGACGGCCCAGCCGCGACGGCCGGCCGCCGCGAACCGCCGTCCGAACGCGAAACACGCGGCGATCAGCGCGAGAAAGGCGATCCCGGAGACGAGGAGGTGCAGCATCGCCTCCGTGCTCATGCTGGTGGGCGGGCCGACGGGCGTCCCGGGCGGGAAGCCGTCGGCAGGGTCGGCGGAGAAGCAGGCAGCGGCGATCATCCCGGCGCCGAAGACGCCGACCAGTCGCGGCCCCCAGGCGCCGTCCCAGCCCGCCGGGCCACGAGCCCGGTGCAGGCCGACCGCTCCGGCCACGAACAGCAGGCCGCTGACCGTGAAATTGGCGATCTGCATCCATCCTTGGTCGCCGTTGCTCAGCATGCTGGCCGGGTACCGGCTGATGTCGAATCCGTCCCTGGTGAGCATCTGCAGCAGGACCACGATGATGTAGAACGGTCCGGCGACGGTGCCGCACGTCAGCAGCGTCCGCGTCGCCCTGCTGACCGCTGTGGTGGTGGGGTTGTCGGCCGTCCGGCCCACTCCTCTGAGAACGGGACGACCCACCGAGCGGCGGGTCATCTGTCGCCGTCCCTGCCGGACTCGGGGGCGAAGTGCTGCACGGCGAAGGCGACGGCCGCGGCGAGGCCGTCGTCGCCGGTGCCCCGAGCAGCCTGGGGTGCGGCGTGCTCCAGTTCCAGGACGGTCCCGCCGCCGTCACCGCCGGGCGCCAGACCCGCTTCGACCTCGGTGGGCATGCCCTTCCCCGACATCCGGGTCACTTTGATCAGATGGGGCTTCTCACGGCGCAGGATCTCCCCCCTGGCGTTGTCCTTGAGCAGCAGTGAGCGTCCCTCGCCGACGGCGACCGGCCGGTTGCCGGTCTCCCGCCGGGTGGCGTTCACCTGGTTGACGATGTCGATCATTGGTCCTTCTTCTCGTCGTTCGAGCCTGTTCGTCCCTCATCGGACGGATCTCCTCAAGCGGGTGACGGCGCTCGCGCCGGGCGCGCGCGACTTCAGCGTCCAGCGCCGCCGAGCACGTCGAGTGCGTGCGCGGGCCATAATTTCAGCCAGTACTTATATAAGTCAATCATGATACAGCAGAGATCGATCAGGGATACGGTCCATCACCAGGCGATCGACTACTGTGATTGCGCCTGTGCGGTGAACGTTCTTCGCCCCCTGAGACCTCGGCTCACGACAGGTCGAAGACGAGACCGGACGTGGCGATGCCGATCTCACCGTCGTATTCGGCCCCGGCGGCGGCCCGCGCGGCCGAGGTGTCCGTGCCCGGCTGCAGGTGCGTCAGGAGCAGGTGCCGGACGTGGGCCTCCAGCGCCTGCCGACCTGCCTGACGGGCGCCGGTCAGGTGACGTCGCAAATCCTCCGGGACCTGGTCCACATAGGTGGCCTCGGCCAGCAGCAGGTCAGCGTCACGCGCCAGTTCCACCCTGTCGGGGCTCGGGCCGCTGTCGCCGGTATAGGTGAGCACCCGTCCGCCCGCTGTCAGCCGTACGCCGGCATTGGGGACCGAGTGCGGCAGCAGGCGAGTCTGTGCGCGAAACGGGCCGAGGTCGAATGCGCTGCCGACGGCGAACTCGTGCAGCCTGAACCCGTCGTGCTCCACGAGGTAACCACTGCAGGCCTGACCCGCCGCCGGCCAGGCACCGCATCCGCCAAGGATCGTCAGCAGCATCCGTGAGCCACCCCTTCCCAAGAGTCGTTGGGAAAATTATTATCCCAAGGTGTCTTTGGAAAACCGGGACGATCTTGTTCCCCTGCGCGCCCTCGCCAACCCGCTGCGTATCCGCATCGTGTCGCTGCTCACCGGCGCGTCGATGTCGGCCACCGAGGTCGCCGACGAGCTCGGCATCGCGCACGCCTCGGCCAGCTACCACCTGCGCCAGTTGGCCAAGGCGGGCTTCCTCCAGCAGACGGAGGAGCGTCCGCGGGCAGGCAAGGGCCGCCCGCAGCTGCTCTACCGGTACGACCCGTCCAGTGGTGAGCGCCTCGACCGGTCCGAGGGACAGCAGCTTCTTCACCAGGCGATGAGCACCGACCTGGCCAGGCGCCTGGCTGAGACCGCTCGCCGGCGCACGTCCATGGACGCCGAGGTGTGGCTGGCCAGGCCTGTCTGGGAGGAGATCGTCGGCCTGATCGACCAGGCCGTGGCGCTCCTGCACGACAAGGCCGGACCGCCGCACGACGGCGTCAAGGTCAGCATGACCGCGCTCCTGCTCGAACTACGTGACGAACAGTGATCGGCCGCCTGCTCTCCTGCGCGGCCGGCGCGTTCCTGCCGATCGGACCGCTCGTCCCGGCGGTTCCGCGACACCTCACCGGCTCGCTGGGCCGGCAGGCGGGCATGGTGGGCGTCTCGCCGGCCGTCACCTGCGGTCTCCATCTCCTGGTCCACGGCGGCGTCCTCGTCGCCGTCCGCCGGAGCGCTGCTGTTCCCGCCCATGCACCACAACGAACGCGAAGGAGCCCCCCTTGACCATTCCCCCCGCTGACCTGTCCGACTATGCCGACGTCGTGTTCGACGTGGCCGTGCCCCTGCTGGCGGACGACCGGGTGCTGATCAACGCCGAGATCGAGCACGCCCCGCTCGCCCGCGCCCTGGCCGAGGCCGCCTACGCCCGAGGCGCCCGCTACGCCGACATCTGGTACTTCGACCCGCACGCCAAACGCTCCCGACTCCGGCACGCCGACACCGCGAGCCTGGCCGAGGTGCCCTCGTGGCTCGACGCCCGCAACGACGAGCTGGGGCGGAACGGCGGCATCATCGTCAACGTCCGCGGCACCGCCGCCCCCGACCTCCTGGCCGGACTCCATCCGATCCGCGTCGGGCTGGACCGCATGCCGGCGCTGACCTCACGGCAGCGGCTCCAGCTCAACAACCTGGTCCGCTGGACGATCGTCCCCTACGCCACCCCCGAGTGGGCCCGTGCCGTCTTCGGCGAACCCGACCAGGCCAGGCTGTGGCGGCACCTGCGCCGCATCCTCCGTCTCGACGAGCCCGATCCGCGCGAGGCGTGGCGGCAGCGCATCGCCGAACTGCTCGATCGCGCTCGACGGCTCACCGACATGCGCCTGGACGCCGTGCGGTTCGAGGGCCCCGGCACCGACCTGACCATCGGCCTGCTCCCGGACGCCCACTGGACCGCCGCCCGCCTGGAGGACGTCAACGGCCGCCCGTTCCAGGCCAACCTGCCGACCGAGGAGGTGTTCACCACCCCTGACTACCGCCGCGTCACCGGTACGGTCCGCGCCACCCGGCCGCTGTCCCTCGACGGCACCCTCATCCGCGACCTGGAGCTGACCTTCGCCGACGGCGTCGTGACCGATGTCAGGGCGAGCGCCGGAGCCGAGGTCGTCCGCGCGCACCAGGCCACCGACGCGGGCGCCGCCCGGCTGGGCGAGCTCGCTCTGGTCGACCGTTCCTCGCGGGTGGGCGAAAGCGGCATCACCTACCTGGAGACCCTTCTGGACGAGAACGCCACCTGCCACCTGGCCTGGGGCGCAGGGCTGCCTCCGGGCGTGCCCGCCCACCTGCGTACGGACGACCCCGCACGGCTGGACGCGGCGGGCGTGAACACCTCGCGCGTGCACGTCGACTTCATGGTCGGCGGCCCGGACGTCACGGTCACCGGGCTGGGGCCCGGCGGGAAGGTGGTGCTCCTGCGCGACGACACCTGGGAGTTCTGACGCGGCCAGTTCGCCGAGGTCGCCCCAACCATCCTCCGCTCTATGAGCATTGACTTATACAAGCCGCGGGACGGCAGCGACAATCCGGCAGGGCGGGCCAGGAACCGCCGCGTGGAGATCTCCTACTCCATCAAGCAACAGGGCCGGACGCGGCGACGCGGCCACCACAAGCCCCTCCCCCGGCCGGTACGCGGCTCCACGGGAGCGGCGGCCCCCCTTCCGCGCCGATCCGGGAACGCGGGTGGCCGATTCCACCTGGTCATGGCGCCGCCAAGCGGACAAACCCAACGTGGACGTGCTGCCGCTCCATCGTGACGGCGCCTACGTGGTGGCCTCCTTCGACATCACCAGGACCAACGACGGCACGTTCATCCCGCGGCAGTCCCCATCGAACGCTGACCGGCCGGGGGGCCGGGACGGCGGGGCTCGTGTCCAGCGGTGAAGACCATGATCCGCGCATCTGACGTGGACGTTCCAAATCCCTTCCAAATGCCTTCCAAAGACCCAGGAGCAGGCTGAACACATCGCAACCGATGAAGGAGCGGGAACAGATGAGCGTCAACGCCCAGGACATGGAGATCGTCCACCGCGTGCTCCGCCGTGAGTCGCGGCTGCTGGTGGAGCTCGTCGCGGCCGTCGCCCCGGGTGACACCGCTCGCGCCAAGGTGATCTCCGGCCACTTCCGCCTCTACCGGCTGGGCCTGCGCAACCATCACGAGGCCGAGGACGAGCTGCTGTGGCCGCCGCTGCTCTCCCGGGTGGACCTGGAGGCCGACGTCGTCCTGCGCATGCAGGCCCAGCACGAACGCGTCGCGGCCACCCTGAGCAGGCTGGACGCCGCGTTCCCCGCCTGGGAGGCCACCGCGGGCGCCGACGAGCGCGACGCCCTGGCGGCCGCGCTCTGCGAGCACCGCGCGGTCCTGCTGGAACACCTCCGCGACGAGGAGGCCACCCTCCTCCCGCTCGCGGCCAAGCACATCACCCCACGGGAGTGGGCCTCCCTGGGCGACCACCTGGTGCACAACACGCCCAAACTCACCCTGCTCACGCTCTGCGGCGCCGTCCTGGAGGACGCGAACCCGGCCGAGCGCGCCGTCGTCCTCCGCGGCCTTCCCGCTCCGGTCCGCGTCATCTGGCACGTCATCGGCCGCCCCCGCTACGCCCGCCACATCCGCCGTGTCCGCGGCTGAACTTCCTGACCGTCCGTACAGACAAAGGAGAACGACCATGTCGCTGAAGAAGCTCAACACCGTCCTGGCCGCCGTCGTCGTCCTGTTCACCCTCTACCTCGGGTTGTCCTTCGTCCTGCCCCTCGGGACCACCTTCCCGGGGCTGGCGAACTGGCCCTCTGACGGCAGCGGCTTCTCCATCGTGAAGGGCAGCCGCGAGATCGCGATGGGCCTGGCCATGGGCGTCCTGCTGGTGACAGGTCACCGCCGCCCGTTGGGCTGGGTCCTGCTGATGACGGCCGTCGCCCCGTTCGGCGACATGGTCAACGTCCTGGCCCACCACGGATCCACGGCCGTCGCGCTCGGCGTCCACGGCCTGACCGCGGCGCTGATCGCGGTCACGGGGTTGCTGACCCTCCGCGAGGCCGGCACCGCCCCCGCGACCGCCGCGCAGCCCGCCTGACGCCCACATTTTTCTGACAACTCGACCAGGGAGACGACAATGACGATCAACGATTTGGCCGGTGTCCTCAAGGGGCGTGTGCTCCTGCCCGGTGACGACGGCTTCCAACAGGCGGCCACCGCGTGGAACCTGACCGTGAGGCAGCCGGTGGCGGCCGTGGCGGAGGCCGCGGATGCCGATGACGTGACGGCGCTCGTGCGTTACGCCCGGCGGGCGGGCATGACGGTGACCGCGCAGCCGAGCGGGCATGGCGCCTCGGGCGATGTGGACGGCCTGATCCTGTTGCGTACCGGCCGGTTGAACGAGGTGGAGGTACGCCCGCAGGAGCGCGTGGTCCGGGTGGGCGCGGGCGTGAAGTGGGGGCAGGTGCTGGCGGCGGCCGGTCCGCTGGGTCTGACCGGCCTGTCCGGCAGCGCGCCGGGGGTCAGCGTGACCGGCTACACCCTGGGCGGTGGGGTCGGCTGGTTCAGCCGCGCGTACGGCTTGGCCTCCGACAGCGTGCGGGCCATCGAGATCGTGGACGCCGACGGCGAGCCGGGCCGGGTGACCGCCGAGTCCGACCCGGACCTGTTCTGGGCGCTGCGCGGCGGCGGCGGGGACTTCGCGGTGGTGACCGCCCTCGAACTCGACCTGTATCCCGCTCCGGACCTGTACGGCGGGCGCGTGATCTGGCCCGAGCACCGGACCAGGGAGGTGTACGACGCGTTCCTGGAGATCACCGCCGACGCGCCGCGTGAACTCAGTGTCTGGATCAACCGGCTCCAGCCCCCCGGCGCGCCGCCGATGGTGACGCTGGATCTGGCCTACCTGGGCGAGGCGGCGCAGGGGGCGGACCTGCTGGCGCGCATCGACAAGATCGAGGACGCGATCTCCGACAGCCGCGGCGTCGTCCCGGTTGCCGACCTGGGTGTCATATCCGCCGAACCCACCGGCCCGGTCCCGTCCATCGCTCGGGCGGAGCTGCTCACCGGGCTGGACGCGGACGCGGTGGAGCTGCTGCTGGCCAAGCCGATCGAGCCGCTCGTCAACGTGCAGATCAGGCACCTGGGCGGCGCGCTCGCCGAGCCGGACGGCGGGGCCGGCGCCAGCGGCGCGGTGGCTGAGCCGTACCTGCTCGGACTGGTGGGTCTCGGCCTGCCGCACGCGGCCGACGCGACGCGCGCCAAGCAGGCCGGGGTCGTGGCCGATCTGGAGGCGTACGTCAGCGGCCGCAAGCCGTACACCCTGCTGTCCCCCGGCGAGACGGCGGCGCAGTCCTTCTCCGGCGACGCGCTCGCGCGGCTGCGGAAGATCAAGCGGGCCCGTGACCCGCACAACGTGTTCCGCGCGAACTACCCGGTGCTCGGATAGATCGGCCCAGCAGGTCATGGCCCCTCCGCCCGCCACGGCGGCGGGGCCGTACCGCACCCGCGTGCTGCGGGGTGGCGTCACCGCCCTCCGGCGAGGGCGGTGACGCCGGTGACGCGTGGGGATGCGACGTCAGCTGAACTGCCACCAGTTCATGTTGAACAGGTAGCCGCTTCCGCCGGTGAACCTCAGGTACAGGTCGCGGGTGCCGGTCGCGCCGCTGACCGGACAGGACACGGTGGTCCAGGTCTGCCAGCCGCCCGTGCCCGGCACGGTGCACGTCCCGGCCGACGGGCCGTTGACGCCGTCCAGGTGGAGTTCGAGCCTGCCGCCGGCGGACGCCGAGGCGACCCGCGCGGTGAAGGTCCTGGCGCCGGCGCCGAACGCGACGCCCTTGACCTTGATGTAGTCGCCGTTCTCGATCCAGCCGACGTTCATCCCGCCTTCACTGGAGGGCTCGGTCTCGACCCCCGACTCCCAGGCGATCGTCTCGGCCTCCTGGCGGACGTACGGATCGAGGGTGCCCACCTGGGGCGCCCCGGACGCGGTCATGTTGATCGTCGGGATCGTGCCGCCGGAGCCGTAGGTGAACTTCTCCACGGCCACCGAACGGGTGAAGCCGCCGCCGCCCGGCAGTGCGCCGTTGTGGTAGAAGAAGTACGAGCCGCCCTGGAAGTCGACGATCCCCGCGTGGTTGGTGAAGCTGCCGCCCTGCGTGGGCATGATCGTCCCTCGGTAGGTCCAGGGCCCGGTGGGGCCGGGGGCCGTGGAGTAGGCGATGAACTCCGAGCAGCACTTGGCCGCGAACACCAGGTAGTACAGACCGTTCCGCTTGTAGACCCAGGGCCCCTCTTCGAACAGCGTCGGGCGGTTGGCGTCACCCGTCCTGGCGCCGAATCCCGCCGTGGTGAGCGGGATCTGCGTCGCGCTTCCCGAGTAGGAGGTCATGTCGGCGTTCAGCTTCACGTACCAGAGGTGCGGGTTGCCCCAGTAGAGGTAGGCCTGCCCGTCGTCGTCGATGAAGACCGTCGGGTCGATCTCGCCGTTCTCGATCAGCGGCCGTCCGAGTGCGTCCCTGAACGGCCCGGTCGGACTGTCGGAGACGGCCACCCCGATGGCCATGCGGCCGGTCGCCCGGTTGGTCGTGGGCACGTACCAGTAGAACCGGCCGTTCCGGTAGATGGTCTGTCCCGCCCAGGCGTCGGACTTCGCCCAGCTGAAGGTGGTCAGGCTCAGCGGGGATCCGTGGTCGGTCCAGTTCACCATGTCGGCGGAGGACCAGACCCGCCAGTCCTTCATGGTGAACCAGGTCGAGCCGTCCTCGTCGTGGCCGGTGTAGAGGTACACCCGTCCGTTGTGCACCAGCGGCGCCGGGTCGGCGGTGTAGACGGTCTGGATGATCGGATTGTCCGCCCTGGCAGGGTGGGCGGGCAGCAGCGCCACGAGCCCGAGCAGCACCAGCACCCCTACGATTCCGCGTCCGGCTCCTGTGGTGGCCGGAAACCGTAATGCCATTCTCACGATCGCTCCCGGGACGACGGGTCAGCTACGGGTCCAGCGCTGGTTGGCGCCGCCGTTGCACGACCAGATGGTCAGCTTGGTGCCGTTGGCGGTGGCGTTGTTCGGCACGTCCAGGCACTTGTTCGCACCGACGGCGGTGAGGGTGCCGTCGGCGTTGAAGCGCCACTGCTGGTTGCTCTGGCCGTTGCAGTCCCAGATGATGACGTTGGTGCCGTCGGTGGTTCCGCCGTCGTACACGTCCAGGCACTTGCCGCCGTAGACGCGCAGTTCGCCGCTCGCGGTGGGCGTCCACTGCTGGTTGGCCTGGCCGTGGCAGTCCCAGATCTGCGCCTGGGCGCCGTTGGCCTGCGAGGCGCCGGCGACGTCGAGGCACCGTCCCGAGCCCACTCCCTTGATCACGACCGTGGCAGGCGGGACGATGCCGCCTCCCGTCACGACGTACATGGCCGCCCCGTGCCCGGGGACCGGCGCGCTGATCGTCCCCGGCGAGGAGGACGTCGTGTGCGCCCACAGGTCACGCACGGAGTAGGAGGACGCCGAGCCCAGCCCGAGGGCCGCGGCGGTGGTGGAGACGGTCGCGGTCGAGGTGCCCCGGTTGAGCAGGACGACCGCGACCGAGCCGTTCTTCATCGGCTTGCGCCAGACCTCCAGGTCGCCGTTGTCGCTGATCTTGTGGCCCTGCCGGCCGCCCCAGTCCTGGTTGACCGCGATGACCTCGGTGTTGGTGAGGATGGCGCGCGTGTCGGCGCTCATCGTACGGAGGTCGTTGCCGGCGATGAGCGGCGCGTTCAGCAGCGACCACAGGCTGAAGTGCGCGCGCCCCTCGGTGCCCGTCACCGAACCGACGCCGACCTCCAGCATGTCCGGGTCGTTCCAGCCCCCCGGGCCCGAGTACGACTCCAGCCCGACCTGCTGGTCCAGGATGCCCATGATGGAATTCCAGTTGGCCGCGATGTCGCCGGTGTCACGCCAGGAGTTGCCCACCGGCGCTCCCCAGGTCCACACGTTCTCCTGGCCCCAGTTGCACAGGCTGTACACGATCGGGCGGCCGGCGGCGGCCAGCGCGTCCCGCATGGCCGTGTACCGCTGTTGCCCGTTCATGCCGCGGTGGTCGCCGCAGTTGTCGTATTTCAGATAGTCGATCCCCCACGACGCCCACAGGGCCGCGTCCCGCCGCTCGTAGCCCAGGCTGGCCGGGTAGCCCGCGCACGTCGTGGTGCCGGCCGAGGAGTAGATGCCGAGCTTGAGCCCCTTGGAGTGCACGTAGTCGGCCAGAGCCTTGATGCCGTTGGGGAACTTCTGCGGATCCGGCACCAGGTCGCCGCTCGCGTTCCGGCTCTTGGTGGACCAGCAGTCGTCGATGTTGACGTAGGTGTAGCCCGCCGCCGCCATGCCACTGGAGACCATGGCGTCGGCCGTCTGGCGGACGAGGCCGTCGTTGACGTTGCAGCCGAAGCTGTTCCAGTCGTTCCAGCCCATCTGCGGGGTGCGGGCGAGGCCGTTCTCCAGCGCGACGGCCGGGGACGTGGCACCGCCGATCGCGACGAGGGAGCCGGCCGCCAGTAACGCGGCCGTCGTCAGGCCGAGAATGGTGCGCATTCGCTTCTCCACCTCCTGGGTGTCGTCATGAGCCGGTGCGGGTCCAGCGCTGGTTGGCGGCGCCGCTGCAGGACCAGATCTGGAGCTTGACGCCGTTGGCGGTGCTGTTGCTCGGCACGTCCAGGCACTTGTTCGCACCGACGGCGGTGATCGAGCCGTCGGCGTTGAAGCGCCACTGCTGGTTGCTCTGGCCGCTGCAGTCCCAGATGATCACGCCGGCGCCGTCGGCGGTGCTCCGGTTGGCCACGTCCAGGCACTTGCCGCCGTACACGCGCAGCTCACCGGAGGCGGTGGACGTCCACTGCTGGTTGGGCTGCCCGTGGCAGTCCCAGATCTGCGCCTGGGCGCCGTTGGCCTGGGAGGCGCCCGCGACGTCGAGACACCTGCCCGACCCCGCGTTCCTGACCTGGCCGCCGGGCGCCGGGCCGGGCGAGGTGCCGTCGAGTCCGAGGAAGGAGAGGGCGTAAGGGAACATGCCCGTCAACGGCAGGGAGTGGCCCTGCCCCGCGAAGCTGAGCCCCTCGACCCGCGGCTGGTTCCCGGTGCCGCCGTACCGGGTGCGGGTGACGCCCGAGCGAGGGCTGTCGGTGTACGCGGGGGTCTGGCTCACCCCGTTCAGGCCGGACCACTGCTTGATCTCCTCGCCGAAGTTGGCGTAGGCCAGGGTGGTGTCGACGGTGCCGTGCCAGAGCTGCATGCGCGGGTAGGCGCCGGTGTAGCCGGGGAACATGGCGCGGGCCTGGTCGCCCCACTGCTGGGCGGTCTTGACGATCCGGCCGCCGGAGCACTCGCTGTTCCACAAGGATCCGTCGGCGGTGGCGAAGCATCCGGCCGGGACGCCGGAGAACGCCGCGGCGGCCGAGAACACGTCGGGGTACTGCGCGGCGAGTACGTTCGTCATCATCGCGCCCGAGGAGAAGCCGCTGACCACGATCTTGGCGGGGTCCACGTTGTACCGCTGCCGGGCGTAGCCGACCATCGACATGATCCCGGTGGAGTCCCCGCCGCCGTCACGTCTCAGCGCGGCCGGAGTGGACACGTCGAAGCACTGGCCGCTGCGGGTGGCCTCCGGGACCACAATGATGTATCCGTACTGGTCGGTGGCGGTGACGTAGTCGTGCCCGACGCCGTTGAACACCCCGGAGGCCGAGCCGGTGCAGTAGTGCACCATGACCAGCAGCGCCGGCCTCGCCGCCACCCGGTCCGGGACATAGATGTACATGTTCAGGTTGGTCGGGTTGTTGCCGAAGCCGGTGACCCGGGTCAGCGACGCGGCGGCGGCGGGCCTGACGCCCAGCAGCACGGCGGCGGCCATCACGAGGACGGCGGCGGCCGCGAGTGCGGCACGCGATGCCCAGGTCGTCGCGGGGCCGCGGCCGACGCGGCGGGCCAGGGGCGTCACGTCCGGGTCCACTTCTGGTTGGCGCCGCCCGAGCAGTTGTACAGCTGGAGCGCGGTCCCGTTGCCGTTGCCTGCGCCGACGGCGTCGAGGCACAGCCCGGACTGGACGCCGGTGATGGTGCCGTCGGAGTTGAGGCGCCACTTCTGGTTGTCGCCGCCCCAGCAGGAGTAGATCTGGATCCTGGCGCCGTTGCCGGCGCCTCCGGCGTCCAGGCACTTGTTGCCGTACACCCTCAGCTCTCCGGCCGGGGTCTGCGTCCACTGCTGGTTGGTGCGGCCGTTGCAGTCCCACAGCTGCACGGCGGTGCCGTCGGCGGTGCCGGCGTTGGGCACGTCCACGCAGCGGCCGGAGGCCACTCCCCTGATCTGACCTGCCGGTGGCGGGGTCGGCGTCGTGGTGGACGAGCCGCCGTCCAGGCCGAAGAAGCGGATGGCGTACGCCGCCATCCCCGGGTGGGGCAGGTCGTGTCCGGCGCCGGTGACGGTGTACGCCTCGACCTGCCCGGAACCGAAGACACGCCGCGTCCAGCCGGACTGCGGGCTGTCGGTGGAGGCGGGGGTCTGGCTCAGGCCGTGCACGTCGGTCCACTGGTCGACCTCCTCCTGCAACATCGTGTACGGCAGGACGGAGTCGGCGGTGCCGTGCCAGGCCATGACGCGCGGCCGGGGCCCGGTGTAGCCGGGGTAGGCGTTCCTGGCCAGGTCACCCCACTGCTGCGGGGTCTTGTCGCCGCATCCGGCGGGGCCGAGGCAGCCGTAGGGGACGCCCGAGAACGGCGCTCCGCCCTTGAAGACGTCGGGGTACGTGGCGAGCAGGTTGTTGGTCTCCATCGCTCCCGAGGAGAAGCCGGTCGCGAACACCCGCTGCGGGTCGCCGTTGTAGCGTTGCAGCACGTAGTTCGTCATGGAGACGATCGACACCGGGTCGCTGCCGCCGCCGTGCCGCAGGGCCTCGTTCGACCAGACGTCGAAGCAGTTCGACAGGCCGTTGGCGCTCTTGTTCGCCTGCGGGTAGATGACGATGAAGCCGTACCGGTCGGCCAGCGAGGCGAACTCGGTGCCCTGGTGGAAGCCGGGGGCCCAGCCGTTGCAGCCGTGCATCGCCACCAGGACGCCCGGCCTGGCCGCCACCCTGTCGGGGACGTAGAGGTACATTCGCAGCCCGCCCGGGTTGGTGCCGAAGTTCGTCACCTCGGTCAGGACCGCGGCCGACGCCTGCGGCGCGCCCACCAGAAACATGGCCAGAGTGGTGGCCGCCGCCGTGATCACAGCCGCCAGGGCGGCTCCGATGCCCGCGCGCCTTCTCCTGCGCGATTCGCCTGGTCTCATGCATCCACCTCTCGTATGTTAGCGCTAACAAAGCGCTAACCGGTCGAGCTCTTCCGGGCCGATGGAAGGGACGGTGGGAGCAAATACGAGCCGGAAAGGCGCTGTCAAGAGCGCCATGGCGCGCGGCGGCCGGACGAGGCGGCCGCCGGGCGCGCTCACCTTGAGCTATCGAGGCGGGCCGGCCAGAGCGTCGCCATGAAACTTTCATCAGCCTCCGCGTCCAGCACACGCAACTTCACCAGGCTTACGGCGCGCCCGGCCGGCGCTGTCAGGAGCAGCTCACGGGAGGTGAGGAGGGCAGGGAGATCGGCTGCTGCCGCCGGTACGCCTCCAGGTCGACGAGGTTCCCGTTGATCGCGTTGCGTCTCTGGAGCTCCGCCCAGTACACCGGATCGAGGAAGATCGCGGGGTTCCACAGCGGCTGCGTCAGGTCCTTCAGCTGCCCCAGGTACAGGACGGCGTCGGCCAGCTTCCCCAGCGGGAAGCCGCACAGCCGGGGCGCGTCCATGAAGTGTCCCGCGTCGGCCGACTCCAGCCAGGTGCCGGAGCACGCGATCACGGTACGCCGTGGACAGGCCGCCAGGCGGGGATGGCTGCCGGCCACGATCACGTACACGCGCCGGCCGGTCTGCTCCTCGATCAGCGGGATCGCGTGGTCGGCGTTCTGGCCCCGCTCCGGCGAGTGCGTCACGTGCCCGCTGCCGTAGCAGATCAGCGCCCGGCGGTTCCTGGCGAGCACCTCCCGCCGCACCAGGGACGCCATGTGGGTGTCACGCTGGGCGAGGAAGCCGTCCACCTGGTCCTGGGTGGTGATGCGTGACCAGTCGATGGGCGGGTCCCCGAGGAGCACCCGGATCCTCCGCGCGGCGGGCAGCGTCCAGTTGACGGCGCGGACCGTACGGAAGAACTGCTCACGGATCGGCTGGTCGCCGGTGCCCCCGGGCGATTGCGTGGTGTTCCGCCAGACCTGCCGCAACACGTGGTCCTCGACGGCCCCGCCGGCGACGAACCGGTCGACGACCGGCTGGTAGAGCGCGTTGCCGAATTCCACGACGATGTCGTCGACCACGTCCGGCAACCGCGGGTCCGTGAGCAGCAGCTGCTGCGCGTCGCCGTGTTCCTGCTGGCCGTGCGACTCGCCGACGGCGACGAGCCGGTGGTGTTCGAAGGCCGACAGGACGGCCTGGGTGAGGCCCCGTGCGGACACCTCGCCCGTGCCCGTCGAGCTGCCCGTCGAGCCGGCCGTCGAGCTGGAGGCCAGCAGTCCGCCGGCAGCCGTGCCGGCTCCGGCGACGGCGAGGAACCTGCGCCGGGTCAACCGCGGATCTGTCACGTCTCGTCCTTTCCGAGGGGGATCACGGACGGTTGTACGGCACGGCCGGTGTCGGCCGGGTGTCAGCCGCTGACACCCGCCCGACACCCGATCCCTGGCATCGTGGCCATTGACGGGAAACGGTGGACGGGACGGCGCCACCACCGGGGTGAGGAGGACGGTCGTGCGAGTGCTGGTCGTCGAGGACTTCGAGGTTCTGGCGCGGGCGATCGGGACCGGGTTGCGGCGCGAGGGCATGGCGGTGGACGTCGTCCTCGACGGCGACGACGCTCTGGCCCGCCTGGCCGCCACCCGGTACGACGTGGTGGTGCTGGACCGCGATCTGCCGGGCACGCCCGGCGACGAGGTGTGCCGTGACATCGCCGCCGGTGACACGGGTTCGCGGGTGCTGATGCTCACCGCCGCCGGCACCGTACGGGACAGGGTCGAGGGTCTGGGGCTGGGCGCGGACGACTACCTGCCCAAACCGTTCGACTTCGCCGAACTCGTGGCCCGCGTGCGCGCGCTGGCGCGCCGCTCGGCGCCCGCCGTGCCGCCGATCCTCCGGGCGGAGGGCCTGATGCTGGACCCGGGCAGGCGGGTGGCCTTTCGCGGCGCGCGGCGCCTGGAGCTGACCCCGAAGGAGTTCGCGCTGCTGGAGTGCCTGCTGGCCGCCGGTGACCGGGTCGTGTCCACGGAGGAGCTGCTGGAACGGGTCTGGGACGAGGCCGCTGACCCGTTCACCACGGCCGTCAAGACGACCGTGCGCCGGTTACGGGCCAAACTCGGCGAACCACCGGTGATCGGCACCGTCCGCGAGGGCGGCTACCGCATCGGGGTCCCGCGATGAACCCGACGGTGACCGGCCGCGTTCGCAGCCACTTGCGACGGCCGTCCCTGCGCGCGCAGCTCACGACGCTGTACGCCGGACTGGTTCTGGCGGTCGTCGTCCCGATGATGCTGGTCGCCGGTTTCCTGTTCGGCAGGGACCAGGTCCGCCTCCGGGCCGGGGACGCCGCTCCCCCGCCCGACGCCTCCGCCCAGCAGGTCGACGCCGTGCTCACGGTCACCGGGATCGTCGTCGTGGCCCTGACCGTGGTGGCCGCGTGGTGGCTGGCCGGGCGCTTCCTCCGTCCCCTGCGCGCCATGACCGTGACCGCCCGGCAGATCTCGGCCACCAACCTCAACCGCCGGCTCGGCCTGCGCGGCCCGGACGACGAGCTGACCAGGCTCGGGCGTACGCTCGACGACCTGTTCGAGCGGCTGGACTCCGCGTTCGCGGCGCAGCGCCACTTCGTGGCCAACGCCTCCCACGAGCTGCGCACCCCGCTGGCCGGTCAGCGCGCCGTGCTCCAGGTCGCGCTCGCCGACCCCGAGGCGGGTGAGGCGAGCCTGAGGGCCGCGTGTGAGGAGGCACTCGCTCTCGGAGCGCGGCAGGAACGCCTGATCGGCGCCCTCCTCACGCTGGCCGAAGGAGAGAAGGGCATCGAGCACCGGGAGCCGGTCGACCTGGCCGAGGTCACCGAGCAGGTGGTGTCGTCGCGCCGCTCGGAGGCCGCCGGACGAACGGTCACGGTTCGTACGTCGCTGGACCCCGCGCCCGTCAGCGGTGACCCCGACCTGATCGCCAGCATGATCGGCAACCTGGTCGACAACGCGCTCCACCACAACGTCCCTGACGGACACGTCACCATCGCCACCGGCCTCACCGGCGAGGGCGCCCGCCTGACGATCGGCAACACCGGCCCGCCCATCCGGCCGCAGGACCTGCGGCGGCTCTTCCAGCCGTTCCAGCGGCTCGGCGCCCCCCGCACCCACACGACCGGCGGTCACGGACTGGGCCTGGCGATCGTCCGGGCCGTCGCCCAGGCGCACGGCGCACGGCTGACGGCCCTTCCACGCGCCGAGGGCGGCTTGGACGTGACGCTACTGTTCGGCTGATCCCGGTTCGGGCGCCGGCGGACCGGTCGCGGCGGAAGTTCTCCCGATGGCGAATTCCTCGATCACGCTACGATGCCCCCATGGCACTGCTCTACCAGGCGACCCTTCGGCCTACGAAGCTTGAGCTGCTGAGCGGCTGGTTGCCCGGACGCCCCTGGTACAGCGGGTCGGCCGGCGAGATGCGGCACGTCGCCTCCTTCCGGTTCGACGACCCGGCCGGCGCGGTCGGCATGGAGACGATACTGGTACGGGTCGGTGACGGCCCGGTTCATCAGATGCCGCTCACCTACCGCGAGGCGCCGTTGCCCGGTGCCGACGCGTGGCTGCTGGGCACCGCCGAGCACTCGGTGCTGGGCATGCGCTGGATCTATGACGGGGTCGGTGATCCTGTCTACGCTGCGGCGCTGGCGGGCGCGATCATCAATGGCACGGGCCAGGCCGAGAAACTGGTGCAGGTCGATGGCCGTCTGGTGCGTCGCGAGCCTGATATGAGCGTCCTCGGTGGTGGAGCTGAGGCAGTGGTGCTGCCGGCGGTGCGCGAGATCGAGCGGGTCACCGAGGACGACCCGACGGTGATCGTGACAGACACGGTCGAGCTGGTCGTCGTCCGCCGGCTCGATGTCGGCGTCGAGCTCGCGGACGTCGTGGTACGTGGTGCCTGGCCGGGTCAGGAGACGCCGGCGCCTCTGGCGTCCGCGAGGATTCGCTGACGTCCACGAGACCACGGCTCAGGTCGCGATGCGCGCTCAGCCGAGCGGACGGGCACGTCACCCTTGCAGGTGACGCGCGATGTCAGGTACGTCCGGCCGTCCGGCGCACGGACGGCCGGACGTGCTCAACCTTGTGAGCTACCAGTTGGCGTCGCTGATGGGCTCCAGCCGGAACTTCTCGTTGTCCCGGGTGCCGGTGTCGTACTGGTTCAGGCTGGCGCCCTGATTGAGGCTGGCGTTCTCGATCGCCAGCACCTTGCCCGAATGCTTGACGATGATGCGCACGTAGCCGTCACCGGCGTCGCGCAGCTGGAACTTCTCGTTGTCCTGGGTGCCGGTGTCGTACTGGTTCAGGCTGGCGCCCTGATTGAGGCTGGCGTTCTCGATCGCCAGCACCTTGCCCGAATGCTTGACGATGATGCGCACGTAGCCGTCACCGGCGTCGCGCAGTTCGAACTTCTCGTTGTCCTGGGTGCCGGTGTCGTACTGGTTCACGCTGGCGCCGTCCTTGAGGCTGGCGTTCTCGATCGCCAGCACCTTGCCCGAATGCTTGACGATCAGCCGGGCTCGCGACGGGTAGGGAGCCATGGGTACCTCCTGGATAGGGGGAATTCGAGGGCAGGGCCCTGCCACACACACCGGACGGTGCGACCCTGCCGGCGGTCACCACATCGAGCCGGTCGACGCTCCAAGGGTCAAGAGAGGCGCAGTTGCCATATCGGAGACATATTCTTCAGCCTCGAATTCCGGCAGATACGCCCGTCAAGAAAACCCGCGATGAGCTGCCGAACCACGGCTGCGCCTGGACATCATGGAGTTGTCGATGCCGGCCAGAATTTGCGACAGCAGAAATGGCCATGCGATTCCCTCCAGTCGATGATCGAGGCGGCGACGCGCTGTTCGCCTCCATGAAACTTGATTGCGGGCGGGAAATCACCCTCCAGCCGTGGCCACATCCGGACAGGGTTCAAGCCTCCGGCACTCGCCCCCACCAGCGGCGTCAGGCGCCAATGGCCGAAGTGTGGGTCGCGGAATCGATGTCGGACCAGGCCAGACCGAAGCACTGCCGGGCCATGCGACGCCGGCGCTTGACCACTATTGGCCAATAGCCAGGAAATCGTTGACGTCGGCTCAGAACAGGCCAATAGTTCAGCCCGTCGGGGAGTTTCGATTTGGCCTTCCCAGCTTTCCGGACCACGTATTTCCAGGCCCACCGCTTGATTGGCCCGACCGGAATCCTCCCCCGCCTGCTCGGCCGAAACGCGTCAGGAAAGCTCGAGGTCGGACGAGGCGGCCCGCCGGACGGCCGCGGCCACGGTCTCGCGTACGGACGGGAACTCGGGATGGGCGCGCGGATCGGCCGCGTGCGGCAGCTCCGAGGGCCGGTCGAGGACGACCGTGCCCGGCCCGCGGCTCATCACCAGCAGGCGGGTGCCCAGGTAGACGGCCTCGTCGACGCTGTGCGTGACGAAGAGCACGGTCTTGCCCGTGGCCTGCCAGAGCCGTCGCAGCTCTTCCTGGAGCCGCTCCCTGGTGAGCGCGTCGAGCGCGGCGAACGGCTCGTCCATCAGCAGGATCGCGGGGTCGGGCGCGAGCGCCCGGGCGATGGCGGCGCGCTGCTGCATGCCGCCGGACAGCTCGTACGGCCGCCGTCCCGCCACCTCGCCCAGCCCCACCAGCGTGAGCAGCTCGTCGGCCCTGGCCCGCCTGGCCTGCTTCGGCACCCCTGTCATGCGCAGGCCGAACTCGACGTTGCGGCGTACGTTCAGCCAGGGGAACAGGCGCGGCTGCTGGAACACCACGCCCCGGTCGGGTCCGGGCCCCGCCACGGGCTCGCCGCCCACGGCGACCGTCCCGGAGGTGGGCGCGGCGAACCCGGCGACGAGCCTGAGCAGCGTGCTCTTGCCGCAGCCCGAGGGGCCGACGATCGTCACGAACTCGCCCGCGCCGATGTCGGCGCCGATCCCGCGCAGCGCCTCGACGGGCTCCGCCTTCGACCAGCGGGAGCGCGGCCGGTAGGTGAGCGAGACGCCCTCCAGCCGCACCGCCGCCGCGGTGCGCGTGTCAGCCTGCGAAGGCATCGCGCAGGTCCTTGGTGTCCAGGCCCTTCTGGAAGACCTCCAGGGCGGGCACCTCGGGGAGCTTGTTCTGGGCCTTGAGGAACTCGGCGGCGCTGCGCAGGTTCTCGGCGAGCGCGCCCGGCTTGTCCGGGGTGCCCAGGTAGTCGGAGCCGGCCTGCTCCTTGGCGTCCAGCAGGATCAGCTCGTCGATCTGGCGGGCGGCCTCGTCGGGGCTGAGGTTGAGCTGGCGTCCGACGGCCGCCGCCGCGGCCCGCTTGTCGGTGCGTACGAGCTTGACCGCCCGGTCCTGCTGCGTCAGCCAGGTGCGCAGGGCCTGGGGGTAGGAGGTGGCGAACTGGGTGCGCGCCACGGCCAGGTCGGCCGTCAGCTTGCCCTTGGCGGCCAGCTCCTTGCTGGTGACCAGCACCTTGCCGCCCTTGCGCAGCTCGCCGAGCACGGGCGTCCAGACGTAGGCGGCGTCGATGTCGCCGCGCGTCCAGGCGGCCTGGATGTCCGGCGGCTCCAGGTCGACGACGGTGACGTCCGACTCGCTCAGCCCGGCCTCCTGGAGTGCGGCCAGCAGGCTGTAGTGCGAGGTCGAGGAGAACGGCGTCGCGATCTTCCGGCCCTTCAGCTCGGCCACCGAGCCCGCCTGGCGGGCCACCAGCGCCTCGTTCTCGCCGATGACGTCGAAGACCCACGGCACCTGGTACGGGATGTTCAGCGGCGCGGACAGGCCGCGGGTGACCGGGCTGCTGCCGGCCAGGCCGATGTCGATGCTGCCCGCGACCATCGCGGTGTTCACGTCGCCGCCCGAGTCGAACTTGATCCAGCTGATCTTCGTGTTCGGCAGCGCGCTCTCCAGCCAGCGCTGGTCCTTGACGATGAGGTCGCCGTTCGGGATGAGCTGGTAGCCGATGCGCAGTTCCGTGGGGCTGCCGTCGGCGGCGGGGGCGGCGCCGGTGCCGGTGGAGCAGGCCGCCAGGCACAGTGCGAGCGCCAGCGCGGGGATGAGGCGGTGTTTCATGGCTGATGCCTTCGCAGGGGGTCAGGCCTTGCCGCGCCAGGGCACGAGCAGGCGCTCGGTGAGTTGGAGGAGCGTGTCGATGAGCAGGCCGGACGCGCCGATGACGAGCAGCCCGAGCACGACGACGTCGGTCTGGTTGTAGCGCTGGGCGTCGCGGATCATCCCGCCGATGCCCGGCACTCCGTTGACGGTCTCGGCGGCCACGACCGTGGTGTAGGCCACCCCGACCGCGACCCGGACGCCGGTGATCACCTCGGGCAGCGCCGAGGGCAGCACGATCCGGTACGGCAGTTGCCAGCGCCCGGCCCCCAGCGACCTGGCCGCGTACAGGTAGTCCTCGTGCACCCCGCGTACGGCGTCGGCGGTGGCCACGGCGACGGGCGGCAGCGCGGCCACGAACAACAACGAGACCTTGGGCGGTTCGTCGATGCCCAGCCAGATGATCAGCAGGCTGAAGTAGGCGAGGGGCGGCAACGTGCGGACGAACGTGATGAGCGGATTGAGCAGGGCGCGCACGGTGGGCACCAGGCCGACGACGAGGCCGAGCGCGATGCCGCCGGCGATGCCGTACAGGCTGCCGAGCAGGATGCGGCGCAGGCTGGCCAGCAGGTGCTCCGACAGCAGGTAGCCGCCGTAGCCGCGCCGGCCGTCGTGCACGGAGGAGGTCAGGAAGAGCTGGTCCCACACCGACCCCGGGCTGGGGACGAACACCTCGGGCCACAGGTGGGAGGCCGCGACCGCCCACCAGATCGCGGCCAGCAGAACCACGCCCGCCGCCCGCAACCCGACACCACGGATCACCGGCCCCGCCCCTTTCCTTCATAAGCGACTGGTTTAGTCGGGATGACGGTAGAGGATCCTCCACCCGCGCGCAAGCGCCCCGGCGAAGCGGTTTGACGCGTACACTTGCACCTGTAAGACTGAACTAACAGGTGCAAGACAGACCCTCCAAGGACGACATGCCGACCAGCGAAGAGTTGCTCCGCCTGCTCGGCGCGGTCGGGCATCCGCTCAGGTTGCAGATCCTCGCCGAGCTCGCCGGCGGCCGGGTCCACGTCAGCGAGCTGGCCCGCCGGATCAAGGTGTCCCGTGCGCTGCTCTACATGCATCTGGAGCGGCTGGAGAAGGCGGGACTGATCGAAGGGCGGCTGGAGCTGGCGGCCGACGGCAAGGCGATGAAGTACATCGAGCTGCTGCCCTTCGAGCTCACCCTGACGATCGACACCGTCCTCGCGGCTCTGCGCGCGGACGACGAGGAAGGACCCCATCAGGTGCAGGAGACCCCGCAGTGATCGACATCGGTTCCATCGTGATCCCCATCGTGGTCGTGCTGATTCTGTTCGGCGCGATCACGGCCTGCATGGCGTTCTACTTCCGGTTCGAACGGCACCGCACCGACGTGCTGACGGCCGAGATGGCCAGATATCGCGAACTGGCCGAGCAGGCCGTGCAGCGGCAGGGTGAGGTGCAGGCCAGGCTGGGCGAGCTGACGGAGAAGGTCGCGGCGATGGAGAGGATCCTGCTCAGCGTCGACTGACGAGCCCGTGACACAGGTCCGGGGGCGAGCGGCAACTCACCCCCGGACGGCGGAACCGCACGACCACGCCGTGACGGCGTGCCTTTGACGCGTACGTGCTCCCACAGAAAGGAGAGCAGCTCATGCTGCTCGAACGCAAATCATCCCGCCGGCGTGCCCTCATGTGCTCGCTGACGGTCGCCGTGCCGCTGCTGGCGGTGAGCGCCCCCGCCGCCGCCACGGCGGCCGATCCGGCCCGGTCGGTACGGCAGTTCGCCGACGCCTACGTGCCCCGCCAGCTCAAGGAGCACCAGATCCCGGGGGCGGCGATCGCCGTCGTGGCGGGCGGCCGTCAGGTCTTCGCCCAGGGGTACGGCGTCGCCGAGGTGGAGACCGGCCGTCCCGTGGACGCCGAGCGGACCGTCTTCGCCCCCGCGTCGGTGGCCAAGCTGATCACCGCCACCGCTGTCATGCAGCTCGTCGAACGCGGCCGGATCGACCTGAACGCCGACGTCAACCAGTACCTCACCACGTTCAAGATCGACGACGCCTACCCGGGCCGGCCGGTCACCATGGCGAACCTGCTCACCCACACCGCCGGGTTCGCCGGCGGTGACTTCGGCACCGGCGCGGCCACCGCCCGTGAGGTGCACCCGCTCGGCGCCCACCTCGCCGACCACCAGCCGCCCCGGATCCGGCCGCCCGGCACCAGGGCCGTCTACTCCAACTACGGGATGGGCCTGGCCGGCTACCTGGTCGAGGTGCGCTCGGGCCTGCCCTTCCACCAGTACGTGCAGGAGAACATCTTCCGCCCGCTCGGCATGACGCACGCCAGCATGACCCAGCCCGAGCCCGGCCCGGTCGCCCAGGCCCTCGCCCCCGGTTACCGTCTCCAGGACGGCCACCAGGTCCGGGCCGAAGGGGCAAAATACGGGCACATGCCGCCGCACGGAGCCGGCTTCCGCTCCACCGCCACCGACATGGCCGCGTTCATGCTGGCCCAGCTGACCGGCGGCGGCGGGATACTCCGGCCGGACAGCGTGCGGCTCATGCAGAGCCGCCGCTTCGGCAACGCCGAGGGCACCGCCGGCATGGGGTACGGCTTCCAGGAGTACACCAGGAACGGCCGGCGCCTGCTGGTGCACCGGGGCAACATTCCCGGCTACTTCGCGATCATGGCGCTGATCCCCGACCGGGGCATCGGCGTCTACGCCTCCTACAACGGCATCGGCAAGGGCGGCCCCGACTCCGCCTGGTCCCTGGTCAACGCCTTCGCCGACCGCTTCGCCCCGGCTCCCGCCCCGGCGGACGGCACGCCGGGCCCGCTGCCCGACGTCGCCCAGTACACCGGCACCTACCGTACGGCCCTGGCCGCCGACATGACCGACCTGGGCAAGCTCAGCTCGCTCACCAGCACCGTGACGGTCAGCGCGGGCGGCGACGGCCTCCTGACCACCACCGGCGCGGTCGCGCTCGGCCCCACCGAGAGCCGTCAGTGGACGCAGATCGCCCCCGCCCTGTTCCGTGAGAAGAACGGCTACCGCACCATCCAGTTCCGGCCTGACGGCCTGCTGGCCACGGAGAACCCGGCGGGGCCGCTGGAGCGCCTGGCCTGGTACCAGTCGCCCACGTTGCATCTCGGCGTGCTCGGCGTGAGCCTGACCGTGCTGCTGCTGTCGGCTGTGGGCGGACCCCTCTTGCATGCCGTACGCCTCGCCCGGCGCCGCCGCAGGCCCGGCGGGTCCGGCGGGTCCGGCGGGTCCGGCGACGGATTCGCGCCCGCGGGTGCTTTCGGGGCTGCCGCCGGAGCCGGGCGGACGGCGCCCCTGCGGCCGGTTCACGGGCGGACGGTTCGCGGGCGGACGGTTCGCGGGCCGCGCCTGGCCGGGCTGCCCGCGTGGATCACGGCGGTGCTCGTCACGGCCTCCGCCGGATCCCTCGTGGCGATGTTCGCCGACTTCGACGCCAACCAGGCCGAGTTCTTCCTGGGCGGCAGCCCGTTGTTCACGACCATCACCACGCTGCCCGTCCTGGCCGCGGCCGGGGCCGGCGTGACGCTGGTCACCGCCGGGCTGGCCTGGGTCAAGGGCTGGTGGACCCTGGCCGGGCGGATCCACTGCACCGTCGTGGTCCTCGCCGCGCTCGCCTATCTGAGTGTGGCCGCCGCCTACAACCTGATCGGCTGAGAGCCTCCGGAGACGATCATCGAGGCACCGCACAGGCCCACCGGGTCGGGTCAGTCGGCCGACCTGCGCTTGCGGTAGGCGCGTTGCTGGCAGGCCCGCGAGCAGTAGACGCGCGGGCGGCCCGAGGGGGCGGTTTCCAGCGGGGCGCCACACTCGGGGCATCTTTCGTCACGGCTTTCGTCACGCTCTCGGATCAGCACCTCGACGCCGTCCAGGAGGCGGCGCAGGCCGAACGTGAAGGAGTCCTCCGGGTCGTCCCAGCCGCCCGTCTCCCACAGGCGTGAGAGGGCGGGAAAGCGGTCGAGGCGTTGGTAAAGGGAGTCGCGGGCGCCCCACCACTCCTGCTCGGACACGCCGCTGCGGCGTTCCTCGCGCCGGGTCTCGGCCAGGAGCAGCGCCTCGGCGTCCACGAACCGGCCGAGCAGGCCGACCACCGCGACCACCTCGGACGGCCGCAGCGCGGTGCCGGTCAGCGCGCCGAGCATGTGGTCGTAGTGGGCGACCGCGTTCGGGCCCGGCAGGTGGCGGGAGCCGCGCACCTCGGCCAGCCACGGGTGGCGCATGCGAAGCTCCCACGCCCGCCGCGCCGCCTCCTCCAGCCGCCCCCGCCACCCGACACCGGCGTCCGGGCCGGCGTCCGGCGCGGCGTCCGGGGCGGCGTCCGGGGCGGCGTCCGGGGCGGGGACGAGGGCTTCGCCCAGCACCTCGTCGCGCATCAGCTCCACGAGCTGGTCGCGGCCGGGTACGTGGCGGTAGAGGGACATGGTCGTGAAGCCCAGCCGGTCGGCGACCTTGCGCATCGACAACCCCTCCAGGCCCTCGGCGTCGGCCAGCTCGACCGCGGCCCGCACGATCCGGCCCAGGCTGAGGCCGGGCCGCGGCTCCCGTTCCGCGTCCCGCCACAACAGCTCGAGCCCGTGGTCCGGGTCCCCCGCCGCACCTCGCGTCATTGGCGCCTCCCTCGTTTATGGTGTATTACTCCGTGTACGCCATAAACAGCAAAGGGGAAACCTGTGTTCCACTTCCATGTCGCACCCGGCGGGGACGACTCCTGGCCCGGCTCCCTCGACCGCCCCTTCGCCACCGTCCGACGCGCCCGGGAGGCCGCCAGGGGGGCCGGCGGGGAGTCCGTCGTCCACCTCAGGGGCGGCGTCCACGTGCTGGGCGAGCCTCTGGAGCTCACCGAGGCCGACTCGGGCACCGTCTACCAGGCCTACGGCCACGGCACCCCCGACCAGGAGGACGCCGTGCTGAGCGGTGGCCGGACGATCACCGGCTGGCAGGTGCGCGACGGCGTCTGGCTGGCCGACGTCGGCGACCTGGAGACCCGCCAGCTCTACGTGGACGGCCGCCGCGCCGCCCGGGCCGCGATCGAGGGGCTGCCCGGTTCGTCCCCGGCCGCGACCGCCACCGGCTACGTCACCGACAGCGCCGCGCCGCTGGCCTGGACCAGCCCGCGCGACGTGGAGTTCGTCCACCGCGGCGTGTACCCGTGGACCGAGGGCCGCCTGCCCGTCGCGGACGTCGCCCAGGACGGCGACCGGACCGTGATCACCATGGCGACGCCCGCCTTCGGATGGGCCGCCGAGCTGTACAACTCCACCTGGGAGGGCATCACCTCCGCCGGGCCCGGCCTGCCCACCAGGATCGAGAACGACCCGAGCTTCCTGCGCGAGCCGGGCACGTTCGTGCTCGACCGCTCACGGCCGGGCCACCATGTGCTGCGCTACCTGCCCCGCCCCGGCGAGGACCCGGCCCGTACGCGGGTGGTCGCCCCGTCGCTGGAGACCCTGGTACGCGGGTCCGGCGCGCGGCGGGTGACCTTCCGCGGGCTGACGTTCGCCGAGGCGACCTGGTTGCGCCCGAGCCGCCCCGAGGGCTTCGTGCACTATCACGGCAGCGGCTTCTACGAGGGCGGCGGCGTCGGCGTGGCGGAGCTGGGCGAGGGGGCGTCCGTGACGTATCCCACGGCTTCCGTGACGATTCCCGCCTGCGTCACGTTCGAGGACTGCTCGGACGTGGTGATCGAGGGGTGCCGGTTCACCCGGCTGGGGGCGTCCGGGCTGGGGGTGTCCGGCGGCGAGGGGCACGTCGTGCGTGGCTGTGACTTCGACACGCTCTCGGCGGGGGCCGTCGTGGTGACGGGCAGCCGGGGCACCGTGATCGAGGACAACCTGGTACGCGGCGTCGGGCTCGAATATCCGGGATCGCCGGGCATCGCGGTGATGGGGACGTCCGGGTGCGTCGTCGCGCACAACGAGGTCAGGGACGTGCCGCACTGCGGGATCACCGCCGGGCCCGGCGAGGGCACCCGGATCGTCCGCAACCGGACCGTCGACACCATGCAGGTGCTGGCCGACGGCGGCGGCGTGTACGTGTCGGGGCCGCAGGGCGGTTCCCATGACGACGGGGCGCTGGTGCTGGGCAACGTCATCGAGGACACCCGCACGCCGTACAACTTCGGGCTCTACACCGATTACGGCGCCTCCTGGGTGCGGGTGGAGGAGAACGTCGTCGCGCGCGCCGACAACACGGCGGTGCTGCACGTGGGCCCGCCGCTGGAGAACGTCGTCTACCGGGGCAACTTCTGGGACGCCGACCCGCTCGGCCACGACGCCCCGCCACCCGGGGTCACGTACGAGGAGAACCGCACCATCGAGGACGAACAGGAACTGAACGCCGCGACCACCGCCATCCGCGCCCAGGCGGGCCCCCGCCGCCCCCTCTGACGAACGGGCGCCTGGCCGGGACCAGCCGTCCCGGCCGGGCCGATGTCGGTCCCGATCCCCCTGCCTCGCGCGCCCGGTGGACCATGTCGACGAACGCCTTGCGCAGCTCAGCGCGACGCGCACCGGTCAGGGACACCCACAGCCGGATGAGCTGCGGCGCACCGGGTGGACGCCCGGGGGCGCTTGTCCAGGACGTGCCGAATGGCGGCACGCCCCCATCAGGTCTGGGAGAAGCGCACACGAACCGGTGACAGATGCCTCTGGGCAGCCCCTGGCCGGGCTGCCTAGTTTCTTGAGCGGAACCGTCTCCTTGAAGGGAGCCTGGAACGGCTTCCTCGGCGCCGACGGCTGCAGGAAGGAACCCCTGTGAAGCCCCCGCCGCACGCCAACAGCTCCTCGGGCGTGGGCCCCGACAGCTTCGTCCGGCAACCCTCAGGACTCAGAAGGGAATGCATCATGCGCCACGTCCGAACGCTCGTCCTTGCCCTCGTCGCGGCAGCGCTCCTGCCCGCGACGGCGGCCGCGGCCCAGGAACGTGTGTACGACTGCGTCCAAGGCTTCTGGTCGCTCAACCCCTACCGCGGCGGGATCGACATCCTCGCCGGCCCCTGCACGGGACCGGCGTCGAGCCCGGAACCGGCCTACGTCACGTTCCCGTCCGGGGTGCCCTCGCCTCCCAAGACGTTCCTGTGCCCGAGGCCCGCGTACGTCAACGGCACCGTGGTCGCGTCGCAGTGCGCCCACGTGCCGCCGGCCTGACACCGGAAGCCCGCTCGGGTGGCGTCTCCGGCGGGCGCGGCCAGGTCCCCTGGCCGGAGCTCGCCCTTGACGGTGCTCATCGCCGGGTGGAGTCGCGCAGGACCAGGCGCCATTCGATCGGACCGGTTGCCGCTTCCTCGCCCAGGACCAGCTGCGCGCAGCGGGCTCCCTGGGCACGCAGGTCCTGCGCGACGGTCGTCAGCCCGGCGGCGGCGGCCGCGTCGGTGCCGTCCCAGCCGGTGACGGCGAGGTCGCCGGGGATGGCGAGACCGGCACGGGCGGCCGCTCGCATCAGGCCCAGGGCGAGCTCGTCGCTCATGGCCATGACAGCGTCCGGCGCGTCCGGCCCCTTCAGGAACGCCGTGGCCATGGAGTCGGCCTCGCGCGCGCTGTTGCGTGCGCACACCGCGACCCGCACCTGCGACCAGCGACCGCCGGCCGCCTCCCAGCCGTCACGGACCCCGCGCAGGCGCTCACGGGTCACGCGGAAAGTCGCCTCGGCCGGATCCAGCCCGTTGTGGACCCCCGGCGTCCTGGCGCGATCGAGCGGGAAGCTGAGCACCATCGGCCGCCGGGCGCCGGCGAGGGCCTCGGCGGCGACGGCGCGGGCTGCGGCACGGTCGTCGATGGCCACGATCGGCAGGTCCCGGTGGTGTGGTCCGCCGTGCACGACGGCGGGCAGAGCGGTGGCGGCCACCGCTTGCAGCACGGGGTCGTCGTCGCTGGTCGTCCAGACGACGAAACCGTCGACCGCGGCCTCGGCGACCCGGTCGGTGTCCGAGGGCGCCCCGGTGATGGGCACGATCGTGAGCCCCAGACCGTGACTGGCGCAGACCTCGGCGACGCCGGCCAGGAACCGGGTGGCCTGGGGGTCCTCGAAGGCGTAGGTGAGGTGCTCGCCGAGCACCACCCCGAGGCTGCCGGTCCGTCCCCGGCGCAGTGAGCGGGCCCCCGGATGAGGGCCGGGGTATCCCAGGCGGGCGGCGGCTTCGCGGACCCTGGCCCGGGTGCGTTCGGAGACGCGGTCAGGCTGGGCGTAGGCGTAGGAGACGGTCATCACCGAGACCTTCGCCGCGCGGGCCACCTCCGCCATGGTCGGCCGGGGCCGAGAAGGGTCTTTGGCCATGCCTCACCCTATCCTGTGTATCGTTACACAGCATGTGTATCGATACACAGGACTGCACCGGTCACGGTCACCTCCGAGCCTGGGTGCCGTACGCGGGATTCACTGTCTTCGGCGCGTTCTGGGGCGTGTGGGGTGCGTCCGTGCCCGCCATTCGCGACCAGGCCGGGCTGACCGATGGCCAACTCGGCACGGCGCTGCTGTTCATCGCCGTCGGCGCCCTGCCCGCGATGCCTCTGGCGGGCAGGGCCGTGGACCGGTGGGGGCATCGCGTCACGGCGATCACGCTCACGTCGCTCGGCCTCGCCGGCATCGCCGTGGCCGTCACCGCTCACGACCTGCTTGCCTCATCCGTGGGACTGGCGGTTCTGGGCGTGTCGTCCGGCGCGGCGGACGTGACGATCAACGCGGCGGCCGGCTCCGTCGAACGGGCCACTGGCCGTCCGGTTATCACCAGGGCGCACGGCTTCTTCTCCTTGGCCGTGGTCGCGGCGAGCCTCGTCACCGGCCTGCTGAACGCCGCCGGCCTGCCCGTGGTCGTGCCGTACGTGCTGGTCCTGCTCGCCGCCGGCGCTGTGAGCGCCGCCCTCGTCACCGGCGACCGCGCGCGGCCTGATGCCGGCCGTCGCGATCATGACCGTACCTCGGCCGCGCGGAGCCGGCCGGGTCTGCGCGCTCATCTGCCGCTCCTGCTGGTCGCGGGCGGACTCGGTGCGCTGGGATTCGCCGTCGAGAACGCTCACCAGAGCTGGAGCGCCGTCTACCTCGCCGATGCCGTGCACGCCGGACCCGTGCTGGTCGGCGCCGGACCCGCGGTCTTCGCACTCGCCGTCTCGCTCACCCGCTTCGCGATCAGCGCGGTGCAGGCCCGGCGCGCGTGGATCGTCCTCACCGCCGGCGCGGTGATCTCCGCGGCGGGGACGTCCCTGCTCGCCCTCACCGCGTCTCTCCCTCTGGCTCTGCTCGGGCTGGCCCTGGCCGCCGTCGGCACCGCCGTGCTCTTCCCCACCGTGCTCGCCCTGGCCACCGCCAACGTCCCCGGCGCGGCCCGCGGTGCCGCCACCTCGGTCGTGTCCACCTCGGCCTATCTCGGTTACCTCGCCGGGCCGGTGTACGTGGGGCACTGGGCGCAGGCGACCGGGCTGCCGGGCGCCATGCTGGCCGTGGCGGCACTCGCCGCGGCCTTGGCGCTGCTGGCGTGGCCCGCACTCAGAGCCGTCGTTCCCTCCCCCGCACGGCGCGGCACCGCCGAAGCAGGAGCGACGGGCAGGCCGCGCCCGTAACGGGACCGCTCGTCGCGGGCGAGGTCGGGCTTCCCGGCCGGCTCGCCGCCGCGCAAGCCCCTGTGCGCACGGCAGGCAGAGGTCATGGCCGCTCCCCGGCCTGGTCCACGACGCCGATCGCGACGCGGGTGAAGACCGACCATGTCGTGCCCTTCTCGACGCTCCACTCCAGATGAGGAGGGACGGGAACCAACTCGCCGTCCTTCAACGTGGACATGAGGACCCCGTCCGGCTTGGGGTAACGCTCCTCGTGGCCGGTGATCGCAGTCTCCCGCCGCGCCCGGTAGGCGTAGGTCACGGGGTCCAGGAGGATTTCGACCTTGCGCCAGCCTTCGGCGACTTGAGAGATCGACAGCGCCGGACGAGTTCGGCGTCTTCGTCCACTGGGGGCTGTACTCGGTGCCCGCGTGGGCGACCGCCCGTCTGCCCGGCGAGCACGTGCCCGTGGAACTGGAGTTCAGCCACCACCAGTACGCCGAATGGCACGCCAACACCGTCCGCATCCCCGGCTCGCCGGCCCGCGCCTTCCACGAGCGGGAGTACGGGGTCGGCACCCCGTACGAGGATCTCGCCGACTCCTGGCGGGCGGAGGCGTTCGACCCGGCGGCCTGGATGCGACTGATCGCGGGGTCCGGCGCGCGCTACGTCGTGCCCACGGCCAAGCACCACGACGGGTTCTGCCTGTGGGACACCGCCACCACGGCCTTCAGCAGCGCGCGCCGCGGCCCCCGCCGCGACCTGATCGCCGAGCTGGACCGCGCCGCCCGGGCCGCGGGCCTGCGGTTCGGCCTGTACTACTCGGGGGCGCTGGACTGGCACGTGTCCGACTTCCCGCCGATCCAGTCGATGACGGACCTGTTCACGCTGCGCCGCAACGACGAGGCGTTCGCGCGCTACTGCTTCGAGCAGGCCATGGAGCTGATCGACCGGCACTCCCCCGACGTGTTGTGGAACGACATCGACTGGCCCGACTCGGGCAAGGCGGCCGGGCCGTACAGTTTGCAGGCGCTGTTCGAGCACTACTACGAGCGGGTGCCAGAGGGCATCGTGAACGACCGCTGGGGCGTGCCGCACCTGGGCTCGCGCACCCGCGAGTACGTCTCCGAGCAGCAGACCTCCCCGTGGGTGTGGGAGGCCACGCGCGGGCTCGGCCAGTCGTTCGGCTTCAACCGGGCCGAGGACGAGCGCCACCTCGTCCGGCCGGACGAGCTCGTCCACCTGCTGGTCGACACCGTCGCCAAGAACGGCAACCTGCTGCTCAACATCGGGCCGCGGGCCGACGGCTCGTTGCCGGAGTCCCAGGTCGAACGGCTGCGCCACCTGGGCGCCTGGCTGGCGGCCCACGGCGAGGCGATCTACGGCACCCGGCCGTGGGTCCGGCACGCCGAGCCCGTCGGCGACCCGGTCCGCTACACCGCCGCCCCCGACGGCGCCCTCCACGTGATCGCCCTGGACCCGGCCGCGGGACGGCTGACACTCGCCGGCGACCTGGTCGAGCGGGCGCGGGCCGGAGCCACCTGGGGTGACGGCCCGGCCGCGGTGGATCGTTCCGGCGGGGTCGTCGTCCCCGAGGCGTTGCGCGGGCTGCCGGCCGCCGTCCTCAGGCTGGCGCCCGGCGCCTGAACGGGGGACGCGAACTCGTGCGCCGCGGCCGCGCCATCGGCGTGGGAGGCAGACGGCACGGGAGAAAGGGGGCGGCCCCTGCGCCAGGCGGGCCGCCCTCGTCTGCCTACGGCCCGTGCGACGTATGCCGGCGGCAGGGAGCCGTTGGCGGCCACGCCGACGGCGACGATGCCGAGCAGGCGCCACGTGCCGAGCGGCGGGTCCTGGTACTTGAGGAAGACGCTGATCATCCAGGCCGAGGAGAAGGGCCGGCCCAGAGGACGCGTTGGCCGACCCGGATGATCCCAGCCCTGCCCACGCTCATGACGGCCATCAACGCGCCGCCGTCCCTGGTCGCAGGGCGGCCCGCGCGGTCACCGGTCCGAGGCATGCCCCTGCTGGTGAGGCGTGCGTCAGCTTCCGGGATTTCCTTTTCGAGGATCATGCACGTCACCGGACGCTTCGGTGTGCCCCGTTCGCAGACGGAGTTCCAGGACCTCCTCCCTGCCGAAGACCTGCCCGGTGGGGACGAACCCGGCAGAGGTGTAGAGCGCCCTGGCCGCGATGTTGTCGCCACGCACTCCCAGCCGCAGCACCGGCACGTCGAACGCGTCCCGTACGTGGGCGATGACCTGTTGGAGGGCCGCTCGGCCCAGCCCCTTCCCCTGGTGATCCTTGTCGATCATCAAGCGATAGAGCCAGATCTGGCCGTCATCGGGGTCGGGGCCGTACATCGCGAAGCCCACGGCGCGCTCGTCGTGCATCACCGCACGGGTCACGAAGCCCGGCAGGAACCGGCTCTCCGCGATCGAGTACAGGTTCGACGCGATGAGATCATCCTGGTCGTCAGCCACCCTCAGCTCGGCCACCGCTTCCCAGGTCTCCCGGCACAGGTCGTCAAGGCGCACATGAATCGACATGGGTCCTCTCTATCGGATCATCGCGCGGACCGTCATGCGAATATGCCTGCGACCAGGCACGGGTGCCCCTTGCGCGAATCGCCGCACGTCATGCCCGGATGTCGGACGAACTGACCGCCCCAAGAGGTGGGAGGCCCGGCAGCGCAGAGGCGCCCCGAACAGCGCGACAGGTGGCTCGCCGGAGCCTTCCGCCGTTCGGCAAGAAGTCGCCCAGCATTCGCTTCCTCTCCATGCAAGCCGTCACGCTCCTCTGCGAGCGTGACGAAGGGCCGCAGGTCACCTGTTCCGCCCCATTTCGTGCGAAAGCTCATGGGCCACCCGAGAACGACGCACCAGGTATTCCAGATGAAAGGTATGTCCCATGTGCCGCACCCATGCACACTCCCACAGCGCGCCGGAAGGAACGGCTGCGTTCGCCGACCTGTCCGTCTCAGAGACCGAACTGTCCCCCGCCGACCTCGGCCGGCGGCGCTTTCTGCTGAACAGTGGGCTGCTCGGCCTAAGCAGTCTCGGCGTCACCGCTCTGGGAGGGCTGACCACGCGTCCCGCCGCCGCAACCAGCGGAGGCTCCCGCGCGCTGCACTGGCTGGCCGGCGACCATCATGTTCATACGCAGTACAGCTACGACGGCATGTACACCATTGAGCAGCAGGCTGCGGGCGCTCTCAAGCACGGCCTGGACTGGCTGGTCATCACCGACCACGGGCACGCCGCGCACGAGAAGTTCGCGGTCGAGTCCACCTATGCCGACATCGTCACCTCCCGGGCCAGGCACCCTGAGCTGCTGTTGTGGCAGGGGCTCGAGTGGAACGTCCCGGGAGGCGAGCACGCCACGGTGTTCTTCGACGGTGCTCGCGATGAGATCCAACTGCTGCGCGCGTTCGAGCGGCTCTTCGACTCCAGGATCAACGGCACCGGCGCCGGCACCCCGGCGAACGAGGCCAAGGCGCTGGAGGCGCTCGCCTGGCTCGGGACCGCGCTGCGCACGGGTTCGGCGAGTTCCGCGCTGTTCCTGATCAACCACGTGATGCGGCGCGGCCGGTACTCCCCGCGTGACCTGCGCACCTACCGCGACACGGCGCCGAACATCGCCGTCGGCATGGAGGGCGCGCCTGGCGCCCAGAACGAGCCCAGGGCCCGCGGCGACTTCAACAACACCGCCGACCCCGACTCCTGGGCCGGCTGGCGGCCCGAGCACTACCCGACGTACGGCGGCTTCGACTCCATGACCGGAATCCTGGGCGGCATGTGGGACTCGATGCTCGCCGAGGGCAAGGGCTGGTGGATCACCGCCAACTCCGACGGCCACTTCTACAACGGCGACACGACCGTCGAGCCCTCCCGGCCCGCTGACTGGTACGACCAGCACGGCAGATACCCCGATCCCATCGACGGCGGCGTCCCGCTGCGGCACGCCGACTTCTGGCCCGGCCAGTTCAGCCGCACGGTTGTGGGGGCGACCTCACGCAGCTATGGCGCGGTCATGGAGGCGATCAGGGCCGGGCGATCCTGGGTGTCGATGGGCGGCCTCATCGACGGGCTGCACGTCGACGCGCACGCCCCCGGCAACGCCCCGGCCACCTTCGGCGGACGGCTGTCGGTGCGGCGCGGCGACGACGTCACCATCACCATTTCCGTCGATCTCGCCGGCCGTCCCAACGCCAATGAAGAGATCCCCCGGCTCGCCCGCCTGGATCTGATCCGCGGTGCGATCACCGGCCCGGCCGCCGACCCCGACGTCTTCACCGCCCCGGACGTGAGCGTGGTCGAGTCGTTCACGCCGAAGGGCAAGGGCCGGGTCGCCCAGTTCCACTACAAGTTCCGCGACGTGCGCGAGCCGTTCTACTTCCGGCTGCGTGGCACCGACGGCAGGCGCAGCGCTCCCGGCGGGATGGAGCCGGCCGCGGACACGGGCCGCAATGAGAACCCCTGGCACGACCTCTGGTGCTACACCAATCCCACCTTCGTGGAACTGACGTAGAACGAGTCCGTGCTCCCGAGCGGTGAGTTGTCGGGCATCAGGTGCGGTATCCGGCTCCGGGGACGATCAAGCCGGTCTCGTATGCGACGACCACGGCTTGGGCGCGGCTGGACAGCTTGAGCTTGGTCATGAGGCGGCCCAGGTGGGATTTGACGGTGGCCTCGGCGATGTTCAGGCGGGTGGCGATCTGCTGGTTGGTCAGGCCCTGGCCGACCAGGTGGAGCACGGCGGTCTCCTGGCTGGTGAGCCGGGCGAGTTCCTCGGGGCGGCGCCGGTCGGGTTCGGGCGCGGCGACGAAATGGTCGACCAGGCGCCGGATGACGCTGGGCGCCAGCAGCACCTCGCCGCGGGCGACCGTGGCGATCGCGGCCAGCATCTGGTCGGCGGGGGTGTCCTTGAGCAGAAATCCCGAGGCGCCGGCGCGCAGGGCGGCGAAGACGTGTTCGTCCAGGTCGAAGGTGGTCAGGATGAGGATCTTCGGCGCCGGGCCGGCGGCGTGGGCGAGGATGTGGCGCGTGGCGGCGACGCCGTCCAGGCCGGGCATGCGGATGTCCATCAGGATGACGTCCGGGGCGGTCGCCGCGGCCTGGGCGATGGCTTCGTGGCCGTCGGCGGCCTCGCCGACGACCGCGAGAGCGGCGTCGGTGCGGAGGAGGGCGACCAGGCCCGCGCGGACCAGGGCCTGGTCGTCGACGACCAGGACGCGGATGGTCCCGCGGCCGGTGTCGGGGCCGGTCATCGGGCTGCCCCGGGTCGTGGTGCGCTCTGCTGCGGGTGGGCCGTGGCGAAGGCGGGTTCGGCGAGTGGGGAGGCGGGCAAGTGCGCGGTCACGGTGAAGCCGCCGTCCGTACGTGGGCCGGCGGTGAGGGTGCCGCCGTAGAGGGTGGCTCGTTCGCGCATGCCGATCAGGCCGTGCCCGTCGGCGCTCGGCCCGGTGGTGGCCGGGCCGTCGTCGGCGACCTGCAGCGTGACCGCGGCGGGCTGGTAGGTCAGGGTAAGGGTCACGTCGGCGTGTGGGGCGTGTTTGAGCACGTTGGTCAATGACTCCTGGGTGATGCGGTACAGGCACCGGTCCACGCCGGGCGGCAGCGGGCGTACCTGACCGGAGGTTTCCCGCCGGATCGACAGGCCGGACAGGCGGGAGCGTTCCAGCAGCGTGTCCAGCTGGGCCAGCCCCGGCTGCGGGGCGTAGGAGTCCTCGCCGACGTCGGAGGTGAGGCGCAGGACCGACAGCATGTTGCGGAGCTCGGCCAGTGCCTCGCGGGTGGTGGCGGCGATCGCGGTGAACGCCTCGCGTGCGGCGGCGGGCTCGGTGTCGATCAGGCGGCCGCCGGCACCGGACTGGATCGAGACGACCGACAGGTGGTGGGCGACCACGTCGTGCAGTTCCCTGGCGATGCGCACGCGTTCCTCGGCGACCGCTCGCAGGGCTTTCTCCTCGCGTTCGATCTCCAGGTGGCGGGCGTGCTCGACGAGGTCCTGGTGGCGCAGCCGGCGGCTGCGCACCCCCTCCCCGATGGCCCAGGCCGCGCCGAGCTGAAGCGCGTTCTCGACCAGGCTCTTGACGATCGCGAAGGTCAGCCCGGACCTGACGAGGTCGGGAACGAGGATGCCCGCCATCAACGCCAGGGCCACGACGCCGTCGCGGTGGCCCTCCCGGCGGTAGGCCGCGACGGTGTAGAGGCTGACCAGCACCGGCGGGGCCTGGAATCCGTTGGGGTAACCGGCCAGGCCGCAGCCGATCAGGCCCGCCGTGATCACCGCGAGGACGGGGACGGGGTGGCGCCTGCGCAGCACCAGCGGCGCGCTGGTGAGCACCGCCAGCAGGTACGCCAGCACGACCGGGTCATGGGCGGACAAGGCGGCCTGCGTCACCGCCAGCGCGGTCGACACACCGGCCAGCAGGGTGTCGGCGACCATCACCGGCAAGCCGCGCCACCAGCGGCCCCATCGTCGCACCACGTTCATGAGACGAAGGTAGCCGCCAGCCTGACCCGCTTTGTCCTCCTTTGGGAGGAGCCGTCGTTGGGGCAGCGGTTGCAGAGAAGCGGGCGGTTGGTGTGCCGGTGGCAGGGCCGGATCGACCTTCCGCACGATGTCCAGGGGCTGCTCAGCCCCCTAGTTTGGATACAGCCGGCGATCAGCAGGGGGCGCCCCCGAGCCCGGACCCATCCTGACCGGAGCGTCGAACTCGACGCGTGCCGGATCCGCAGGAAACAACCCCTTCACCAAGGAACGACGCATGCTCCTCATCAAGAGTGGAACGGCTGCCGCAGTGGCACTCACGGCCGGAATCGGATTGGGCGCCGCCGGACCGGCGCAGGCGGCCACCCCCCTGGACCGCTTCCACCATCAGACGATCACCTGGCGCGCCTGCGCAACCGGACCCGGCGATCAGATGGGCGCACAGATGGACGCCGCCGGTGCTCGATGCGCCACCGTTCTGGTCCCGATGGACTACCGCAACCCGCAGGGGCGGACCCTCTCCATCGCGCTCTCCCGGATCAAGGCCACCGACTCCTCCCGGCGCCGCGGCGTCCTGCTGCTCAACCCCGGCGGGCCGGGAGGCGCCGGCCTCTCGATGACGCTCCTGGGCAAGGAGATGCCCGCGGTCGCGGCCCGTTACGACCTGGTGGGCATGGACCCCCGGTTCGTCGGCCGCAGCACACCGATCAACTGCCGGTGGCGGACCGACACCTTCCTCCGCTCGGCGGGACCCGACCGGCGTTCCTTCGACGAGGGGGTGCGCCTCGCCGAACAGTTGGCGGCGGGCTGCGCCAAGGGCAATCTCCAGACCCTGCCGTACGCCACGACCAGGAACACCGCACGCGACATGGACGTGATCCGGGCCGCGCTCGGCGAGCGGAAGCTGTCCTACCTCGGCTACTCCTACGGCACCTACCTGGGTGCGACCTACCTGCAGCTGTTCGGCTCGCGGGCCGACCGGGTGGTGCTCGACAGCGCCGTCGACCCGCAGGTGTACGGCCCGCGCATGTTCGCACGCGCCGCCCCCGCGATGGACGCCGCGCTGCGGCGCTGGGCGTCCTGGGCCGCAGCACATGACAAGGAGTACGGGCTGGGCGGGACACGTGACGCCGTCCTGGCGACCGTGGAGAAGATCAACCGGCATCCCGTGCAGATCGGCGGATACCGCGTCGATGCCCATGTCGTGCCGTACTGGCTGTTCGCACGCCTCTACAGCGACGGCCCGCAGTCCTATGCCGTCCTCGCCGAGGAGGCGCGGGCGCTGGGCCGCGGCGGCGGGACGCCGCCGCCCGCCTCGCTGAAGGAATTCCTCGACGGCCTGTTCACCGGTGCCGGAGCGGCCTCGGACCGGGCGGGCACGGCGATCCTGTGCGGTGACCGGGCCGCACCCCGCGACCCGGCGACCTACTACCGCGACATCCAGCGGCACCGCACCGCCGAACCACTGTTCGGACCGCTCGTCCGCAACATCAGCCCGTGCGCGTTCTGGCCGGTCAAGCCGCTCGAAGCGCCCACGAGGATCCGCAACTCCGTACCGGCGTTGATCGTCGGCGCGGCCGGCGACCCCGCGACGCCCCATCCGGGCCAGCAGGCCATGCACCGGGCGCTGACCGGCTCCCGCATGATCACATTGACCGGCGCCTTCCGCCACGGCGTCTACCTCGCGGCGGGCGACGCCTGCGTCGACACCAAGGTCACCGGCTACCTGGTCGACGGCGTCCTGCCCGGCAAGGACGTCACCTGCGGCCGCCCGGCCGGCTGACACGTTCGCGCCCCGCCACCAGCCGTCCCGGCCGGACCCGGGCCCCGAAGCGGGTGTCGCGGCCGGCGAGCACTCCGAGCGCCACGTCAGGTGGATCAGGGGCGGTTGTCCTCTCTGCCGTAGTCCTGGTGCCCCTCACACCTGCTGTGCGGCTGGTGACACGAACCCGAGCCGCGGCCCCTCCAGGAGAGGCAGGCCCGCCGCGTACCGCCGGAAGAAGCCGGCGGTCGGGGTGTTCGCGGTCGCGACGGCGTCCGGGGTGCCCTCCGCGACCACCGCGCCCCCGTCCGGACCGGCTCCAGGCCCCAGGTCGATCACCCAGTCCGCGGACGCGGCGACGGGGATGTCATGTTCGGCCACGACGACGGTGTTGCCCGAGTCGAGCAACACGTCGAACGCATCCACCACCCGCTGGACGTCAGAGGGGTGCAGGCCCGAGACGGGTTCGTCGAGAACGACGAGACCGGCCTTGCGGCCCGCGGCGCCGCGCTGGATGGCGGAGGCCAGCTTCAGCCGCTGCGCCTCGCCGCCGGACAGCTCTGTGGCGCTCTGGCCGAGCTGGAGATAGCCGAGCCCGACCTGGTTCAAGGCCCCCAGGGTCTCGGCGAGTTGCCGGGGTTCGGAGAACCGCTCCACCGCCTCGGCGACGGTCAGCTCCAGCACCTGGTCGATGGCCAATCCCTGGTACGTGATCTCCAAGGCCTCCGGCGTGTAGCGCCGCCCCTGGCATGCGTCGCAGACCACCCACACATCGGGCAGGAAGTGCATGTCGACCAGCTTGCGGCCATAACCGGTGCAGGGTTCGCAGCGGCCACCGCCCGCGGTGTTGAAGCTGAACCAGGACGCGTTGACCCCACGTGCGCGTGCCATGTCGGTTTCGGCGAACAGCTTACGGACGACGTCGAACGCCTTGCTGTAGGTGGCCGGGTTGGATCGCGGCGTGCGCCCGAGCGGTTCCTGATCGACGACGGCGACCCAGTCGAACCCCTCCAGGCCGGTCACCTGTCGCACGGTGTCGATCGTCGTCCCGTTCAACGCGGCCTCCGTGCTCGCCGCGAGCGCGCCGAGCAGGCTGCTCTTGCCGCTGCCGCTCACCCCGGTCAGGCAGGTGAGCCGGCCGGCGGGGAAACGCACCACGTCTGCGGTCACGTTGTGCGCACGCAGGCCGTGCAGCTCCACCCAGCCGGTGTCATCCCCGGCCGGACGGCGGGTCCGGCGCAGCCGGGGCCCCTCACCGGCCAGGTAGCGTCCGGTCAGCGACGTGGGGTGGGCGGCCGCGTCGGCGGGAAGCCCCGACACCAGGATCTCACCGCCGAGGCGGCCCGCGCCGGTCCCCATGTCGATCACCCAGTCGGCCCGGGCGATCAGTTCGGGATCGTGCTCGACCAGGAGCACCGTGTTGCCGGCCTGGCGCAGCTCCAGGGCGATGTCGAGCAGGTGCGCCTTGTCCGCCGGATGCAGCCCGGTCCCGGGCTCGTCCAGGACGAAGACGATGCCGCTCAGCTCGGTGCTGAGCTGCGCGGCGAGCCGCGTTCGCTGCAACTCGCCCCCGGACAGTGTCGCCGCGCTCCTGGACAGCTGGAGATGGGCCAGGCCGAGGCGGTCGAGGATCCCGAGTCTGCGGCCCAGGTCCTGCAGCAGCGGCTCCCCCACCTCGCGCTGCCGGGCGTCCAGGTCGCCGGCCAGCCGCGCGGCCCAGCTGCGCACCTCCCGTACGTCCACCTGGAGCAGGTCGGGAAAGGTCAGCCCGCCGAGCCGCACGGACCGGGCCACCTGGTCGTACCCGCTGCCGCCGCAGGTGCCGCACGGCTGCTTGCGCATGTACGGCAGGTAGCGCTGCTTGGCGGTGGCGGTCTGGGCGTTCAGGAACACCCGCTCCACCTCGGCCAGCGCCCCCCGCAGCGGCTGGCTGGAGGTGTAGGTCACCGAGACCGTCTCCTTCTTGCTGGTCATGTCGACGGTCGCCTCGACCTTCTCCTCACCTGTGCCGTACAGCACGCAGTGGCGGAACTCCTCCGGCAGCGACCGCCATGGCAGGCCGAGGTCCACGCCGCGCTTGTCGGCGAGCGCCGGCACGAACGCGTGCTCCCCCGACCGCCACTTGGCGTACCAGGGCGAGGCCCCCTCGAAGAGGGGAAGCTCCGGATGGGTGATGATGAGGTCCTCCTGCGCCTGCCAGCGCCCGCCCACGCCGTGACAGTCCGCGCAACTGCCTTCCGGGGTGTTGCGGTCGAAATGAGCGGTCGTCAGATGCCCGTTGACGCTCTGCGCCGCCGGGTCGGCGCCGATCCCCGGGAGGCGCGAGTACAGCAGTCCCAGATGCCCGTCGATGCCGGTGATCGTCGCGACCGTGGACCGGGGGTTGCGGTTCAGGCGGCGCTGGTCGACGGCGAGCGTCGCGCCGAGCCCCAGGATGCGGTCGACCTTCGGCCGATTGCGCTGGGTGATGTACTGCCGCACGAACGGCGAAAGCCCCTCCAGGTAGCGCAGCTGGGCCTCGTTGTGCAGGGTGTCGATGGCCAGCGAGGTCTTGCCGCTGCCGCTCACCCCGGTGAAGGCGGTGAGCCGCCCCTTGGGGATGCTCACCGACACGTCCCGCAGATTGTTGGTACGAGCCCCCACCACCTCGATGGCCTCTCGCCCCATACTGGCGACGTCCCGTACGAACGCAGTCAACCTTGATCCACCCTCTCGCAACACAGGCGAACACAGGCGGATGGACTCCCACCCGTGTCGACACAAGTTGATTCCGCCACCACGCGGCCGCTTGATCAGTTCCGTCGGCACGTGGCCGGTCCGGATTCGGCCCGTACCGCAGATCAGGACCTGGACACCTCGGCGAGCTTGTCGTCCCCGTCGAAGGTCAGGCCCCCGGTCCACCCCCACATCGGCGCCGACCGGTGCATTGATGATCACTCTGAAACCCGACGCCTTGTGTCATGTTTTCATCCGTGTCCTGTCCCGGGACATGCTTGACGCGTCGATCCCACGACATGGGTGACAGGTGCTGTCGAGTCGGGCGGCGTGCCGCCGGCTGGCGGGCGTGAGGGCGAGGTGGTGACCGGCGTCGACGACCACTCGCGCCACCAACCGGCCACGTACTCAACCTCACGGGACAGAACGACTAGACGTCGTCGTCCGCGCGTAGGGCGTGCAGGACCGCAGAAGTGTCCAGGTAGAAGGGGTGTATCTCGGTGATGCGATCGTTCCTGATCGTCATCAGCTGCATCACCGAGGTCTCCAGGGCCCGGCCGGTGGCGCGGGCGCGCAGGATGCCGCGGTTCCAGACCACGACACTGCCGCCGTCGACCACATACTTCTGCTCCAGGAACTCCAGGGACTGCCATGCCTCGCTCATGGCGGCCATGAACTGCTCGATGCCGCTCGGTCCGCGCCAGGTGCCCCCGTAGGGCAGGGAGTCCGCCTGGTACATCACGACCTCCGGGTCCAGGCACTCGGCAAGCTCGCCGAAGTCGGCCTTGCCGAAGCCCCCTGCGGCGATATAGGCGACTTCCGCCCGGTAGAACCTCTCCAGCACTGCCAGTGAGCTCCTGCCCTCGTCGCCCCCCGGAGCCGGACCGTCATTCGTCATTGTCTCTGCCGTCATGCGCTCATCATGTCCGCCCTGGACAGGATGCACCCGGCGGAAATCGGACCCGTAGACGGCAAGCTCGCCACCGACGACCGGCCCGAACCACTGGACGCGCTGTCCCACCTCCAGGACGGGGACCTTGCGCCTGCCGATATCCGCCCAGGTCGCCCCCTTGCCGCATCATCAAGACACCGACCCATCGTGCAGGGCCCCACAAGGATGACGTGGGTTTTCAGCAGGCCGGGCTAGGCAAGGATTCGGCGGAGTCTGTGGGCGAATGCGGTCGGGTGGGTGACCACCGTACGTACCAGGCCGGGATGGCGGGCGGCGAGGGCGAGGGCGATCAGGCCGCCGCTGCTGTTGCCGAAGACGTGCGCCGGTCCGCCGCCGGCGGCTTCCAGGACCCAGCGGGCGTCCGCCACCTGCGTCTCCATCGTCACGTCCGCAGCCGGGCCGTCGGACCGGCTGCGGGAGATGCCGCGGCAGTCGTAGGAGACCACCGTGTAGCTGTCGGACAGCAGCGGCGTCATCCCGGTGAAGTCCCTGGCGTCGTCGGTGCCGCCGGCGATCAGCAGCAGTGACGGGCCCGAGCCCGTCACTTCGTAGTACAGCTCCTTGCTCATGCCTGTTCCTCCGGTGGTTCGAGGGCGGACGCGATCGCGCGCCGCCATGGTTCGTCCCAGGTCAGCCGTCCCTGCCGCAGGTCCTCGACCACACCGCGGACCCACTCCAGCTCGGCGGTGAGCACCGCGCGGCGGTACTCCTCCTCCAGCAGGAACAACCGCGGCACCTCGCCGGAGGACTCCAGCGTCGACTCCACCTCCGCCAGCGACGCGGCCAGCGCGTGGGCGCGTGTCTCCAGCTCCTCGCACGCTGTTTCCGGCGGGAGCCCGACCAGTATCGAAACGGCCGCGACGAACTCGGGGAACTCGCCGCCCGTGGTGCGCAGCATCTCGCGCAGCCAGCGTTCGGCGGTTTCGCGGCCCAGGTCGGTGATGGCGTAGACGGAGTCATATGGCTAGCAAGCACTGGGCTCGGAGGAGGCCACCGCGGCCAGGGGCCCACCCTTGCTTTCGACGTTCCAGCGATCGGCGGATCGCAGGTCGGTACGATGCGCTTCGTGCGACCATGATCCCTGTGAGCTGGGTGACGGCGTCCCGCTTGATGCTGATAGCGGCTGCCATGGTGGGCCTGATCTATACCTGGATGGGCCTGGGCAGCCCGCTGAACCCGCTCGTGCTCTTCACCGTGCAGAGCAATCTGCTGCTGATGGGGTTCTACTCCTGGAAAGTGATCGGCAGGCGGTGCCCCTCTGCCGACCTCAAGGGGGCCGTGACGCTCTACATCGTGATCACTGGGCTGGTCTGGCACTTTCTACGCATGCGTGGAGCGAGCCCCTTCGAACACCTCTCCCTGCACGGCTACGGTCTGGGCAACTTCCTCCTCCACTATGTGACGCCCGTCATGGCTGTGATCGACTGGCTGTTCTTCGACCGGAACGCTCCTCGGCCAAGATGGGCAGCCGCTCTCCGATGGCTGGTCTACCCGATGGCGTATCTGGCCTTCGCCCTGGTCAGAGGCGCCCTGCTGCCCCCCGGCGCGTGGAAGCGGTATCCCTATCCCTTTCTGGATGTGGACAAGTTCGGGTACGACGGCGTGGCACTCATGGCCTTGGCGCTGGCCGTGTGCTTCGTACTGCTCGGAGACGGGTTGATCGCCCTGCGCGGCCTGGCCGATCACGCCAGTCGCAGACTCCCGGCCTTCGCCCCTTCGGCTCCCGCCGACACCGCAGGCCCCGCCACTCCGGCGAGGCGCTGAGAGCATGAGCTTGGAATGACTCAGCCGCAGGTCAGCGGTCAGGGGGCGGACAGCGCCTCGACCGGCCTGACCCGCAGCGCCCCCGCGGCAGTGGGCACCGTGGCCGCCAGGACGAGCAACAGCGCGCCCCCGGCGATGGCCGCGTAGACCCAGCCGGGCCCGGCGGCCATCGGGGACCCGGTCTTGACCAGGCTGTAGGGCACGGTGGTCGCGGCGGCGGCGACCGTGCCGAGCACAAGGGCCAGGACCGCGGTCAGCACGCCCTCGGCCACGACAGTTGCCATGACCTGGGCACGAGTGGCGGCCGACAGGCGCAGCAGCCCGAACTCGCGGCCCCTGCGGCGGGTCGCGGCGATCAGCGTGTTGACCACGACGATCGCCGTGAACGTGATGATCATGGCGACGACCAGGTAGTTCACCGGGGCGAGCCGGGCGCTGACGTCGGCGGCGCCCCGATGGAGGCTGTCCTCGGTGCTCTGCATGTAGAGCGTGCCGCCGGCGATGCCGACCATGAGGATCAGCGGCCCGGCGACGCTGCCGGTCTGCGGGGCGCGGGCGTGCAGGTTACGGACGGCCAGCCGCCCGGACGCCCCGAGCCCGGCCCCGGCCAGCCGTCCCACCGGCCGGACGGCGACCGGGCTGAGCAGGGCCAGGCCGACCGCGACGGCGACGCCCGCCGGGCCCGCCGTGCTGGACAGCAGCGGGCCGTCCGCCATGAACAGGGTCGTCACCGACAGGCTCAGCCCCAGCGCCAGCAGCAGCCCTCCGGCCACCAGGCGGCCCCGGCCGAGCGCGCGGGCGGGCCCGGCGGCGGCCAGCGCCCGCACCGGCGGGATCGACGCGGCGCGCCTGCTGGAGATCAGCGCGGCGGCCAGCGCGGCGACCAGGGACGTGCCCGCCCCGAGCGCGACGCTCGGCCACCCCGCGACCAGCTCGACGCCCGCCCCGACGAGCCCGGCGTCCGCCAGGCGGGCGAGCACGACCGCGCCGAGCCCGGCGCCCGGCAGCAGCCCGGCGGCGATCGCGGGGACGGCCACGACCAGCGTCTCCAGCACGACGTTCTGCCGGATCTGGCGCGGGGTGGCCGCGATGGAGCGCAGCAGGGCCAGCTCCCGCTCGCGGTGGCCGATGGTCAGCGACACGGTGGACACCACGCCGAAGGCCACGACGGCCAGTGTCCAGCCGCCCAGGATGGCCGGCAGCATGACGAGGAACCCGGGGTCGCGGCCGGTGGCCAGGCCGGTCTCCAGCAGGGTCGCGAACGCCGTGAGCAGCGCGGTCCCGGCCGCCATGACGGCGGCCGAGGCCAGGTAGGACGCCCGGTGGGCGCTGATCGTGCCGAGGGCCAGCCGCCACCTCATCGCGCACCCCCGGCGTGGGCTGGCGCGGACAGACGGGCCATGCGGGCCGCGACCGTGGCGGCGTCGGGGCGCGGCAGGTGGTCCACGACGTGGCCGTCGGCGAAGAACACCACCACGTCGGCGTAGGAGGCGGCCACGGGGTCGTGGGTCACCATGACGATCGTCCGTCCGTCCTGGGCGGCGGCCTGGCGCAGGATGGCCAGCACCTCGCGGGCGGCCTGCGTGTCGAGGGCGCCGGTCGGCTCGTCGGCGAACACGACGGCGGGCTCGCCGAGCATCGCGCGGGCGATGGCCACCCGCTGCTGCTGGCCGCCGGACAGCTCGCCGGGCCGGTGCCCGGTGCGCTCGCCCAGGCCGAGCCGGGTGAGCAGGGCCCGCACCCGGCGCGCGTCGACGCGGCGGCCGGCGAACTCCAGGGGCAGGGTCACGTTCTGCGCGACCGTCAGGGTGGGCACCAAATTGAAGGACTGGAAGACGAAGCCCATCCGCTCGCGGCGCAACCGGGTCAGCGCGGCCTCGTCCAGGCCGTCCAGGCGGCGGCCGTCGAGGACGACCGAGCCGGAGTCGGGCCGGTCCAGGCCGGCCGCGCAGTGGAGCAGGGTGCTCTTGCCCGAGCCGGAGGGGCCCATCACCGCGGCGAAGGTGCCGATGGGGATCGCCAGGGAGACGTCGTCGAGGGCGGTGACGGCGGTGGCGCCCTCGCCGTGGCGTTTCGTCACATGGTGGAGTTCCAGAGCCATTTTCGTCACAGGATTTATGTACGCTGCACGAGTCATAAATACACCGTACATCAATTGCATATGAGCGCGACGTCATGGGGGTGAGATATAATTTCGTCACGGAATTTGACCGTGACGAAAAGGGGGCTGGCGCAGTGGCGTGCGAGGTGTGCGGGCGGGAGCTGCGGACGGCGGAGCGGGGGCGGCCCCGGCGCTACTGCTCGCGCGCCTGCCGCACGAGGGCCTACCGGGCGCGGCTCGCCGAGCCGCCCGCCCCCGAGGAGCCCGCGGCCCAGCCGGGACGTCCGGCCGAGGCGGCGCTCGACCAGGGCCGGGTGGTCCGGGCCGCCGTCGCGCTCGCCGACCGGGAGGGGGTCGCCGCGCTGTCGATGCGGCGCGTCGCGACCGACCTGGGAGTGGGGGTGATGTCCCTCTACCGGTACGTCCCGAGCCGGGAGGAGCTCAACGACCTCATGGTCGACGCCGTCTTCGCCGCCCGCCCGCTGCCCGAGCCGGGGCCCGACGGCTGGCGGGCCAGGCTGGAGCTCTCGGCCCGGCAGGAGTGGGAGCTCTACCGGCGGCATCCGTGGATGTCCCACCTCGTCGCGGTCACCACCCGGCCGCCGGTCGCGCCCGCGCTGATGGCCTACACCGACTGGCGCATGCGCGCCCTCGACGGGCACGGGCTCGACTTCGCCACGCTCGTCCAGGTCGCCATCATGATCGGCACGTACGTGCAGAGCGCCGCCGTGCCGCTCGCCCACGAGGCGCAGGCCGCCCGTACCAGCAGGCACACGCGGCGGGAGTGGGCGCAGGCCCGCAAGGAGGCGTTCGCGCGCAGCATCGGGGCGGCGCGGCTGCCGATGGTCGCGGAGTTCGGGGACGAGGCGTTCGAGGCATCGGAACCGGAGAACATCTTCGAGTTCGGGCTCCACCGCATGCTCGACGGCATCGGGCTGCTGCTGCCGCCCGACCAGGGCCCGCCGGCGCCGACGGGCACCCCGCATCGGTGAGGTCGGGAAGCAGGCCGCCCCCGGCCTTCCCCGCCCTGCTCGAACTGCGGCGAGACTCGCCGAGTCCATACCGACTGGCCGAAGGGGCCGGTTGGCCATGCCTGCTACACGGACCCTCGATCCTCAGCCGTCACAGCGAGAAGCATCTGCCGGGCTGGACTTCAAGGCAACCGAAGTCTCCCGCTGTCCCGCCGATGCCCGGCTCGATCGTCTCGTACGGGAACTCCGCGCGACCTCCGGCGCCTTCGCTCATCACTGGGCCGCGCAGACGACCGGCGCCCCCCATACGACCGACGCGAAGACCATCCGGCACCCTCAGGTCGGCGACATCCTGCTCGACTGCGACGTCCTCGTCGTTCCCGGCGCCGACCTGCGCCTGGTCACCTACACGGCAGCGGCCGGAAGCGCCGAGGACGGAAAGCTCGATCTTCTCCGCGTCACGGGAGGCCGCCTCGCCGCCACCCGTCGCTGACCGGCTGCAGCAGGGTGATGACCCATCCGGGGCGGGGACGGCTCCGAAGCCTGGGGGGCCGGTGCCGTGCCGGTCGGGACAGGAGGGGGCTGTATGGGAGCGCGTGACCGGTCGCCGGTGAGCCAGGACTGTCCACGACGAGACGGCCCAGCCGCTGTCGGGCGTGGCGTAGCCGTGTTCCGGCGGCACCCCGGATGGCGTCGCCTCCATCGGCCCTGCGCGTGGTGGTCAGGGCGGCGTCCGAGCTGTCGTACGCGGGACTGCCGGAGGCGGCGCGGCGCCGGTGCTGTCCGCTGCGAAGCCGCCATCCCCATCGCTGCCGTCAACGGCTGGCTCGTCATTCTTCGGCCGTGGGATACGTGGTGGTGACGCCGCTGTCGGCGTCGTAGGAGTCGGAGAGTTCGATCGTCGATGGCTTCAGGTCGTGGACCGCCTGTTTGCACTCGATCTCGAAGACGATCTCGGTAGGGGTGCTTCCGACTTCTTTGAGGTAGAGCTCCAGTCGCTGATTCAACTGATCTGTCTCGTCTATGTCGTACAAGCTTACGAGGCCGCCTGCGACGAGGGCGTCGAGCGAGTCCCTGACTGGCGTGAATCCGCGGAGCATTTCGCACTCGATCATCGCCAGGTCCGTGGCGGGTTGCGACGAGTTGAGAAGGCGGGCAGTGATGTGCAGGGTCACTCTCTCCCCCTTCTCCGCCGTGTCGTCCGGTCCGGGCAGATGCCACGGCGTACCGTCCTGGGCCAGGCACTTGGCTTGGACGCTGAATCCCTGAACTGTCTGAGTCATTGCCGCCTTGTCACTTCCTGTGGTTGCTGACTTTCCCGCGTTCAGTCATGGGCGATCGACAGTCTCGGATCGACCAGGCGCTCGTTGCGCGGATGGTGCACATGGAAGTCCGGCATCGGCACCGCGGGCGCCTGACCGAACACGCCGGCCATGTAATCCACCAGGCCTTTGCATCTGTCGGGATCGAACACCTCCTGGTCGTTCTCCTCGACGGTGCCCCCGATGACGACGTGGTCATGGCGCGGGAACATGTACCCCTTCTGCCCGTACAGGTATTCCAGGTCCGGCTGCGGCCGCAACATCGCGAGCTGTCCTCGGTACGAGATCATCTCGTTGTCGTTCCACAGTTCCTTCGCGCCGAGCCCGGTGCAGTTGATGATGACTTTCTGCGTCAGGGACGTGAGCACGTCCGTGCTGTTGATGAATCTCCGGCTCACGAACATGACGCCGCGCGCCCTCAGGTCGCGTTCCAGCCGGGGAATGAGGATCGGCGGTTCGACGAGCAACGTCCGGTACCTGTATCCGGAGGTGTTGTGGCCCGCGAACGGCAGGCGCGGGAGATATTCGCGCGGCGGCAGCAGTCCCGGCACGAGTTCGTGCACCACGTCGATTCCCGAGGTGGGACGGACGCTGTAGTTGTCGACCTCGGACACGCCGAAGCCCTTGCCGATGCCGGCCTTGAACATCGTGTAGGCGGTCGCGAGGATGTACTGGAACTCCTGCACCTTGGCGAAGTCCTTGGAATACTCCAGGATCGACGCGGCCCACTGGCCGCCGGCCTTGTACGACGTGGTCTCGACCGGCTTGCGGTCGGAATAGATCGTGACGTTCAGCCCGAGGTCGAGCAGCAGGGCCGCGGCGGTCATTCCCATGACGCCAGCGCCGATCACCGCGATCTCCCTTTCGATGATCATGGTATCGGCCTGGCGTTTGAGGACCATGTCCCGCACCGCGGCGGCGCAGCCCCAGCTCAGCGTGATGCCTCCACCGCCGTGGCCGTAGTTGTGGATGACGAACTTGTCGCCGAGCTCCTCTCCTTCGAGCCGATAGGAGTGCTTGCGGTAGGGCCTCAGACCCGCGACGCACGCGCCCGGCTCATGGGGATCGAAGGTGAAGTCCGGAGTGGGCAGGTGGGCAGGTGTGCTCACTCCACGCTCGTCCAGCAGCATGTCGGGCTCCGGTGATCAGACGCTTGGCCGTCGATGGGTACGCATACCCGTGCAGGCGTCCGCTCCTTCCCCCGACTCCAACGCTTGACCGGCTTCTGGACGACTGTTTCCAAGACGGCGACGACGTCCGGCCGAGCCGCATATAGACGTCTTGACCTGCGGAAACACCAGCCCTGAGCAACGTCAAGGCACGGCTCCCGCGCGTTCGCCCGGCCGGCCGCGCGGGTAGGCGTCCCAAGCGGCCGGACGATCCGTGCCTGTCCTTTCCGACTGATCTGCCGTACGGCGGGCATGCCCAGGAGCGTCATCGTGCCCTTCACCGTTGCCGACTACATCCTCGAGCGGCTGAGCCAGCAACAGGTCGACACCCTGTTCGGTGTGCCCGCCGCATATGGTGCCCCGCTGTTCGACGCGGTGGGCGCGCACCACATCACGCCGGTCGTGACGGCCACCGACCTCGAAGCGGGATACGCGGCCGACGGTTACGCGCGCATGAAGGGCCTCGGCGCCGCCGCGGTGGCCAACGGCGTCGGCATGCTCAGCATGATCAACGCCATCGCTGGCGCGTTCGTCGAGCGCAGCCCGGTCGTCGTCGTGAACGGCGGCCCGAGCGCCGCGAACCGGGCCAACCTGAAGAACCTGGACGTCCTGTTCTCGCACTCGACCGGCCAGCCCGACGGAGACCTCAACGCCTACCGGCTGGTCACCGCGAGCGCCGCCCGCGCCGAGCAGGCCGCCGACGTGCCCGGCCTGGTCGACAGCGCGATCTCGACGGCGATCAGGAAGAAACGGCCGGTCTACATCGAGATCGATCGGACCATCTGGACGGCGGCCTGTACGCCCCCGGCCGGCGCGCTGCCCGTCACCGATCCGGCGGCGGGCACGGAGCAGCAGCTCGCCACCGCGATCGTGGGCCTCGTGCGCGCCGCCACGAAACCCGTGCTCCTGCTGGGCGTCGAGGTCCAGCGTTACGGACTGGCCGACAAGGTCGCCGCCCTGATCGCCAAGCTCGGTGTCCGCTGGTCGACCCAGGTGCTGGCCAAATCGGTGCTGTCCGAACAGGACGACGGCTGGGTCGGGGTCTTCGCCCCGCCGAGCTGCCAGCCCCCCGAGGTCCGGGACGCGGACCTGATCGTGATGCTCGGCTGCGTCTTCCCCGGCAGCTACGCCACGTTCATCCAGAACAACACCGACCATATCGTCACCGCCTACGACGGCAAGGTGAAGATCAAGAACGGGAGCAAGCAGAACGCGGACATCACCGCCCTGGTGACCGCACTCGTGGCCGAGGCGGCGAAGGAGGCGCCGGTTCCCCTCTCCGCGGCCGTCGACCCGGCCCCGCCCGTCGCCACCGGCCCGCTGACCTACGCCCAGGTGTTCGATCGCGTCGGCGCCGCCCTGGACGCCACATGGCTGGCGATGCCGGACACCTTCCTCGGCGGCGCTTCTGCGGCGAACCTGCCGGTCAAAGGCCGCGACGGGTTCCTGAGCAGCGCCGTGTGGGCCTCCATCGGCCATTCCGTGGCCGCTGCCGTCGGCGCGTCCTTCGGGTCGAGCAGGCGTCCCCTGGTCATCTGCGGCGACGGCGGCTTCCACATGACCGCCCAGGCACTGTCCACGTTCGTACGCTATGACCGCAACCCCGTCGTCGTGGTCATCGACAACGGCATCTACGGCCTGGAGCAGTACCTCATCGACTCGGACTACTTCACCGACCCCGGCGTGACGCCGAAGCCCTACGTCCTGCTCAACCAATGGGACTTCGTCAAGTTCGCCGACGCGCTGGGCGTCCGGTCCACGTACTCCGTCGACACCGCGGCGGAGCTCGACCAGGCGCTCGCCACCGTGAAGACGTCGTCCAGCGCTCCGGCGCTGATCGTCGCGAAGGTCGACTCGCGCGGGCTGCCTGCAGTGCTGCCCTGAACCACCGTCCGAACCCACCTCCTGACGCAATGAGGGGCGCGTCGCCGCAATGCCGCGCGAGGACGCTCCGGCGCCCTCGACGACCTCACATGCTCTGCCGGGAGGGCGGAGCACGTACGAGTGAAAGGGGCAGTGAATCGCTGAACCAGCGTTCGGGATCGAGGCGAGGGACGGCCTTGGGACGACGCGGATCGAGCGGACCGCCTGTCCGCAGCTCAGACGGTTGACGTGGGCGCGGGTGCTGCACGTGTTCTTCGGTCCGCCCGTACTGGCATCGTGCCGGCATCCCCCACCAACAGGGTCACCGTCCAAGGTCGATCAGCATTGGGTTAGGTTGATCGGGATGAAGACATATGTGGATCTGCCGGCGGAGCTGGTGACCGAGCGGCTGCGGTTGCGGCGGTGGGTGCCGTCGGATGCGGAGGAGTTCCGCGGGTTGTGGCTCGAACGGGATCCGCGAGTGCCGGCGGCCCGGCGGATCGACGCCGAGGGACGGCCGACGGTCGAGGACGTCCGCAGCTGGCTCATTGACAATCCGCTGACGGCGGCTCCTGGGCTCGGGTTGCTGGCCATAGAGCTGCGCGACACCGGCGAGTTCATCGGGTATTGCGGATTGACCGTCGGCCAGGGATCGTTCGACGAACCCGAGATCGCGTACGAGCTGGCACGACGAGCTCACGGCCATGGTTATGCGACAGAAGCCGCCCGTGCGGTCTTGGAAGCCGCGATCCGAACAGGGCGTCGCCGCCTCTGGGCGACTGTACGGGAGTGGAACACACCCTCGTTCCGCGTCCTTGAGAAACTCGGCTTCCACCGAAGCGACCGCATCGACGAGGACAGCGAACACGGTGACTCGATCTGGATGACGCGCGTACTCGACCCGCGCTAGGGACGCGTGCATCGGCTCGCCAGATCACGCAGCTCGCGCCGGTGGCCACCGCCGAAGGCCTCGACGGGACGCAAAGGGCGGGAGTCGCCGGGCAGTCGTTCGGTGCGGCCGCGCGCGGCGGCCGCCTGCCGGCCTCCAGGGTCCCTTGTCGCGGATGTAGTCGCGGTCGCGCTGGACGGAGACGGCAGGCCCCGCCAGCTGAGTCACGATCTTGGGTGGGTACTGAGACGCCTGGCCCGTTGCCGGGGCCATCGGATCCTATTCCCAGCTGACGCCGACCTGCCGGAAGCGCCACAGTTGGTTATTGCCGGATCCGGGCCCGCCTCAGGTGCCCTGAATGACGTTCGCTCCGTGCTTGGTGCTGGCATAGGCGACATCGAGGCACAGGCCGCTGTGCCGGGCGATGAGGCGGATGTAATTGCCGGAGGCGCCGCTGTCGACGATGCGCCACTGCTGGTTGTAGCCGCTGCCGCGGGGAGCGCAGGTGCCCTGGATGACGTTGGCGGCGTGCCCGGTTCTGGCGTACGCCACGTCCAGACACTTTCCGCTGTGCTGAGCCACGACCTGGTACCAGTACACCGGACCGGCCGACGACGCCGACGCCACCGCCGAGGCGGGCACGCAGAGCGTGCCGGCCAGCAGACCGGCTGACGCAACGGCTACGGCGAGTCGCCTACCACTCATGATCTCTCCTGCGCTTCCTCGGTGACACGGGCTGAACTCCCCTACCGTCACCGGCCCAGGCGAGATCGGTCATGAGTAACCCCGTACTCGGATTTCGACCCGCGCCTCACCCCGGAAGTTCAGGGACTGGACGGGTCGTTGCCCGGCTGTGGAACCACCATCGCAGGGGTGGCGGCCAGGCTGTGGCCGCCGCCGGAACAGGATGAGTACGGGCTACTCATGACGGCACGAGCGCGGGCGCCGACACTCGGCCCATGCTTATCCGCCGCGTGATCGTGCCGCTCGTCCTATTCGTCGTCGCCGCCCTGCTCGGCGCCCCCGCGGGGCACGCCGACGGCGCGGTGCACGGTGAGTGCGAGTTCCTCGGGACCTCGCCCCTGTCGCTCGCGGAGGGCGAGCGGCCCCGTGCCCGTATCACCTTCCTCAACGACAGTCAGGAGAGCGGCTGGTTCACCGCCACGGTGGAGGCCGGGTTCCACTACTGGCACGCCACGCCGTTCTACCGGCAGTTGTTATCGGCCGAGACGGGGCTGGTGCAGGGGGAGTTCGACCTGCCGCCGGCGTACGCGGAGGGCCTCGGTGACGCGAGCGGCCTGCGGATCGACATCACCTCGACGCTGTCGGGCGACACGACGATCGGCACCTGCTCCACCACCCTGAAGGTGCACACCGGCCGTGACACCGACCAGGACGGGCTGCTGGACGACTGGGAGACCAACGGCATCGACTACGACCAGGACGGCACGGTCGATCTCGCGCTGAACCAGCCCCCGTACAGCGCCGACCCGAACAAGAAGGACATCTTCGTCGAGCTGGACGCGATGTTCTGCCTGGCGTCGTACTGCCGGCGCTCCAGGGAGCTCGACCCGAACGCCATCAGCCAGGTGGTGACCGCCTTCGCGGCGCACGGCATCACCCTGCACGTCCGTACCGGGGAGCGGGCCGGCGAGGCGGAGCGGGTCACGTTCGACACCAAGAGCCCCGGCAGCTGGGACGACTTCGACGATGTCAAGTTCGGCGACCCCGCCATCGCCTGCGACGGGAACTTCGGCGACGTGCTCGACCGGATCTCCCGCAACTGCGAGAACATCCTGGGCGCCAAGCGGCTGGCGTTCCGCTACGCCGTGTCGGTGCACGGGCTGACCGGCCTCGGCACCACATCGGGCCAGGCAGAGGCGGGCGACGACACCCAGCAGCACGTCGACCTGGCCCACCTGGCCCGCGTCGCCCTGCCGGGTGGCAACGACTTCGTCATCTCGCTCGGCGCGTGGGACAACACGCGGATCATCGCCAACGGCGGCCAGACCGCGGCGGAGGCGGGCACGTTCATGCACGAGCTCGGCCACACGCTCGGGCTGCAGCACGGCGGCCTGGACAGCATCAACTGCAAGCCGAACTACCTGAGCGTCATGAACTACTCCTACCAGTTCCCCACGGCGTCCACCGCGTCCCGCCCCCTGGACTACCAGCCCCAGGAGCGCGCCCCCATGAACGAGGACCAGGGGCTCGACGAGGTGGGCGACGCCCTGCCGGGAGCGGGTAGCGCGACGGTCGTGTACGGGACGGTGGTGGCCGGAAGACCCGGAGTCGCGCTGACCACGCCGGCCAACAAGCCGGTCGACTGGAACGGCGACGGCACCAGGGCGACGAGCCAATCCGGGGACGTCAACCACATCATCATGGGCCCCGACACCACGTCCTGCCCCGTCTCCCCCAAGCAGACCCTCACCTCCTGGAACGACTGGGACCACCTGAACCTCAACTTCCGCGAGAGCCCCTGGTTCGAGGACGGCGCGCACAAGGGCGTGCTCGGCCTGGGCAGCGCCGAGATCACCGCCGAGGCCGCCGCGAGTCTCAACCCGCCGATCGACCTCACCGCCGCCAAGACCGTGGACAGGCAGGACGCCTCCCCCGGCGACCGGCTCACCTACAGCGTGGCCGTGGGCAACAAGGGACCCGCCACCGCCACGGCGGTGAAGATCGACGACACGATGCCCGGCGGCGACGTCGTCCACCGCACGACGTCCGACGTGCCGGCGGGCGGCTCCGCGCGGGAGACGTTCACCTACGACGTCCCCTGTGCGACCACGGACGGGACGGTCCTGACGAACACGGCGGCCGTGTCGGGGACCAATGAGCGCGGATACGCCGAGACCGGCACCCTGTCCGACAACACCGCCGGGGTGTCCACCACGGTGCACCGGCCGGTGATCGGCGTGGCGGCCACCGCGCCCGCCACCGTCGACGCCGGCGAGGCCGCCGCCTACACCCTGACCTACCGCAACACCGGCGGGGCTGCGGCCTCCGGCGCCACGCTCACCGCCACGCTGCCCGCCGGCCTCTACTACAGCACCGCGCTCGACCAGGGCGCCGGGCCCCGCCCCGGCTCCGTGAGCAGGAACGCCGACGGCACCACCACGCTGCGCTGGGCCATCGGCACGCTGCCCGCCGGCACGGGGACCGGCACGATCGCCTTCACCGCGCGGCCGAGCCTGCTGTTCCTGGACGCGGCGACGGTCACCGTGCCGGTCTCGCTGAGCGCCGACGGCTCCGGCCCGTGCCCCACCAGCCCCGCCGCCGCGACGGCGGAAACGCGGATCACGACCGTCTCCCCCAGCCGCGACCCGGGGCTGGTCACGTTCTGGGCGCTGCGGCCCGACCTGCGCACCGCCGAGGCGCTCGCCCGCGTCCAGGCCACCGACGACCGCTTCGACGGCGCCGACGGCTCGGCCGCGAACGGGGCGCTCTCCCTGCGGGAGTCCACCGCCGTCCTCACCCTGCCGCTGACGCAGCCGCGCACACTACGGGCCGAACTGCTGGCCACCACGCTCAACCTGGCCGACCGCCGGATCAACGCCGGCACCGCCGTGGACGGCCTCACCGCGCGGGCCCTGGGGGTGCGGACGGTGGGCGAGGCCGTCCGCCACGCCCAGGCCACCCTCGCGCAGCCGCCCACGCTGGACAACCTCATCCGCTACACGAAGGCGACCCAGCTGCTCGCCGAGATCAACTCGGGTCTCTCGAGCTAGCCATGTGCTTCCGAGGTGGCCGCCCGCCAGCGGCAACCTCGGTGGCCACCCCCGTGGCGGCTTCGGTCGCGGCGGGACGGAGCTGGGCCGCGCGGATGCGGGATCGTACGGTCGAAGCAGTAGATCCCGTATTGCTCCTGAAAGACGTCGGTGAGCTGCGTGTAGCAGGAGCCGAACATCAGGGATCGTTCAGCAGGACCCCGACCAGCCCGGCGAACCGCAGCTTTCGGCACCGGGCGTCAGCGCTGGGATGCGCCCGAATCCGCATGGAGATTGTCTCGGATGCGCTGACCTGCGATTCAGCCATTCCGGAACCGGCCAGAACAGGCGTGCCCGATCAGCGCCACCTGACGGCTGGGGACAGCTTCGGGAGAAGGACGCCCCTCTGAGCCTCACCCAGAGTGCCTGACCGAGATCGCCAGCGTCAACGGCCACTACCTCGCCATAGTCCAGGACCTCACTCATCGTCGGTGTTCCCCGGTCCCGCGCCGTTCCAGTTCGGCGCGGCCCGCGTCGGTGAGGTGCCAGCGGTGACCATTCGCAAGATCGTCCCGCTCGTCGCGAATCAGCCCCTGTTCGGCCAGCCACTTGAAGGCAGCGCGCTTCGCCCAGTCGCCCCACAAGGTGTTCACGTCGCCAGTGATCACTGTGGAGTCCCGGATGCGGATCAAGAGCTTGCGTTGCCCCTCGGTGAGGTCGATCGGCGTGGCGTTCATCGCTGACCTCCGCGTCGCGTCTCGGACCAGATGCGGAGCTTCACGGTGGCGCTCATGAGGCATCATCGCCCTCGGCGCCGACGCTGATCAAGGCCGCATCGGCGATGGGCACCCCGGCCTGCGGGTGATGCCCGAAGAACACCTCGCGCTCGCACTGGAGTACCCAGACGTTGCCGCTCCGCTTGAGCGGTTCGACCACCTTGTGCATGCCCCGGTCGATCGCCGGCGTTCCCGGCCCTCGGCCGGCCTGCGTCGTGTAGACGATCCGGCGGCCAGGCTACACCTCGGGCGCGGGAGCGTACGTGTACTCGTGGCGCGTCCAGATGACCGTCATCAAGCGTCACCGCCCGACGTAGTCGCCACACCGTCGAGGTCGGCCGCTTCGATGACCGCCCGCGCGATCTGCCCTTCGGTGAGACCGGCCACGAGCATCATCTTGGACACCAGGAGTGGCGGCAGCCGCGACCATGGCGGCTCGGCTCGTCGCCTTCACCGCGTCACCGGCACTTGAGTGACAGCTTCATCGAACGGTTCACCAGGTCCCGCGGTCGTCAGGCACCGGCGTGAACGCGGGCGAGGCGGCGAGCGTTTGATCAAGCCGGACAACTGGGTCATCACTGCTCGCGCGGGTCACCTCCGCCCTCAGATCGATGAGCGCACCGCCGCCCAAGGGAGTGATCGTCCCCTCCTGCGAGGCCGGGGCCTCCGCCCAGCGGCGGGCCGACAGGTAGGTGACGTATCCGGCTCGCAGGTCGGACGGCCGCAGCGACCGATGTTCCTTGAGCCGGGCCCACAGTTGGGCGTGGCCCGCGTCCCCCCAGTCGATGTCCCAGTGCTCGGCGACGATGGTGAGGATGCCGGCGGCGACCTCCCAGCCGTGCGCCGCCACCTCTTCGCCCTGCATCGTCACCGTGATGCTGTTGCGGACCTCTGAGCCTTCGGCATGAGAGCCCACGGTTCCGCGGAATACGACGCTTCCCCCGTGCGGCGCGGTGCTCCAAGCGGAAAGGGTGAAGCCCAGCTCCGCCTTCGTGGCACCGAGTTCCACCTCCAGGTACTCGTCGAGGCGCGCCATTTCGGCCAGCAGGCTCCCTGCGTCGGGCTTGAGCGCAGGAGGATCCTTCTCATCCTCGTCCAGCGGCGAGTGCCAGGTGGTGAACAGCTCGGGAGCGGTGCGCTGAAGCCTCGTCAAGCAGGCGGCCCAGCGTTCGGCGCAGTCCTGCGCAGACTGCCGGCGAGGACCCCAGAATCCCCGCACCAGAATCTTGCGCACGATTATCTGATCTTCCAGTTCATCCGCTGATAGTCGACCTTGATGTTGATGCCCTCTTCTTCGAAGAACTCCCTGACGGCATCGGCCACCCGCTCGTTGGAGAACCTCCATTCGATGGACCTGCCGGTCCCCTTGGCGGCCTCGATCTGCCGATTGGCCTGAACCTTGAACTTGTCCGCCTGCTTCTTGGTGAGGTTTCCATGCTCGTCAAGCTTCTTACTGTAGCCAAGCTTGGCATCCAGGAGGACTCCCCGAGGGCCGTCGTACCCGTCGAACTTGACGCCGTTGACCTTGTACTCGCGGCTGATCCGAACGCCCGTGACCTGCTCCTGGTAACGCATCCAGTGCCTGCGCTTGGTGTAGTTGATTTTGATCCATCTGCCCGGTCCGCCGCCGGTCGTGCCCACCCGCGGCGTCCTCAGAACGCGGGCGTCGGTCACGATGTTGTCGGTGTCAGAGCTGGCAGAGGGGATTGCCTGCTGTTCCGCCTCAAGTGCCTTGATGGTGGCCGGGATCTCGGCTTTGACGAGGGCCCGGGCGAATCCGGTGGACTGCGCGCGGACGCTGTGGCTGCGGTTGGTGGCGGCGTGGTAGGAGACGCTGCAGGTGACGTCCGCTTCGCCGTTGGCAGGGATGGAGACCTGCCGCCGGCATGAGCCGGCAGGCCTGCCGTCCAGCTGGAAGTCGATGATGACGTCGGCGGTGATCGCGCCGACCTTGAGATAGGGGCTGTCGAGCTTTACCCGGTTGCTGATCGTGATGGTGGCGGTGCAGCCGCTGTTGTTACAGGGGGACAGCCTGCCGGAGCTCGCCGCCGAGAAGGCCACGCTGGAGTCGATGGCGCCCCTGAGGGCCTTGGCTTCCTGCTTGAGCTGGTCGATGAACGTCCGTGCCTGGGCACCCGTCATCGCGGAGACGGTGATGTTCAACCGGAAATCGTCACGCCATCGCGCCGGCCGCACGACGAGGGCGCCGCCGGAGAGACCGGTGCCGGTGATATGGGGGGTGGGAGGTGCCGGACCGCCGCCGGATGCCCCGGAATCGATGCGGACGATCTGGTACGGAGCAGTCGTCGTCACATAGATGGCGCCAATCGGCGCAGTCACCTTACGTGCCTGGACGCCGTTGACCTTGGTGACCGGGCCGCTCGACAAGTCGACCTGTCCGGACAGGCCCAGCAGCCGGGCAAGACTGGGCGGGGCGAGGAGCTTCGACAGCGCGAAACCGGCGGGTCCGGTGCTCATCTTGACCCAGCGCTTGGCGTACTCCTTGCTCAGGCGCGCAGTGGCGCCGTTCGTGCGCCAGTAGCCCGGTCCGGCTTTCACATAGGTGCTACCGCCGGCGGTGAATATCTTGATCTTCTGACCGCTCACGGTCACCGTGCCCGCCGTCGACCCCTTTGAGGTGACCTTGACGTCGAGGCCCAGCTGCTGGCCGCGGTCGGCCAGCGTTCCCCTGTAGTGAGCCGCCGGGAGCCCGGCCAGATGGCTGATCGCGCTGTTGACCTCCGTGGTCGCAGCGGGGCCTGCCGTGTTCACCGGGCGGGTCAGGCCGGGCAGGCGACCTAAGCTGCTGATCAGAAGGGTGAGCGCGACGGCCACCGCGGCCAGCGCCGCCACCGCTCCTCCGCCGACGAGGAACCACATCCGGCGACGATTCGGCGTCCGTCGGCCGACCGGCGGACCACCTGGAACCGGCGGGCCACCCGGGACCGGCGGGCCCGGGAAAGGAACGCCGGGAAAGGAAGGGCCAGGGGGTGGCAAGCCGGGCACGGGAGGACCGGTAGGCGGTGCCGGCCCGGACGCAGGAGGGCCGGAAGACCACGGCGGCCCAGACGCGGGAGGACCGATAGGCGGTGGCAGTTCTTCGCCCGGGCGATTCTCAGGCATGTCGCTCATCCCCCGCGACCTCGCTTCGTCAGCCCGTCAAGGTGCAACGTGATGATGCAGCGTTCGGCTGTGTTGCGCTGCTTGTAGAGATCGGGATCATGGGTGACCGGCCGGCCGCCGGCAGATCCGCGTTTCTTGCGGTTGGCTGCCTGGTCGGCCTTCTCCGGGATGACCGCCTTGATCCCGCGCCGGCTCAGGTAGGCGCGGTTGCCGCGCGAGGAGTAGGCCTTGTCCGCGGCCACCGCGCCCGGCCGGGTGCGCGGACGGCCGATCGCTAGCCGGACCTTGATGTGCTCCAGCACCGGGCGGAACTGCGGGCTGTCTCCGGCCTGGCCGGCGGTCAGGACGAAGGACAGCGGACGGCATCGACCATCGGCCGCCAGATGCACCTTGCTGGTCAACCCGCCCCGGGAGCGGCCCAGCTTGGCGGCCTTCAGCCGGAACCGGTATCGGCGTCGCAGCCGGCGCCGCTCGTTCCTCCCGTCGTCCCCGTCGACGTTGTCCCTGACCTCTTCGTCGCCGGGGTCGCCGTCGGGGGCGTTTTGCCCCTTTGGCGCAGCCCCCTTTCCTGCTCGACGGCTTCTTCCAGGGCTGCGCTCAGCTCACCGTCCAAGACCATCCCGGCGGCATGATGGTGGGCGCGGGCGGTGGTGGAGTCGACGCTGACCAGGGCGAGGCCGACCTGTCCCCGGGCTGCGGCCTCGGCGATCACGGCCTGCATCAGCTGCTCGAACACGCCGTCCCGCGCCCAGGTACGGAACCGGTCGTATGCGGTGGACCATGGCCCGTACTCCTCCGGCAGGTCACGCCACGGGCTGCCGGTACGAAACCGCCACATCACCGCATTGAACAGCCGCCGCAGATCCGGGATCGGGCCCCGCTCACCCAGAGGTAAGTGAGGCTCGATCAAGGACCATTCCTCGTCGGTGAGATCTCCACGTGCCCTGTTCGATGGCCTACCAGGGCCACCGGGCGTACTCTTCGACCAGGTGGCCCTGCTGTCCCAGGGCTACGAACGATGGCCCTTCACCGTGTCCGCCAACGTCGCCATCGGCCGCCACACCACCGGCCCCACCCCCGAAGCGCTCGCCTGCGCCGCCGCGGTCACCCGCGCGTACTTCCGGGACGCACCCGTGCTGGTCCTGGACGAGCCGACCGCCGCCCTCGACCCCGCGCCGAGGCCGAGACCTTCGCCGGGGTGCGCGCCCTGGCCGGCGGACGCACGGTCATCCTCATCACCCATCGACTGCACTCCGTGCAGCACGCCGACCGCATCTTCGTCCTGCAGGACGGCCGGATCACCGAGAGCGGCAGCCACCAGGAGCTGCTGGCTCTCGGCGGCGAATACGCGCAGCTGTGGTCGTTGCAGGCAGCTCAGTACGGCATGGGCACCACCCCGTGAACACGGCCGGACGTGCCCGTCGGATCACCAGTCATCGGTGACGAGGCTCCTGGGCGGGGCCGTGATCTTGACCGGGCTCCCCCAACCTCGATAGATGATGTTCATCGTCATCGTCTCGACCTCATCGCCCCCGTACGCCGAGGTGAACCTCAGGATGGCGTGAAAGCGTCGCGGCAGATTGTCCGGGCCCGCCCACAGCTTCCAGGTGATGGACCCGCGCCACGAGCCGCCCTCCTGCTCGGTTTCGAAGAACATGCCGGCCTGCCGCTCCCCCACCTCCGGAACCGTCACGACGCCGTTGAAGACCGTGGTCCGGACTCCCTCGAATGTTCCGCCGTCGCCGCTGAAGGCACCGTTGTGGGCGCCCAGCCTGAGGAATCCGGGGTTGATTCCGTTGATCAGGTCCTCTCCCCAGATGACGCCGGAAAGGTTCCGCCCGCCGTAGGTCCATTTCCCCACCGTTGACGGCGACTTCCAGATGTACTTGCCGTCCTTGGAACGTACGTAGCCCTGGGAGTAGAAGTCCGGGCCGACGCTGATCTCCCGAGACCGGCCCGTCCCCCCTGCCTCCTGGGAGATCGTCGTGGTGTCGGCGGCGTACACGCCTGAGGCGTTGAAGCGGTACGCGCCGGACGCCTTGATGTCCCAGGTGGCCGGAGGCCCGCCGCGCCGCTTGACGGTGAACCGCACGCTGCCCTTCTTCGCGAACTGGTGCTGGATCGCTTCGACGACGGAGTCGAGGGACTGCGACTCAGGAGCCGCGCGAACGGCGCCGCCGGGAATCGTGACACTCAGCAGGCCGGCCATCACCAGCACGGCGCTCATGCGCTTCATGAGCCGATGATCGCAAACGGTGATCACCATCTCGTCACGGCGGCGAGCGGTCAGAAGGACGGATGCGCGTGCACCTGTCGTCCCTCCACGTAGGTGGCGAGGACGGTGATGCCGCCCAGGTCACCGGAGGGTACGGCGAACGGGTCGGCGTCGGTGACGATGAGGTCGGCGAGCTTGCCGGGCTCGATGGTCCCGGTCCTGGTGTCGAGGTGGTTGATCCGGGCGGTGCCGATCGTGTACGCCGACAGGGCCGCCGCCACCGAGAGGCGCTGCGCGGGCAGGAACGGCCGCCCCGATCCGTCGGGGAGCATCCGGTTGACGGCGACGTGGATGCCGAGGAACGGGTCCGGGCTGCTGACCGGCCAGTCGCTGCCCGCGGCGAGGGCGGCGCCCGAGCGCAGGAGGTCGCCGAAGGGGTACTGCCAGGCGGCGCGCCGGTCGCCGAGGAAGGGGATGGTCAGCTCGTCCATCTGCGGCTCGTGCGCCGCCCACAACGGCTGGATGTTGGCGGTGACCTCCAGGGCCGCGAACCGCGGCACGTCGTCGGGATGGACGACCTGGAGATGGGCGATGTGATGCCGGTTGCCCTTGCGCCCGTTGACCTTGAGCGCCGCCTCGAACGCGTCCAGCGCCTCCCGGGCGGCCCGGTCGCCGACGGCGTGCACGTGGACCTGGACCCCGACGGCGTCCAGCCGGGTGACGTAGGCGCGCAGGTCCTCGGGCCCGACGAAGCTGATGCCGCTGTTGCCGGTCCGGCATCCACAGCCGTCCAGGTAGGGGGAGGTCATGGCGGCGGTGTAGTTCTCCGCCACGCCGTCCTGCATGATCTTCACGCTGGTGGCTCTGAACCGTCCGGTGGTGGTACGGCGGGCGAGCAGTTCGGGGATCTGCTCCTCGCCCCGCTCTCGATCCCACCACAGGGCGCCGACCACGCGCCCGGTGAGTATGGAGGCGTCGGCGGCTGCTTCGTAGGCGCGCTGGACCTCCGGGCCGACCATCGCGTCCTGCCATGCCGTCACTCCGGCCTGGTGCAGGCGTCGCTGGCCGGCCTGGAGGCCGCGGAGCAGGTCCTCGTCCGTGGGCTCGGGCACGTGCCTGCCCACGAGCGAGGCGGCGCCCTCGTGCAGGGTTCCTTGAGGGGTTCCATCGGGTTCGCGCTCGATGCGCCCGTCGTTCGGGTCGGGGGTTCCGTCGTGGACGCCGCACAGCCGCAGGGCCTCGGTGTTGACCCATGCGCCGTGCCCGTCCCTGTTGGTCAGGTAGACCGGCCGGTCGGGGACGACTTCGTCGAGGGCGATCCGGCTCGGCGTGCCGCCGGGGAACCATTCCATGGACCATCCGCCGCCGGAGATCCAGCGCACCTCGGGATTGGCCGCGGCGTACGCGCGGACGACGGCAAGGGCGTCGGCGGCGTCCCGCGCCTCGTGCAGGTCGCACCGGGTCATGGAGAGTCCGGCCAGCACCGGGTGCACGTGGGCGTCCTGGAACCCGGGAAGCAGGGTCCGGCCGGCCAGATCGACGATCTCGGTCCGCGGGCCGGCCAGGTCGCGCACCTCCTCGACCTCGCCGAGCGCCAGGATCCGCCCGTCGCGTACGGCCAGCGCGCGGCTGGGAGCGCCGGCCATGGGGCGCACCCGGCCGTTGAGGAACACGATGTCGGCAGTTTTGTCGGCAAAAGTCATGAAAGTCTCCTCAGAGCTGCGGGCGTGTGGGCCACGGCAGGACGCGTTCGACGGCGGCGCCGATGTGGAAGACCGTCGCGTCGTCGTAGCTGCGGCCGACGATCTGCGTCCCCGTCGGCACGCCGTTCGACGCGAGACCGGACGGGACGTTGAGCACGGGGCAGCGGCTGGCAATGTTGAAGACGGTCGTCAGCGAGTACTCCAGGTAGTGGTCGAACTGGACCCCGTTGACCGTCAGCTTGGTGTCCACGTAGTCCTCGCCCGCGGGCAGCGCGGCGGTGCCCGCGGTGGGGCAGATCAGCGCGTCGTACCGGTCGAGCACGTCGCCGATCACGGCGTAGATGCGGCCCTCCAGCTCCAGCCCGGCCAGGAAGCCGTCCCGCGCCAGCGCGGCGCGCGAGTCCTCGGCGAAGGCGAGGGCGTAGGGCGTGAGCTCGTCGCGGTGCGTGTCCGCCACGCCGGCGACCATGGGACCGAAGATGGCGCCGAAGTGGATGAAGGCCGCGCGCATGACGTCGGCGCGCCGCAGCGGCACCTCCACCTGTTCCACGATGGCGCCGGCCGCGGCCAGCGCGTCGGCGACCGCGCGGGTGTTGGCCGCGACGTCCGGCTCGATCTCCCAGTTCCCCAGGTCGGGGGAATAGGCGATGCGCAACCCGGCGACGTCGCCGAGGCGTTCGGGGATGTGCACGGCGGGGCGGATGGACACGACGTCGGCCGGGTGCGGCCCGACGATGACGTTCTGCAGGAGCGCGCAGTCGGCGACGGTACGGGCCATCGGCCCGTCATGGCAGTAGTGGTCCAGGTTGTACGGCGACATCGCGGGCACCCGCCCGTAAGGCGGCTTGTATCCGACCGTGCCGGTGGCCGCGGCGGGCAGGCGGATCGAGCCGCCGATGTCGGACCCCGTGGCGAGCGTCGCCGTCCCCGACGCCAGGGCCGCGCCCGCGCCGCCGGAGGAACCGCCGGGCGAGTAGTCCAGGTTCCAGGGGTTACGGGTGAGGCCCCACAGCCGGGAGTGCGTGTAGGCGGCGCAGCAGAACTCCGGCGTGGTGGTGCGGGCATGGACGATCCCGCCGGCGGCGACGACCCGTTCGACGACCGGATGGGTGGTGTCGGCGACGTGGCCGGCGTGGGCCAGGGAACCGTCGCTGGCACGCCTTCCGGCGATCGGCTGCTCGTCCTTGGTGGCGACCGGCAGCCCTTCGAGCGGCCGCGGCGACCCGTTGCCGAGGTAGGCGCGCTCGGCCTTCCTGGCCTGATCGAGCGCCTCGTCGAACATCGTCTCGCTGAGCGCGTTGACCCGCGGCTCGACGGCCTCGGCCCGCTCGATGACCGCGGTCATGAGCTCGACGGGCGACAGGGCCCGGGTCCTGAACAGCTTCAGAGCTTGCGTGGCGGACAGGTGTGCGAGCTCACTCACATGATCTCCTGAAGGGCGCGCCGGTCGGCGGCGATCTGGGCAGGATCCCAGCCCGGCCGCGGCACGGAGTGCAGCAGCAGGCGGGTGTAGGGATGCTGGGGGGCGGCCAGGACCTGCGCGGTCGGCCCGGCCTCGACGACCTTGCCGCGGTGGAGCACGACGATGTCGTCGGCCGCGTGCCGGACCAGGGCCAGGTCGTGGGTGATGAACAGGTAGGCGATATCGAGGTCGCGACGGATCCGCGCCAGCAGGTCGAGGATCTGCGCCTGGATGGACACGTCGAGCGCCGAGGTGGCCTCGTCCAGGATCAGCACCTTCGGCGCGGTGGCCAGCGCGCGGGCGATGGCGACCCGCTGGCGCTGGCCGCCGGACAACCGCCTGGGCCGTACGGCGGCCTCACGCTCGCCGAGCCCGACGCGCTCCAGCAGTTCCTCGCGCCGGGCCCGCCGGGCCTCCTTGTCCAGGGCGAAATGCAGGCGTAGCGGCTCCTCCACGCATTCGCTCACGCTGATCCGCGGATCCAGGGAGAGGTAGGGGTCCTGGAAGACCATCTGGATCTCGCGCGCCCGCGACAGCCTGGCCCGGCGGCCCCGCGGGGCGCGCGAGCGGTTCCGGCCCTCGACGCTGATCCGCCCGGCGTCCGGGAGCTCCAGGCCGACGAGCATCCGCGCGGTCGTCGTCTTGCCCGATCCCGACTCGCCCACCACGGCGAGCGAGCCGCCGGCCCGCAGCGAGAAGGAGACGCCGTCCACGGCCGCCTTGTGGCCGTACGCCTTGCGCAGCCCCTCGACCTCCAGCACGTTCTCAGTCATGGACCGGCTCTCCAGCTCTCAGGCACGCCACCTGCGCGCGTTCCAGGATCTCCAGGTCGGGCCGTCGCTCCCGGCATCGTTCGACGGCCAGAGCGCAGCGGGCCTCGAAGGCGCACCCGGCCGGGGACTCGGCCAGCGACAGCGGCCTGCCGGGCACGCCGTGCGGCGGCTCGGGGGACTCCAGCCGGGGCGTGGCCGCCAGCAGCCCGGCCGTGTACGGGTGCCGGGGGCGGGCGAAGAGCTCGCCGGTGGCCTGCTCCTCGACGATCCGGCCCGCGTACATCACGTAGATGCGGTCGCAGATGGCCGCGGCCAGCTCCAGGTCGTGGGTGACGAACAGCATGCCCATCCCGCGCGCGGTCCTGAGGTGGGACAGGATCGCGATGACCTCCGCCTGCGTCGTGACGTCCAGGGCGGTCGTCGGCTCGTCGGCGAGCAGCAGGTCGGGCTCCGCGGCCAGCGCCCCGGCGATCATCACTCGTTGCAGCATCCCGCCGGAGAACTCGTGCGGGTGACGGCGCAGCGCGGCTTTCGGATCCTCGATGCCCACCGCCTCCAGCAGCCCCTCCGCCCGATCGAGAGCCTGCCGGTACGGCAGCCCGCCCGCCCGCAGTCCCTCGGTGACGAAGTCGCCGATCCGCCGGACGGGATTGATCGACGCCCGCGGATCCTGGAAGATCATCGCCACGCGCCGGCGGCGCAGGGCACGCAGCCCCGCGGCGGTCTGCGCCAGCACGTCCTGGCCGTCGACCAGGACGCGCCCGCTCACGGCGGTCCGCCCGGGCAGCAGGCCGAGCACGGCCCGGCAGGTGACGGACTTGCCCGACCCGGACTCGCCGACGAGCCCGACGGCCTCGCCCTGGGCGACGCGCAGCGACACCGCGTCCAGGATGGGCCGGGCCGCCTGGCCGGGCGCCAGCCGTACGGTCAGATCGTCGATCTGGAGCATCAGCGCTCCCTCCCGGAGACGCGGTCGGCGATGCCCTCGCCGACGACGCTGAAGGCCACCACCGTGATCACGACGGCCGCGCCGGGGGCCAGCGCGGGCAGCATGGCGCCCTGGAGCAGGGCGGAGGCCCCTTCGTTGATCATGGCGCCCCAGTCGGGGACGGGCGGTTGCGTGCCGAACCCGAGGAAGGACAGCGCCGCGAGGTCCATGAGCGCGTAGCCGAAGTTGATCGCCGACTGGGCGAGGATCAGCGGGACGACATTGGGGACCAGGTGTTTCAGGCAGATGACCCACCCGGACCAGCCCTGCACCCGGTAGGCGTGGATGTAGGGGCGGGACATCTCCCGCAGGGCGACGCCGCGCGCCAGCCGTCCGACGTAGGGGGTGTAGGCGATGCTCATCGCCACGACGGGCGCGGTCAGGCCGGGGCCGAACATGGCCACCAGCGTGATCGCCAGCAGCAGCGCGGGGAAGGCGAAGACGAAGTCCATGGCGCGGGACAGGACCGCGTCGAGCACACCGCCGGTCCAGGCGGCCAGGACACCGAGCAGGGTGCCCGCCACCGTCGACAGGGTCACCACCAGGAGCGGGCCGAGCAGTCCCGCCCGCGCGCCGTGGATCAGGCGTGACAGGATGTCGCGGCCGGACTGGTCGGCCCCGAGCAGGTGATCGGCGCTCGGGCCGCTCAACGCGGCAGAGAAGTCGATGGCGAGCGGATCGTGCGGGGCCACGACCGGCGCCAGGATCGCCACCGTCACCAGGACGGCCAGGACGGCGACGCCGGCGACGGTCATCCGGTCCGCGGGAAGCCGGTAGCGGCGGTGGAAGGTCACGGCTGTCAAGAGGACTCCTTCACTACGCCCTGCGCAGACGCGGATCGATGGCCGGCTGAACCAGGTCGACCAGCAGGTTGGCGGCCGCGAAGACGACGACGATCAAGGTGGTGACGGCCTGCACGACCGGGAAGTCCTTGACAGTGACCGAGCTGACCAGCAGTTGCCCGATCCCGGACAGGCCGAAGGCGGTCTCCACGATCGAAGTCGCGACGAGCAGCCCGGCGATCACCGTGCCGGTGACCGTGCTGATCGGGCCGAGGGAGTTGCGCAGGACGTGGCGCCGGATCACCGCGTTCTCCTGGACGCCACGCGAGCGTGCCACCTCGACGTGCTCGCGGGCCAGTTCCTCCAGCATGGACGAGCGGGTGACCCGGGCCAGCAGACCGGCGAACGTCAGGGCGAGCGCGGCCGCGGGCAGGGTCAGATGCCAGACGCGGTCGACCGGTCCCTCGCCGTTGCCGAAGGCGGGGAACCAGCCGAGCTGGACGGAGAACAGCGAGATCAGCCCGATCGCCGCGACGAAGGAGGGGGTCGCGGTGGCCACCCCGGTGCCGATGAGGACGATCCGGTCGAGCGGCCCGGGCCGCAGCGCGGCCAGGGCGCCGAGGATCAGCCCCGCGACCACGATGAGCAGCCCCGCGTAGCCGACCAGGAAGAGCGTCGTGGGCAGCCTGGCCAGGAGCAGCCCGGTCACGTCCTGCCGGAACTGCACCGACCGGCCGAAGTCCCCGGTCACCGCGCCGCCGACCCATTTGAGGTACTGCATGAGGAACGGATCGTCCAGGTGGTACTGCGCCCTGATCGCCGCGATCGCCTGCGGAGAGGCCGAACGCCCATGGGTGAGGAAGGAGGCCGGGTCTCCGGGAGCCAGGTACACGGCGGAGAACACCGCGAACGACGCCCCGACCAGCGTCGCCACCAGACCGGCGAGCCTGCGGGCCAGGAAGGCGCCCATCAGTTCGCCGACCCGAGCACTGCCGCCCACGGATAGACGAGCTGGGTGATGCCGGTGGGCGCGCCGGTGAGCCGCTTGTTGAGGAACATGCTGTGCGGCACCTCGTACAGCGGGATCCACACCATGTCCCGGACGGCGATCTCCTGGAGCTTGGCGACCACGGCGGCGCGGGCCGCGGGGTCGGCCTCGGCGCCCGCCTGGTCGACGAGCCTGTCGTACTCGGGGTCGGAGTAGCCGCCGTAGTTGGCGAAGTTGCCGGTCTGCAGGATTCCGTAGAACTCCAGCGGATCGGGGGTGGAGTCGTACCAGATGGTCATGACCAGGTCGACGCCCTGACGGGCCTTGGGGTCGGAGAACAGCGCGGAGTAGGCGTCGGGGGCCACCGCCTTCTGCTCGACCCTCAGTCCGATGGCCTGGCCCGCGGCCTGGACGGCGTTGGCGATGACGCCGATGTCGGGAGCCATCGTGCTCGTGGCGATCACGATCTTCTTGCCCGTCCCGCCGGCCTCCTTGACCAGCTTCCTGGCCCCTTCGAGGTCGGTGTTCAGCTCGGGGAGCTTGGCGTAGTACTGCTTGGCCGCCTCAGGGGCGATGCCCCACGCGCCGATCGCCGCGGGCGCCTTCGCCGGCGTGGCCACCCCGGCCACGCTGGCCTGGAGAATGCTCTTGCGGTCGAGCGCCATGGACAGCGCCTTGCGCAGCCTCAGGTCGCCGAGCGTGCCCTTGAGGTTGAGCGGGATGAGGCTGACGGCCGCGGTGTTGGGGCCGAAGTACAGCTTGCCGCTGGAGGCGCTGCCCAGGCGGGTGAAGCCGGTGGTGGGGACCAGGTAGCTGCCGTCCGCCTCGCCCGAGAGCAGGGCGTTGACGCGGGCCGCCGGGTCGGAGATGAAGACGTTGCGCACGGTCGCGGCCCTGGCCTTGAGCGCGGGGTCCCAGTAGCCGTCGAAGCGTTTCAGGTTGATCGCCTGCCCCTTCTCCCACTTGTCGAGGGAGTACGGGCCGGTGCAGTTCACGCCCTTGTCGGGGGTGCCGTACCCGGAGCCCTGCGCGGCCAGGAACGCGGCGCTCTCGATGGTCCCGGCCGAGGTGCCCATCTGCTCGTTGAACAGGTGGTCGGGCTTCTTCAGGTGGACGGTGACCTCCATGGGGCCGGTCTTCTCCACCGATTTGACGTTCTGGTAGGACGAGACCCAGTACGAACCCACCGCCGGGTCCATGTGCCGCCGCATGCTCGCCACCACGTCGTCGGCGGTGAGCGGCGATCCGTCGTGGAAGCGCACGCCCTGGCGGATCGTGTACACCCAGCGCCCGGGATCCGGGGATTCGGCCTTACTGGCCAGCCCCGGCTCCACCCGGGAGCCGGGGGTGATCCGCATGAGCTGCTCGCACACGTTGGCGAGCACGGTGTTGGGCGGGTAATCGAAGGCGTAGGCGTAGTCGAGCGACTGCGGCTCCGCGTAGAGCGCCCAGGTCACGGCGTCCACCGGGCCCTTGGCCGGCGGCAGGTCCGCCGTGACGGTGAAGGTTGCGGAGCCGGCGGCCTTCGGGGCGGCCGCGCCCCCTCCACAGGCAGTGGCCGCCAGTACGGCCAGCGCCGCGACGGCGAGTCGAGCGGTACGCATCGGACCACCTCATCCTCGTGCGGGAAAGTGCCATGAGTATTGGTGAAGGAACGTTCCTGCACAAGACATTGAAGGAACGATTCAGCAACGGTCAGCGAGGTGGCGAATCGCCTGACATCCTGCAAAGATCGGACCCATGGACGAGCCAAACCGTAAGGCCGCCGCGCGCGTGCGCCTGGTGGACGTCGCCCGCGCGGCGGGGGTGTCGAAGACCACCGTCTCGGACGCGCTCAACGGCGCGGGCCGCCTCCCCGACGCCACCCGCGAGCATGTCCGGCAGGTGGCGCGCCGGCTCGGCTACCGGCCGAACGCCACGGCGCGGCGGCTGCGCGCCGGGCGCTCACGCCTGCTCGGCCTCGCCGCCCGCGAGTTCGTCGAGCATCCGTGGTTCTACACCGAGCTCGCCTACTTCGCCCGGCTGACCGCCGCCACCACCCGCGCGGGCATGACCCACGGATACGGCGTGGTGCTGCTGCCCACCACCGGCCCCGACGACTACTGGACCGACCTGCCTCTCGACGGCGTGTTCGTGGTGGATCCGGTCGAGGGAGATCCGCTGGTCGGAGACTTTCTCGCCGCGGGGGTGGCCGTGGTCTCCGACCGCAGAGCCGTGGCGGGGACACCGTGGCCGTGGGTCGACTTCGACTACGGCGCGGCCCTGCGCGGCGTGCTCGACCACCTGGAGGAGGGAGGCGCCCGGCGGATCGCCGCGGTCGGCGCCCCGACCACGGCCTGCTACCACCGCGATTCCGTCCAGGCCTACCTCGACTGGAGTGCGGAAAGGGGCCGCGACCCGTTGCTGGCCCAGCTCGACGGCCCCGGGTTCGAGCCGGCGCTCGCCGCGGTGGAGAGCTTGCTGAGTGATCCCGAGCCGCCGGACGCGCTGGTCGTGCTCGTCGAGATCAGCCCGTCGCTGCTCCTGGACAGGATCCGCAAACTCGGCAGGTCGGTGCCCGGCGACCTGCTGTTGGTCTGCGCGACGGAGGATCCCACGGCGCCGTTCACGGATCCGCCCGTCAGCACGCTCAGCTTCCTGCCGGTCGAGACGGCCGACATCGCGGTCGGGATGCTCGTCGACCTCATCGAGGGCCGCGGTGTCGCGGGCGGCCGGCTGCTCCAGGCGAGGTTCGACGTCCGGGCCTCCTCCGATCCCCGCTCCGTGCCGGGAGTCGGGAAGTGATCACTTCCGTGGCGGGCGCAGAGTCGTCCACGCCACGGTGAGGGCGGTGCGGAAGAAGGATCGGTCTCGCCGTGCGGTCACGAGTCGCGGCTCTCGTTCCGTGGGATTCATCGGGAGGCCGGCCACCGGGACACTGTCGTCGCCGAAGATCGGGGGCCTCCGTCCAGCGGGCGGCCCGGCCGTCGCAAACCCGTCCCTGCCAGCCTGCCCCGCCCGGGACGCGCAGCGGGCTTCCCGGGAAGGCGACCCCGGTCGTCCTCGCGCTGAGTCCTTCGGCGCCTTCGAGCACCTGGATGACGGCGAGGTCGCGGTCGACGTCCAGGACGAGGCCGCGCCTGCGTTGGCCGGAGTCCGGGGTGATCGTGGCCTACTCGTCCCAGCCGTTGGCCGACCTCGACGCCCTCACCGACACGTTGTGAACCGCTTGCAGAAGAAGCCGCACCGGACGGATGCGAGGCCGCGCCCGGCAGACCACCTCCGGCACCTGGAAGCCGATCCCTGGCGGCAGCCCCGACAGGACGCGAACCACCACGACCCCACCCCTCGCACAAGCCGACGACGCTGGGTGCGGTGGCCACAGACGTCGCGTGGCATGAGCGGCTGATCGTTCCCGGCGACCCCGCACCGAGGTGACCTCGGGGTCAGGAAGCGCAGAGGCCGGCCAATCGGCGGACGTCGGCGCGGATCGACCGTCGCAACAACCACTTCAGCGCCGGCTCCAGCAACCTTTCGGAGGTCACGCGCGGGGCGACTCGCACATGGAAGGTGAAGCGGCACCGGTCCGCGCCGAGCGGCTCGACGAGCCTGCCGCCCTCGGCGTCGATCCCCGAGGTGGTGCGCCAGGCGAACGAGCGACCCGGCTCCACCTGGATCACCTCGCCGCCGTTGCGATAGGTCCGACCCGCGAACCGCATCACCTCAGCAGTGGTGGTGCCCACCTGAACGATGCCTTCGGGGCGCGGCGCCATCGTCTCGACGCCCTTGCGCCAACGTGGATCCTGGCCGTAGTCGGCGACGACCGCCCACACCAGCGCGGCCGGGCAGGCGATCTCCCCGTATTCCTGAAGCTCGATCATTCGGCGATGGTACGAGGTTGGCGAGCCACAACTGAACACGGTGAACGTTCATGATCACCGCCCCGGCAGCAGGCGCTCCCCGACCAAGCTCGACGAGCCCGGAAAGCCTAGGCTTCCCGAGCTCAGTTCTGGGGCCCGCACTCGATCTCGACGGCCGTGGTCGCGAGCAGATGATGCGTGACGGAGTCGCGCAGTGCCATGTCGATGATCTCGATCTCCGGCTGGGCCGGGTCGTGCCATCTCCGGACGGCGATGGCGAACACGGCGCCGGGGTCCGCGTTGCCGAAGTAACCCACCTTCTGGTCGATCACGCGGCGCTGGAGGAACTGTTCGTCGGCGCGACCCAGCGAGCGCCACAGGCGCAGCAACGCAGAGTCGAAGATGGAGAAATAGGAGGCGAAATACACCAGTCCGGCGCCGTTGATGTCCCGCGTGACATCCAGCGTGTACTCGAAGGTGTGCTCGGGGCCGGCCATCGCGTAACCAGGCGGGGCCGGAGCGCAGAAACTTCCGGCCCCGCGGGCCCGGCCGACCAGCGTGCGCGGCGAGTAGTCGTTCGGCAGTCGCGGCAGGCCGGCGAAGACGAAGTCGGGAGGCACGACCTGGGCGAGGCCCCGGTTGCTGGCCGGGCGGCCGCGCGTGACCCACCGGTTGAAGTTCTCCACGTACATGCAGTCCGGATGGGGCAGCTCGTACATCTCCGCCGGGTCCAGCGGGGTCGCGGCGAGGCCCAGGGCGAGGGGCGCGAGCCGGTGCAGCGTCAGCACCGACTGGCTGCCGAACTGGAACACGCGCGAGTCCACCTGGAGCTCGTCACCGAACGTGAGGCCATGCGGGTGGACGACCTTCCCCCCGCGTACCCGGTAATAGTAGAAGGACAGGTAGGCGGGGTCCCCGTCCGCCGTGCGGGCCCGGTGCACGTTGGTGCCGCACGCCGCCGCCACGGCCTCCCAGGTCCAGTCCCCGATGCGGCCGAAGACGAGCGAGCCGCCGCCGCACATCCCGGGAGAGACGACCACCTTCCGCGTCATGGAGGCGAGGTCGACCATGCGGGCCTGGTCCGTCGCGCCGTTCATCGCGGCCACGTCCGGGTGGCGGCGCACTCCTCCAGCAGGCGGGCGACGTCCCCGACCGTGGCGAGCTCCAGGAGCTCGTAGTCGCGGACCTCGATGCCGAACCTGCTGCTCAACACATCCGACAGCTCGACCGCAGCGAGGGAGTCCAGCCCCACTTCGACCAGGCTCGCAGTCGCGGTGACATCATCCGCTCGCATCTGGAAGTGGTCCACCAAGATGTCCTTGAGCGCCTCATACACGGCTTGCCCCTCTTTCGTTCGTGCTGATCGATGAGCCGGTGCCGCCGGCGGACCTGCGCAGGGTGAGCGCCACGTCGACGATGAGGTCCTCCTGGCCGGCGACCGCCTGGAGCCTGCCCAGCTCGAAGAAGACGTCGCGCGGATCGACGCCCTCGCGTTCGGAGACGTCGAGCACCCGGTTCTTGAACCCGGAGAAGACTCCGGCCAGGCCGCTGACGATGGAGATGGAGTCGATGGTGGGCGGGGCGGGCATCAGCGTCCGCCCGGCGACGTCCGCCGCGTCGAGGAGCCGGTACAGGTCTATGCCCGTACGGAACCCGAGCCGTTCCAGGACAGGCACCAGGACCTCCAGTTGCGTGTTGCCGGCGCCGGCGCCGAAGCCCCTGGCGCAGGCGTCGAGGATGTCGGCGCCCGCCTCGGCGGCGGCGATCGAGTTCGCCACGGCCATGCCGAGGTTGTTGTGGCCGTGGAACATCACCGGCACGTCCACGGCGGCCCGGATGGCCGCGACCCGCTCGGTGACGTCCGCCGGGAGGTAGTGACCCGAGGAGTCGAGGATGCCCACGCCGGTCGCGCCGAACCCGACGAGGCGCGCGCACTCCTCGGCCAGCCGCCCGGGGCTCGCCATGTGGCTCATCAGCAGGACGCCGTGCGCCTCCACGCCCGCGTCGCGCAGGTACCCCAGATGCCGCTCGGCGAGGTCCCCCTCGGTGCAGTGGGTACCGATCCGGACCAGATCGGTGCCGTGCGAGAGGGCTTTCTTGAGGTCGCGGACCGTGCCCCACCCGGGCAGCATGAAGACGCCCAGCCTGCTGGACGACAGGGCTTCCCTGACGGTCGAGAGCATCTCGTCGTCGCTCAGCCGCGCCTGGCCGACCTGGAGGGATGAGGCGCCCAGCCCGTTGCCGTGGCCCACCTCGACCACCGGCACGCCCGCGGCGTCCGCGGCCTCCGCGTACGCCCGCAACTGCTCGCGCCCGAGGTCGTGCCGCACCGCGTGGTGGCCGTCGCGCAGCGTCGGATCGTGGATCAGGATCGGTCTGCCCGCGCGCTCGTCCCTGGTGTCCGCTGTCTGGCTCATGACGTTTCCGCCCCTGCGATCGCCGGCCGGTGCGCCGCGTACAACTCGGCGACGGTGAGCGCGGCGGAGTTGATGATGTCGAGATTCCCGGCGTAGGAGGGGATGCGGTCGCCGGAGGAGGTGACCTCCACGGCGACGAAGGCCCTGCCGTCGTTCACGGTGCACGCCATGACGTCGACCCCCCTGACGAATGGGCGCATCTCGCTCACGGCCGTCGCCGCCAGCGCGCTCACCACACCGGCTTCGAGGCCCCGGCCCAGCAGGGACATGGACACCCGGAAGGTCGCCGGCGGCCGGGCCGGGCTGATATTGAGCAGCGCCTTCACGTTCTCGACCCCGGTGAAGTCGCGGATCGCGTCCTGGGTGGTCTCCACGTACTCGTCGAGGTTCAGGCGCGTCCCGCGGCCCACGCTCAAGGTGGCGGCCGTGGTGACCACCTCGATGTAGTCGATCGGGTATGCCCGCGCGATCGCGTGCAGGACCGGGATCGAGGCCTGCCCGCCGCAGGTCACCATGCTGATGTCGGCTATGTCGTGGCGGCCGGTGACATCGGCCCCGTTGACGGTCGGGACGACCAGGTGCCCCGCCTTGCTGGGCGTCAGGTCGACGAGCTTCGTGCCGAGGGGTACGAGCCGCTCCGCGTGCTCGGCGTGGGCCGCGGCGTTGGTGGCGTCGAAGACGACGTCGAACGGCTCCTCGGTGGCGAGGAGGGAGCGGACGCCGTCGGTCGCGACCGGCACGCCGAGCCGGGCGAGCTGCCGCAACCCTGGGGCGGCGACGTCCCGGCCCGCGACGAGCCGCAGGTCGAGGGCGTCGGAGCGGATGATTTTGATCGCCAGGTCGACCCCGATGAGCCCGGCGCCGAGCACCGCCACGGACAGCCGTCCGTCCGATTTCATGCCCCTCCCCCGCCGACGTGCAAGGTGATCGCGCCGAGATGGTCGAACTCCGCCGTGAACGTGTCGCCGGGGCGCAGCGGGACCGCCGCGTGCAGCGCACCGGTCATGATCAGATGCCCGGCCTCCAGCGAGACCCCCTGCTCACCGAGCACGTTCGCCAGCCAGGCCACGACCGCGACCGGATCGCCCATGGCTGCGGCGCCCGCCCCGGTCGCCACCAGCTCGCCGTCGCGGGAGAAGGCCATGCCGACCAGCCGGTAGTCCAGGTCCGGCGAGGGCGGGACCGGGTGCCCGACGACGACGGCGCCGTTCGAGGCGAGGTCGGCGATCGTGTCGGCGAGCCCGATGCGCCAGTCCTCGATCCGCGAGTCGACGATCTCCAGCCCGGCGCGGACCTCACCGATCGCAGCGCGTGCCCGCTCGACGGTCACTCCCGGTCCGGCCAGCGGCTTCGCCAGCCGGAAGACGATCTCGGCTTCCACCTTGGGCGCGATGAACGCCTCGCACGACACGGTCGCGCCGTCGGCCAGAACCGTGGAGGACAGCACCGGCCCGTAGTCCGGGGTGTCGACCCCGAACATGCTGCGCATCGGGGCGGAGGTGAGGCCCGCCTTGTACCCGATGACGGCGTCGCCGTCCGCGAGGAGGAGCGCGACCAGCTCTCGCTGGACGGCGTACCCGTCGTCCATGCCGAGCTCCGGGTCCGTGTCGGTGAACGGCGGGATCGGCACCCGGCTCTTCCTGGCCTCGTAGAGTGCCCTGGCCCGGCGTACGGTGTCCTCGTGATCACGTAACGGCATCGCGGTCACCCGGCGGCCACGAACAGGCGGCTGCCGGGCATCCGCAGCGGCGTGCAGGACACGTCGGTGAACCCCGCCCGCCGGAACCCGGCGCGCCACTCGGCCTCGGGCGGCAGCAGCACCTGCATCGAGCCGGCGTGCAGGTAGGTGAACAGGGCGCTGAAGGCGCGGTCCCGCGGGGTGTCCGCGTAAGGGACGGCGTCGGTCACGACCAGGCACCCGCCGTCGGCGATGGAGTCGCGGCAGGCGCGCAGGATGCCGTCGAACACCTCCTGGTCCCCCACCACGTCGTGCATCACGAAGCCCGCGTGCACCACGTCCGCGCCACGGATCGGGCCCGGGTCCTCCACGAGCGACTCGATGGAGCGGTTCGCCACCGTGAGCCGGTCGTGCACGCCCGCCCGCCGGGCGGACCGCTCGGCCTCCTCGCACGCCGCCGGGCTGATGTCCAGCGCCAGGCCGGTGCTGCTCGGCAGCGTGGTCAGTAGGTGGATCAGCAGCCTGCCCGCGCCCGCGCCGAGGTCGACGACGCGCTGCGGCTTGCGGCCGGCGATCTCCGCGACGATGCCCGGGTAGAAGCCGTAGGAGCCGATCCAGCGCGAGGAGATGGCGACCCGCCGGCCGTCGCGCCGGTACTGCCCGGCGGCCGCCTCCGGCCCGCTCAGGAACTCCACCGCATGATCGATGTACGGGCGGTTCGCGTTGAGCGCCCACGAGAGGTAACCCGCCTCGTAGCGGCGATCGGCCAGATCGGCGCACGGTATGAAGCTGCGCGCGTCCGCGCCCTGCTCCACGAGCCCGGCGGCGAGCAGGGCGCGCAGGAAGGAGCGGGCGCCGGCCTCAGGGACCCCGGCGGCCGCCACGACCTCGTCGAGCGTGAACGGCGCCGCCCGGTCCAGGAGCGTGGAGATCCCCAGTTCCTCGGCCATTTCCAGCAGGGCGGCGTTCGCGGCGAGGTCCGCCGCGATCTCCTTGGCATCGTTGCTGTTCATTCGTCCCCTTCGGATCAACTCTTGACGGTCCCCTCTTTGAGGCGCCGCACCATGCGGTGGGCGGCCTCAAGAGGGCTCTCGTCGCGCTCCACCTCGCTGAACCCGTACTTGCCGTTCATCGCGGCGGCCCGCTCGTTCCACTCCGCGTCGCCGGCGAACGGGATCGTCTCGCCCTCCTGCCACAGGGGGTAGGGACGGTAGTTGTTGATCTCGGGGATCGGAGCACCGCGGACCAGGAGGGGATCCAGGTAGAGCCCCTCGTTGGAGATACGGGTGGTCGCCGCCATGTATCCCACGTCGAGGCCGCACCGCCGCATCGCGGACGTGTTCTGCTTGGAGTGGTGCAGCAGGTGCGGGTGATGGATCGACACGTCGCCCGGCTGGAGCTCGATGGCCACTTCGCCGGCCTTGTCCAGCCACTCCTGGACCAGGTCCTCCTCGCAGGTGGAGAAGAGCATGTTCGGGATGTCCGAGCGGGGGACGGGCTCGTGCATGGCAGCGCGATGGCTTCCGGGGATCACGCGCAGGCACCCGTTCTCGGTCGTCGACGCGTCCACCGCGACCCAGACCGTCAGGGCCTCCATCGGGTCGAGCTTCCAGTAGGCGCCGTCCTGATGCCACAGGACGGGCCGGCCGTCGTACGGCGGCTTGCAGACGTAATGGCCGGTGAAACAGGCGATGTCCGGGCCGAGGAACAGCTCGGCGATGTCGACGAGCCGTTCGTCCGCGACCATGCGGACCCAGAAGGCGTCGTTCCGCATCAGCGGGTGGTGGTATTCCTCGGGCCGTAGATCCGGATACTTCTGCCCCAGCCATGCTGTGTGGGCGCCGGCTTCCCGGACGAGTTCGGAGTCGATCACGCCACGGAGAATCGCGAAGCCGTTCTCGTCGTATTCCTCTCTCAACTTGACCGGATCGATGTCTGTCATCTCTAGCCTCCTTCGGCTCAGCGAGTTCCGCTCTCACGCAACCTGGCCGCGATCGCCGCGATGGTCTGGTGTTCGAACATGTCGACGAGGGTGACGGGCAAGCCCTGGTCGTTGGCGACGCCGACGACCTCGGCGGCCAGCAGGGAGTGTCCGCCGAGGTCGAAGAAGTTGTCTTCCACGCCCACCTCGTCCAGGCCCAGGACCGCAGCCCAGATCGACGCCAGCACCTCCTCCACCTCGGAGCGCGGCCGGACCGGCGCGCTGCCCAGCTCCGGCCGCCCCGATCCCGGCTCCGGCAGGGCCCGCCAGTCCACCTTGCCGTTGGCCGTCAGCGGCACCTCGTCCACCACCACGAACGCCGAGGGCACCATGTACTCCGGCAACCGCGCACGCAAGGCGGCGCGGACCATGCTCACCGTCTCCGCCGCGGGCGAGTCGCTGACGAGGTAGGCAAGCAGCCCCTTGGTTCCCGCCTCCTCGGCCCGGGCGACCACCACCGCCTGCCGAATCCCCGCAACCGACGCGATCACCGCCTGGATCTCACCGGGTTCGACACGGAACCCGCGGATCTTCACCTGGCCGTCGACCCGGCCGATGAACTCCAGATCACCGCTCGACCGCTGCCGTACCAGGTCACCGGTGCGGTAGAGACGCGCCCCGGCCCGGAAAGGGTGCGGCACGAACGCCGCCGCGGTCAGACCCGGCCGCCCCAG